>JADLFV010000101.1 GCA_020849625.1 Phycisphaeraceae bacterium
AGGCATCGTCCTGGTGGTATTCCCGCTGTTGAACCAGTTCATCGACATACTGACCCCAGACGTGCTGCCGTCGCAGGGTGCCATCCGCATCGCGTTCCTCGACAACCTGGTCGTCGTTGTTGTAAATATAGTCCGTCGTCTGGGCGGTGATCGTCGCATCGCTCTCCGCCGTATGGTCGACGGCTCTTGTCAATCGCGACATCCCGTCGTACGCGAACTCCTGTAGCACCCCGGAAGTCTGCCCCGCCACGTCAGGCCCCGCTGCCTCGGCCGTCACCTGTAACATGCGGCCAAGCCCGTCATACTCATATCCCAGCACGTTGCCGTTCGGCTCATAGCGCTTGACCACATCCGACGCCTTGTTGTAATCCTGCCGCCACTGCCTGCCGTTGGCCAGCGTCATGGCGCGGTCTAAGCTGTCGCGCAATCGATAGCGCCCTGTATGGAAACTTCGGGGTATGTAAGCGGATACGACCATAGTTACTATGCGAGATATTTCACAAATACTGTTCGATATCCTGATACTGTTGTTTGATTCGCGTAATTAACACATCAAGATCTTCGTCATTGGCCACCGTGACGTTGCTCGGTGGATCCGCTAGGGCTGTCTTCATGAGTGGATGGTCTACACTGGGGTTCTTCAATCCTTCTGCTTCGCGCTGCTTCAGGATCGCCAGTATTTCCACGGGGAATATGTCGTACGGTGACCAGGTAAACTCCGGTATCTCGTCCTCATTTCGCTCGGGGTATTTAGTGCTTTCCACATGGGAATCACAGACCCTCATCAGTATTGTTTTTATTAATGCGTCATCTGCCCAGTACTGCATGAGTTCGCCATAAACGCCGGGTGACGGCATCAGTTCACGGCGGCCATGCCGTTGTGCGAGTTGCCGGTAACCACGCAGCAGCGGCTCTCGGAGGCTGTCATAACTCACGCCAAGACGATGGGCCGCAAACCAGACGGAAAACACCTCGAAGGGCTGCCTTGGCAAATCGGCCGTGGTGTGCATGCCACGCGCCGCATCAACGAGCCTCTGTGCGAGCCAATCAGCGATGCTGACGCGATTGTTCACAACCGCGTGGCACAACATGTGGGCCGCGCTAACGATCATCCCTCCTATGAAGGGCCTTTTTCTCAAACGCTTGCCGGGCTCCCTTTGGGCAATGTGTTGTTGGTGGCGGAAGGGCAGCCACACTCCTATAAATTGCCACGTCATACCCAGAGCCATCCGTGACCACCCATCAGCGATGCCATTTAGCACATGCCACGCCCCGTGCATCAAGTAAAAATGACCGTTCCAGTTTAAGTTAGCTGGCCATCCATAGCTGTCATCATCGTAGGGATCCATTGAACCACGGCGAATTTGATCAGAAAAATCAGCAAAGACCTCGCCGACCGCGAGATGTTTTCTATTGACACACCAAATCTGTAGTCCTTCGATACAACTTTCAAGCTGTTTCGTGCCCAGGTCCATTCGATCACTACCACCTTCTCAATCGCCAACCATAGAAGAAGCGGTTCAAGTTAGATACCTCGACAAAGTATCCTTTGGCCGGACCGGTCCTAGCTAGCATCTGATTGAACTTTGAAGCTCTTGCAAAAGTTTCAGGCGTAATCGACCGCCATCTCGGATAATGGCCTATCGCAGTCCCCAAACGTCTGGGCACGAATGACTTGATATCTTCTTGCGCTTCACTGAGTGCGGTCCGTCCCGCGAATTCACGGCCGCCGGTACCCTTAACTTCGATAAAGCGAGGCAGATTCCTCCTTCTCACACCCGCCAAGTCGATGCCCCAGTCCGTGCGATATTTAATCGGTCCAAGATCATCCAGCTTGCTCGCAAGCCGTCGCCGCGCGATGTTCTCAGCCACGACGCTGATCTCGCCACGTGTTAGCTTACGGAGGCCTGCGCTGCCAGCCCCGATCTGATCCAACGTTCCGCGGAGGCCGGGCGCAAGCCCGATGCCGCCACCTGCGATTTGCAGCCAACCCCAGGGGTTGCCAGCACGTACGGCCTCGATGCCGCTATACACATCATAAGCCGCACTACCGTACTCGTAGGTAACAAGCCCAACATGTGTACCTCGTGCCAGTTGGTATACGCCAAGCGTCGTTGTTTGCACACCCGCTCTGACAAAGTTACCAACGCCGAGAGTCGCCGCCGCAATTAAAGCTTCGCGGCTGACGACGGAAGCAATGCGGGTTCCTAAGAATTCCCATCCCTGATACCGCTCAGAGTCAGTCCACCCCGCCCAATCTGCCAGCCCAAAAGTAAACGTGTTCGCAGTAATTGATCCGCTACCTTTGAGCGAATAGCCAAGATTCGGCGCATGTACGGCCGCGGTCTCCAACGGTCTTGTAAAGCTGTATTTCGTGTACCACCACAACTCCTCATACCAAGTTGAGCTGGGTTGACTTTGGCCGCCACTGGGATCGAGATACGCGTTCGGATTCCCTCCGAGGAACTCATACAGGTTCATCCCATCGACGTACCCCGACGGGTCGAACTGTGTGAACCGACCTAGTTGCGGGCTGTAGTACCGCGTCCCGTTGCCCGCAACATACAATCCACTCTCCGGGTCGAAGCGGTAGCCCA
>JADLFV010000102.1 GCA_020849625.1 Phycisphaeraceae bacterium
ATTTGAGATACGTTTCCTGGTCGGCGCGCCGATACCGGATGGTTCTGTTCATCCGATGGAACGGGATCACCACGCGACGGGTGCATCTCCAGAGTCGCAAGGTAGCCGGCTCGATCCCGATCACCCTCGCGGCCTCAACCGTATCCAACATCTCATTTTCAATCGTCGCTGTGTTCATCGCTGATGCTCCGTGTTGCGTGTTTTCACTTGCTCACGATGCATCATGCCATGAAAAAACCGCCCCTCAAGGGGGCGGTAGTCGTTTGCGGCGATTCTGCTGTTTTGCGGCGATTCTGCGGCTATTTTGCGGTGAAGTACGCCTCCAACCGCTTATAAAAAGGCTCATCTTTGGGTGCCATCATCGCGCTGCGATACTGATCCATCGTCGCCGTACCCTTGCCGGGATGGCCGATGGCCTTGAGCCGACGTTTCACAGTATCGACGCTAATGTCTCCCATAATTTCCGCGGCTTCGCTGATTTTAATTGGGGGTGATTTATCACCGCGGGCTTTCACGCAAAGATTGAAAGTCTCCAATCTTTCGGCCGCTCGGTGCAGTCTCATGTACGGCTTGCTCAGGTACTTCGTCTCACACAGAAAAGCGGCTTTCACAAAGTCAGCATGCGCAGCTTCCAGGGCGTTGATTGCGGCCCGCGCGTCAACATCCATTGTCGCTGCCACAGCCTCTTGCACCACAGCCTTGTAATCCCACGCGCCCAGCGATTGGACGACGGCCTCTAGCTGATCTGCACTTGGCGGGAAGTCGGCGATATCCGGCTGGTTTTGCCGCACAGCCTCAAACACAGCATCAGCCCACTTCCGCACCTCATTTACCATTTTGTGTATTGGGTTGCTCATCTCAAGCCCCTTATCCAATTCGCCGCAAAACGTCAGCGGCCTTGCCCAGGTCAGCTTCGGCGTAAATTAGCGTTGTCTGCGGATCCTTATGGCCCAACACCAAAGCCGCCATCTCAATCCCCGCCTCAGCGCGCACGCGCGTCGCCATCGAATGCCTGATCTGCCCGACCCTCCACCGCGGTATCTTGTTCGCATCGCACACGCGGGTCACATATCGCCGGTAGTCCTGCTCGCTGGTGCAGTCGAAGAGCCGATCTTTCATGCAGACCGCCAGCCAAGGCCTCAGCACCGCCTGGCCCTGCGGGCCAATAACAATCAACCGCTTATCTCCTCGATATGCATTCTTGTGGAGCTTCGGCTCATAGATCATCATCCCATCGCGCTCGGTAATCTCGCTGCGGCGCATCCTGACAATCTCAGCCGGCCTGGCTCCCGTGTACCAATGCACCCGCAGCGCCACCGATAGCCAGACGGGCCCGGCCTTGGCCGTCGCCTCGACCAACTCCCACGCAACGGGCTTCACGCCCTCCGTCTCCCGCGCCTTCGTCCTGCCGCGCTTGATTGAATCGAGCAAAGCTATATCCGCCAGCACGAGCGAACCAACCCACCGCCGTGGCGGTTGTGCCGCCCAGCGGATGACACGCATGAGCCTCCTCATGTGGCCGTTGATCGTATTGCGGGCCAGACCGCGATCCAGCAAATGTTGTTGAACGTCGTAAACTAATTCGGCTGTGATGTCGTCCACCGGCTGGCCGCCGGCCAACTCGCGCAGCGGGACGATTGCCGCACGGATGTTGCGGGCCTCGCCTGTACCCACGCCATCATACGTGTAATACTCATTGGCCCACTTCTGCATTCTGTCGCAAAGCTCGTTGATCGTCGTTGGTTTGGTAAGATTTGATTCAGCCATTGGTGAACTTTCCTTCACTGGTGGTTAGCCCCGGCCCGGCGTTGATGTCGCCGCGGTCGGGGCGCTTTTGTTCGCGGGTTACTTTGCCCGCGCCTTTTTCGTTGGTTGCTTCTGTGTCTTGCCGAGCATGGCGCCCACGGTGGTATCGAACGCGAGCCTCACCGCTTCCGCCGTCGGCCTTGCGTAAACGCCGGTGACGCCCTCAACGCTATGCCCCAACATCGCGCAGACAAGCGGATATGGGACGCCGGCCGTTGTCGCCGCTGTCCCCACGGTGCGGCGGATGTCGTGCAAGGTCAGCCCGGTTATCTCAGCCGCCTTGCAGACTCGAGCGAACGCCTTGCGCGGCTCATCCATGTACGGCAACTTGGCACCGGGCTTGTCGGTGGGGAAAACATAATCCGACGGCGTATCGCGCTCGGCGTTGGCTTGCTTGCGTGCCTCAAGAATTACCATTGCCGCAGACACGAGCGGCACTTCCATAGCCGCGCCGCTCTTGAACTTGTTCGCCGGGATCGTCCAGACCTTGCGCCTCAGGTCCACTTCGGCCCACGTCATCGAAGCTACGTTGCGGCGGCGCTGCCCGGTAAACAGCAGCAGCTTGAGGAAGTCGCGCAGTGATTCGTTCGGCTCACCCTCGACGGCCTTGAGGAAGTGGGGCAACTCATCCGCGCCCATGAATCTGGCGCGGCTCTGTTCCTTGTATCGCTGGACGCCCCGGCAGGGGTTCGGCTCGACGCGAGCGAAGCTGAATACCTTGCTCAGCAGCGCCAATATCCGGTTGGCCATGACGGGGGAAGTCTTACCGATCCGCAGGTGTAAGGCTTCAATATCATGCCGCTTGATTTGATCCGGCCGGCGTCCAGCCCATTGCTTGAGGTGCCGGGTGTAGTTGGCTTCGTCATCCCTCCAGGTCCGCTTGCGGGCCTTAGCCCACTTCTCCAAGTAGGCGGTGAACATATCTCCAAAGGTCATAGCCCCGCGCGCCTCTTGCCTCTGATCGGCCGGATTCTGGCCGGCGGCTCGCTGGCCGTTGAGCTTATCCACCTGTCGGCGGGCCTGATCCAAGGTCACTTCGCCGACGTTGCCCAGCTTCATCTTGCGAGCGCGGCCCTCAACCCGGCGGGTCCAGTAGTAGGCCCGGTGTCCGCTTGGGGTGACCATGACCGCCAGCCCGGGCGTTTCGGTATCGTAGGCCCACAGCCGATCATCGCGGGCCTGAAGGCGGTACAATGCCTTCATGGTGAAGGTGAACCGCAACGGCTCGGCCTTGTCCTCTGTGACCAATCTGATCGGGGCGGTCTGCGCCATGGTGAATCCTCTCGGTGGAGCGCCGGTGGAGCGCCAAACACCAACAAGCATACACAAGCGCGCTCCACCGTCAACACGACATAAGCGTAATTCCTGCGGAATATCAACAACAATCAACAAAGGTAGTCAATGGGTTACACCCCCTAGATTTGACTGGGGGTCAAGAGGTCGCTGGTTCGAATCCAGTCACCCCGATTGACATAACAACCGCCGATGACGCAATTTAGCGTCAACCGGTCTGCTGGGTGCGAGTTCTGAAAACGGTGCGCTGCACGGTTTCACGGAGGTGCGCATCGAGCCAACTGCTGATGTCTCACGCTCCTGGAAAGTCACGCCAAACCAATTCTGCACAGGCGCCTGGGCCGCGACGGCCATCCAGTTCGCGGCTGATCTTGCGCATGCTGGCGCTGGCGTGGCGCTTCAAGTGGGCAGCGCTGCGGATCATCGTGTTGCAGGCGATCCTGCTGGCGATGGCGCTGTCTGGGCTGGGCCTGACCGGGCTGGGCATCGACGTGATCCGTCACAACCTGCTGCCTGAAACGACCAGCTCGCCATCCTGGCCGTTCGGGCTGGCGCCGCCGGCTGACTGGTCGCAGGTCAGCGTGGTGGCGCTGATCGCAGCGGCGGTGTTCGCCATCGCGGCGGTTCGTTTCATCTTCGACCGTCTGAGCACGATCTGGAAGATGGCCCTGATCCAGGACATCGTGGTGCACCTGCGGACCATGGTGTATGACAAGCTGCAGCGCCTGAGCTTCCGCTTCTTCGACGCCAACGCCTCCGGCTCGATCATTAACCGCGTCACGGGCGACGTGCAGGCGGTGCGCATGTTCGTGGACGGGGTGATGATCGAAGTGCTGATGATGCTGTTGTCGCTGGCGTTCTTCCTGGCGTTCATGCTGAAGATCCACGTGTGGCTGACCTTCTGGTGCCTGGCCACCACGCCGCTGCTGTGGGTGCTGACGGCGGTGTTTTCCAGGATTGTCAGGCCGGCCTACTACATCAGCCGCGAGCTGTTTGACAAGACGGTGCTGGTGCTGGCTGAGAACGTGCAGGGCGTACACGTGGTCAAGGGCTTCGCCCTGCAGAAGAACGAGATCCGCAAGTTCGATCAGGCCAACAGCGAGTTTTCCAACCAGCAGCGTTGGATTTTCACGCGGGTGGCGATCTTTACGCCGGTAATCAGTTTTCTTCCTCAGATCAACCTGATGGTTCTGCTGGTGTACGGCGGGTGGCTGGTGATCGCGGGTCGCATCGACCTGGGGGCGGGGCTGGTGGTGTTCGCCGGGCTGCTGCAGCAGTTCTCAACGCAGGTGGGCAACATCGCGACGATCGCCAACAGCATGCAGCGCAGCCTGACCGGGGCCGAGCGTGTATTCGAAGTGCTGGATCAGCCGTTTGAAATTCAAAGCCCGCGGCAGGCTGTCACGCTGAAACAAGCCCGCGGCGATGTCGCGTTTGAGCACGTGACTTTCGGATACAACAGCAGCGACAGTCCGCAACTGACCGACATCAGCTTCGAGGTCAAGGCAGGCCAGACCGTGGCGATCCTGGGCGCCACCGGCGCGGGCAAGAGCACGCTGCTGAGCCTGATCCCGCGGTTCTACGATCCGAACAAGGGGCGGGTGCTGATCGACGGCGTGGATGTGTCGCGTTACGACCTGGACGATCTGCGGCGAAGCATCGGCATCGTCTTCCAGGAAAGCTTTCTGTTCAGCCAGACCGTGGCGGAGAACATCGCCTTCGGCCATCCCAAGGCCAGCCGCGAGCAGATCGAAAAGGCAGCCCGCATCGCCGCGGCTGACGAGTTCATCCGCCAGTTGCCCAAAGGTTACGACACCATGCTGTCGGAATCGGGCGCCAACCTGTCGGGCGGTCAGCGCCAGCGTCTGGCCATCGCCCGCGCCATCCTGCTGGAGCCGCCCATCCTGCTGCTGGATGATCCCACCGCCGCGATTGATCCGGAGACCGAAAGCGAAATCCTGCTGGCCATGCACCAGGCGATGCAGGATCGCACCACGTTCGTCGTGGCCCATCGCCTGAGCACATTGCGGCGGGCGGATCACGTGCTGGTGCTGGAAAAGGGCCGCATCATTCAACGCGGCACCCATGAGCAGTTGATGCGAACCGGCGGCCACTATCAATATGCCGCCAAGTTGCAGCAGGCGGACAGCGAAAGCCGGCGTCTGCTGGGCATGACGTCTCACGAGTTGGCGCTGGATCAGGCGAGTGCCTCCATCCCCGATCCCATGCGGGAAGGAGGCGACGCATGAGATCGAGCGCAATTGTCACCAACCCGCAAGAGCGTGAGCCGAATCAGCGCCCGCTGGATATGCGGCTGATTCAACGGCTGTTCACATTCACCAGGCCCTATGCAGCCAAACGCAACTGGCTGTTCGCGCTGGTCATTATCCGTTCGATGCAACTGCCGCTGCTGGCGTGGTCGATCGGCGCCATCATCGCGGGGCCGGTCAATGGCAAACGCTTTGATGACGTGTTACTGGCAACCTCTGGTTTCGCGCTGCTGGCGATCGTGACATCGGTCTGCTTCCATTTCCGCCAGAAGCTGGCGCTGGAGTTGGGCGAAGCGGTGGTTCATGACCTGCGGGCCCGCATCTTCGAGAAGCTGCAGCAGATGCCGATGGCGTTCTATGACAAGACCAGACTGGGGCGGATCATCAGCCGCATGACCTCCGACGCCGAAGCGGTGCGCCAGGGCGTGCAGGACGTGATGTTCGTGACCATGGTGCAGGTGGGACAGATGATCGTCGCGGCGATCGTGATGCTGTGGTACGACTGGGTGCTGTTCCTGGTGGTGCTGGTGATGGCGCCGGGGCTGCTGTGGCTGAGCCAGTATTTTCGCGTGAAGCTGGGCGATGCCTGGCGCGAGGTGCAGGAGTCGTTCAGCCGCATCACCGCCAACCTGGCTGAATCGGTCAATGGCATCCGCGTGACGCAGGGCTTCGTGCGCCAGGACACCAACGCCGAGTTTTTCCGCTGGCTGGTGGAGGACCACTCGGTCAACAACATGCGGGCGGCACGCTTGTCAGGCATTTTCCTGCCGCTGCTGGAACTGAACAATCAGTTTTTCATCGCGGTGCTGCTGCTGCTGGGCGGTTACCAGGTTCTGGCCGGCGGACTGGGCGGACATCCGGATCCGCATCAGCAGTTCGAGGCGCTGGTTGTCTTCTTCTTCATGGTGAACATGTTTTTCGGCCCCATCGCGGCGATCGGCCGCCAATACACCGTGGCCCTGACCGCGATGGCCGGCGCTGAGCGGGTGTTCCATCTGCTGGATAGCGACCCGGGCGTGGTGGACCCGCCCCATGCCTTGATGCTGCCGCCAATCCGCGGCCGCATCGAGTTCCGCGACGTCTGCTTTTCCTACGAGCCCGGCAAACCGGTGCTGGAACAGATCAACTTCACCGCCCAGCCCGGGCAGATGATCGCATTAGTTGGCCAGACCGGCAGCGGCAAGAGCACCATCATCCGGCTCATCAGCAAGTTTTATCAGCCGAGCTCCGGCCAGATCCTGGTCGATGGCCACGACCTGCGCCAGATCAAGACCGAACCCTACATCGATCAGCTCGGCATCGTGCTGCAGCAGAACTTCGTGTTCACGGGCACCGTGATGGATAACATCCGCGTGGGCAAACTCGACGCCACGGACGAACAGGTATTCGAGGCAGCCCGCAAGCTGGATTGCTTCGACCTGCTCGAGGCATTGCCCAATGGTTTCTACACGCAGGTCGGCGAGGGCGGCGGCTCCTTGTCGCTGGGCCAGCGCCAACTGGTGTGCTTCACCCGGGCCATGCTGGCTGATCCGCGCATTCTGATCTTCGATGAAGCGACCTCGAGCGTGGACACCATGACCGAAGCGCGTATTCAGAAGGCCCTGAGCGTGTTGCTGGCCGGGCGCAGCAGCTTTGTGGTGGCTCACCGCCTGAGCACGATTCGCCACGCCAGCATGGTGCTCGTGCTCGATCACGGCCGCCTGATCGAACAGGGCACCCATACTGAATTGCTGACCCAGGGCGGGATCTATGCCAGCCTGTATCGGGAATTCATCCACGGCCTGGATACCTGAGCACACAATGAGATTCCGGTGATTGACTTCAGCTAACTCGCGGGAATATCGTTCCTGGCGCTTCCACGATTCCGCAGCGCACTCGGCAACCGCACGTGAAGCGGGCCTGCCGGGCGGCCTTGGTCGTTCGTCAAGGGTTCGTTGAGCTTCAAGTCATCCGTGCGGAACACATCTATGAGCAACGCCATCGGTTCGTCGGTCCCGGTCATCCAGTCACAGGATTCCCAAGCCATCGTCTTCAAGCCCGCCAAATGGTTTTATTGCGGCACGGCGGTGCTGCTGCTGGTGCTGGCGCTGTGGGGATTCAGCCCGTTTTATCTGCACGGCAGGGCGTACCCCGGTGGCCGGCCGATCGATCCGCGCATCTTCGCCGTCGTGGTGGTACACGGCGTGGTGATGACGGCCTGGCTGATCCTGCTGGTGGTGCAACCCATGCTGGTCGCCTTGAACAAGCGGCGGTTGCACATGACCATCGGGCGGTTCGCCGCGGGGCTGGCGCTGCTGACCCTGATTTTCGGCAACATGATCGCAATCGGTTCAGCCCGCACCACCCCGCCCGAGGCGATGATCTGGGGCATGACGCCCAGGCAGTTCATGGCGGTGCCGTTCATCGCCGTGTGGACATTTGCGCTGTTCGTGGCACTGGGCGTGTATTACCGGCGACGGCCGGACATTCACCGCCCGATGATGCTGGTGGCGACGCTGACAGTGATGTCAGCCGCGATCAGCCGCATCGATCCGTTGAATCACCTGTACCTGGGCACGATCTGGGAGCGGTGGTTCGGGCCGTTCTTTATCACCATCGTGCTGAGCGTGCTGCTGTTAGTCCTGCGCTGCCTGCTGGTGCGGCGGTTCGAGAGATGGCTCGCGCTGGGTGTGGCAGCGATGATCGCATTGAACCTGTTCACCTTGAACATCGCAACCACCGCCGCATGGGACCGCTTCGCCTCGCTGCTGGTCGGTTGAGGTGCGGGTGCGATCTCCGCCTGCTGATCAGTCCAACGCCAAGGATGCAGAGCATCGAGAGCGAGTACGGTTCGGGGATGGCTACGCTGGCCAGTGCCTGGTCAAACCCCACATCCGGGCCGGTGCCATAGCCCCAGTTATCGCCGATGATCTGAAGGTCCGCGAGGTTGACGATGCCGTCGCCGTTGAAGTCAGCCTGAGCCCAGGATGCGCCGGCCGACTGCCAGTTGTCACCGAGGATTTGCAGGTCGCTGAGGTTGACCAGGCCGTCGCTGTTGGCGTCGCCGGGATGGAGGCTGCAGATGGTGGCGATATCCCAGGAAGCGACGGTGCCTTCCAGCAGGCCGTAGTCCATGTAGGAGGGGAAGAGGATTTCTTCCCAACCAGGTTGATAGTCGAGATCCCAGGTGAACAAAACCTGGCCGGCGTCGGCAGAGAGCTGGGCGCTGGTGGGTGCGGCGATCACTTCGATGCCGGAGCCGTCGAAATAACGCAGGCGAATGTCTTCGTTGAGGTAGTTGGTGTCGCGGCCGTAGTAATCGACCAGCAGTTGGATGTGCTTTTCGTGATTGGGTTGCGCTTGGTTGCCGAGGTGAAAGCGTTCGAGCGTGGTGTTGGGATCGTTGGGATCGATCCATTGACCGAGCCAGCCCAGGCTTTGATATTGACCTGCGTAGAGCCCAGCCACTCGGGCCATGGGGCCTAAGGGGCTCGGCGCCCAGGCCAGATCGTAGCTGGCGACGAAAGACGGGTGTTTGTCCAGACCCGGACAGAAGGTGAGGTAGCCGTTGGCGCGGGACAGGTAGGTTGTCTGTGTCAGAGGATCCACCAGATCCCATTGCGTCGTGTACGAGTTGTTGTAGGCGTCAACGCCGTTGAGCCCGACGTTTCGATCCGAGTCATGCCAGATGGATCGGTTGAAGGTGTTGTCCCACCCGACGAAGGTCACGGCATGTGCGGGATTGTCGAATTGCACGCCGACGTACTGGCAGCGGAACAGTTCATTTTGGAGAAAGGCGTAGTCAGCCGGGGTGAGGGTGCGATACTCAGCGGTGACGTCGGTGTAGTTGAGGGCGGGATTGTATTCGAGGCTGTTGGGATTCTTACCGTACCACGCCAGCCAGTAACTGATGGCCTGATCGGGGGCGCCGCCAGAGGCGATGCCGTAGGCGGCTGTGAGCTGTGAATAAATGACCTGAGCCCGCTGCTGGGCCGGGCCGCCCGTGCCGTAGCCCGCCGCCGCCAGAATGTTGGACGCCGATGCCAGCCAGCAACTGCTGTCGCCAGGCAAAGGCGGTAACGGAGACTTGTTTACGTCAGGTATGGGCGTTCCATCCTGCGACATCTTGACAAACTGTGCGGGAAGCTGACCCCACGCCGATGAACAGATCGATGCCACGACGATCAAGGCATACTGGATGACTTTGTTGGACATGACCCGCTCCGATTCAAGGTGAACGAACAATGGATGACGTGACGGTCTATCGCCGGACCACCTGTCGTAGTGATTCTCTCTCCATCACGAGCACGAGTCGGGGCTGAACAAAATGACCAGTCTCCAGGTAAGAATGATGGCGTAGCACATCCATTGTAATCAGCCGGTCCGCTTCATCGCAGTTTTTGCCTGTCGGATGTTCGCCCGACAAATGATGAAATTCATCCACCAGTAGCATCTCCCGGACGTCGCATTGGTGATCCGCCGCTGATCGCCTAGAATCTGGCCGCAGTTTGAGGTGGCTACACCGTGATGGTTGACCGCATGTGAGAGGATGCTTCATGAGTCGGGTGAATTGTTTCGTATGGATGGTCTGTCTGCTGGCGGGTGGTCCGGTGACGTTGGGGCAGGGTGACGCCCAGCGCGTGGCGGAGTTGGAAGCCCAGGTCACAGCCCTGCGGCAGAAAGTGGCGGACCTGGAAGCGGAAAATGCCGAGCTTCGCCGCAAGTTGAATCTGACCGAGCAGCAGAAGCAGGACTTGACCGTCGAGCGGACCCAGTTGGAGAAGCTGGCCGGTGTCACCAGTAAGGGTGAAGCGGTCGAGACGGCCGCGGCCCTGATCGAAAGCAGTTACGACGCGCAGGCGAACCGCACGCAGGTATATGTCAAGCCGCGGCGAATTGAGACCTCCTCGCCCGGGCCTTTCGAGATCGAGCATCACCTGAGCCTGGCTTACCAGTACCCCGGCGAAAAGATGCAGCAGTCGCCGCCCCCGCCCCCGGAAGAGGTGCGCATGATGATCGATGTCTTCCAGCATCCGGTCAAGTCTTACAGCGCGCTAAAGCAGGTGACCTTTGATGTGGATGGCCGGGAACTTGTGGTGCCGGTGGCGAATTACCAGGTGCTCAAGACCTATCGCAGTGCCCCGAGCCTGCGCCGCGGCAGCGATCGCCAGGACGAGCGGCTGACGCTGTCGCTGGATGCCGCGACGCTGCGCACGCTGGCGGCCGCGACGCAGGTGACGCTGAAGCTTCCGGGCAACGAGCTGATCTTCGAGCGCGAGCATCTGGCCATGGTCGGGGCGGTGCAGCAGCGGATCAGCATGGGGCTGTAGCAGCGCCAAGGTCGGCGGCGTACTTGCTCCACAGTGAAGCAGCGATGGTGACGCTGTCGCCGCGCGGTTGGGTGTTGAATCGCAGTGGTTGCGACGCCCAATCCTTTTCCCACTGCCAGAGTCGGCTGTCGAAATCCTCCTGCGGTTCACGGCCGCTTGCCAACCCATCGCCGAGCATGTCGAGGAACTTGCCCCAGCGCTGGCGGTAGTACCGCCCGACCAACCCGGACCATTCCTTGCGGGCATAATCGCGCAGCTTCAGTGTGGCGTCACCCCAGGTGGTCAGCACGCGCAGGGCGTTCCAGGCCTGGCGCTCGCGCTCGCCGTCATTGCCGCCCCAGCTTCGGGCCTGTTCGACCCAGTCGCCCAGCAGGAACTCTCGGCGCGTGGCCAGCAGGTCGTCCATGTCGTCAAACAGTTGCAGGAAGGCCGCTGCAGCGGCCTCGAACGCGGCCGCATCACGCCGGCGCCAGGCTTCGATCACGCGCTGGTGCAGCTTTGCGGCATGGTTAGACAGCACCTGACGGGCCACGTTGACCAGGTCGAAGCGATAGGTGTCACGTTCGCGCAACTCACCAGCCGCCCGCATCAGGCAACCCCACGCCTCGGCGAGTTGGACCAATTCGTACGGCGGCGGGTCGATCGATTCGAGGCGCGGGGCGTGGTCGATGATCGAACGTGCCTTGTGCAGCCCCGTGTACACCGTCTCGCCCAGCAGCAGCCACGCTTTTTCAGCATGCTCGTTAACCAATCCATATCGCCGCCGGGGATAGTCACGCAGCCAGGCCTGTAAATCCACCGCATCATCGCGCCAGGCGGATTCGAACAGCAGGTCATGCACCACGGAATTGTCATCCAGCCCTTCGTTGACGATGCCCACGCCGGCCAGGTTGCCGATGTCAGGATGCTGACGGTCGGCCGGCAACTGTTGCCCGATGGTTTCCAGCGCCCCTTGCAGCAGCACGTTGCGCCCGAAGCTCTGAATGTTGCACCACAGCCACGGTTTGCCGAAAAATGATTGCGTTCGCCCCCACAGCGGCACCTTTTCACAGTACAGGTCCAGCACCAGCATGTGCTCGTCCTGCACGCCCTCGAACACCGCCTCGATGCGCGGCAGCGTCCAGAAGTCACGCTTGTAATAGAACGGCCAGGACTGCAAGACCCACACCGCCTGCGCATCGCTGTCACGCATCCCCGCATCAATGGCTCGCGACAACGCAGTCAGCTCTTGCGTGTCACCACTGGGCGGGACCATCTCGATGAACGTGTCGGCCGCGTAAAAGTGATCCGTACCGAACAGCCGCGTCTGCTCGGTCATCCACAATTTCCCGATGCGGGCAAACAGCGGGTCCACCGGGTGCAGCAGGTGCGTGGTCCACTCGAACCACTGGATCTGCTGCACGTTGGCCTGCGGGTGCAGTTGGGCGACAGCCGCGGGGATGTGGCCGGTGAAGCCTTGAAGCACGGGCGTCATGCCCAGTTCGCGCTGGCGGGCCAGGATGCGTTGCCCCAATTGCGCGCGGCGGTCGATCCAATCAGCAGGAATCGGGCTGCCGAAACTGTCCAGGCAACCCATCCACTGAAACGGCAGATAAGGCGGGCCGGCCAGAAACTCGGTGACTTGCTGCTCGCTCATGCCCAACTGCAAGCACACCGCCCGCCAGGTCGCCTCCTGACCCACGATCATCAGCGGCAGGTTCACCCCGTGCAGGGCCATCCAGTCGATCAGCCTTTCCCAGCGCGACCAGTCCCACCACGGCATCGAGTAGCCGAAGCAACAGTAGTTGAGGAAATATCGATAGCGGGCCCAACTGGTGTGCCGCTGACGCTGTTCGATGCGCGGCAGCGGATCGGGAAGCTGCAGTTGATCGCCGCACCAGCAGGAAAAGTGGCATCCACAGTGATGGTGCAGATAGTGGTTGAGCCCGGCCGCCATCGCGGGAATACTGCTGCCACGGATGACGACGTGCTCGCCGCTGCTTTCCAACTCAAGCACATCGCGGCCGGCATCGGTGGGAATCACTTCAAAGATGAAACGCCCCGCAACGCGCGGTGGCAACAACCGTCTTGTCAGCGACTGGATGGCTTCAATCACGTTTGGTCCTTCAAAAAAAGATATTCACCGCAGAGGGGCGCGGAGAGCGCAGAGGAGCAACAATTGATCTGATCGTGTTTGTCATATCTCTGTGTTCTCTGCGCCCTCTGCGGTGAATTCCTGATTCTTCTCACTCAGCCAGCAGCCAGTCCAGGGCGTTGGACCAGAAGCGCTGGTACTGATCCCAGTAAACGAAGTTGCAGCCCCAGTGGGGGGCGGGGTCGGAGGTGTAAGCCAGCGCGCGTCCCTTGCCGAAGCGGCCGGCGGCGAGCATGGGATCGTTCGAGTTGCCCCAGGTCGCCAGCACCTGGCAACCTTGGCGCGGCCTGACCCTGTTGTAGCCGAGGATCGGCGGCATTGATGCCAGATCGAGTCCATCGAAAATCGGATGATCGTTCGATGTTGCCCGGCCGCGGAAACCTTCGGTGCTCTCAACCAGGTCCTCGCGATCCAGACATTCAACCGGCAAAATTTCCGCTAACCGCGATCGCCCCCAGCCGCCTTTGCCCATCTCGCCATTGAAGCTGAGCCAGCCGCCCAGGAACATCATGTGCGTGCCGCTTTGCAGCGCTTCAACGGTCAGGCGCACGCGATCGGGGAAGGTCAACGGCTGCTTGCCGAACTTGCTGCGATCGAAAAACTGCGGCGCGAGCTGGAAGTTTTTCAACTCCACGTCGGAAAAAACGATCACGTCGTTGTCGGCCAGCACCTGCTCCCATTGCCCGGGTGCCAGGCGATAGAAATCCCAGGTGGGCACAGACTGCACCGTGTGGCGGCCGGTGGATTCGAGGGCGTCCTTGAGCCACTGGCCGTAGTTGAAAATCTCCGTGCCCTTCATGGCGTAGTTGAAGGGCGTCTCGGCGAAGCAGGGCCCGAGCATGACCGCCCAGTCGCCGATGTAATAGACCTTGGCCATGTGCGTGATCTCCTGTATTTCGCAGTAATTGCCCGCATGGTTGCCGGCCGGCTGCTCGACCGCCGCGTGGTTGTTGCGTATCATGCTACAAACATCAGGCGAACCAGTCTTCGCCGCCACAATCTACAATGTCGCAGAAATTGCCATGTCTGCCACACCACCCGCACCGCCCATCTTTGGTTCCATTGTGCAGGACGTGATGCTGGTCGATCGCCTGACCCGCTCGCGCACGGGGCCGTTCCGTTCCGCCTCGCTGCCGGGGCACCTGATTCACGTGGTGGTCAGCGGTCAGGTAGAGCAGTCAACCGGGGGCGTGACGCAGCGTTTTGGAGCGGGGCAGTCAATCTGGTATCACGAGGATGAGCCGGTGCGCGGGCACGTGCTCAAAACGCCGTGGACGTTTTACACAGTGAACTTTCATGCTCCGCGCCTGCCGCCGCCTCCGCCGGACCAGCGCGTGGGCCGGGTGTCAGCCGCATTGGTGCGACGCATGGATCAATTGCTGCGGGCGTGGCGGCAGACTGATGCGCCCGAAATCGTCCGCCGGTTGCGCGTCCATGCGCTGCTGTCAGAGATTCTCAGCGAGTTGATCCCGGCCGAAGCGCACAGCCATAGTCTGGCGGGGCCGACGCAGTTGTGGTGGTGCATCGAATCGGAGCTTCGCCGCGATCTGTCGCAGCAGATCGACCTGACGTTGATGCAGCGGATCAGCCGCCACTCGCAGCGCAACATCATTCGTGCCTGTCACCTGGCGACGGGGTTACCGCCGATGAAGCGGGTCAAGGCGCTGCGTTTGAGCTATGGGCGAGGATTGGTGCGCTACTCAGACCTGTCGATGAGCCAGATTGCGCTGCGATTGGGGTATGGCCGAGTGCAGGAGTTCAGCCGCGACTATCACCAGCATTTCGACAGCACACCCAGCGGTGAGCGGCGGGGGCGCAACTGGCGGTTGGATGGTGATGCGGATTAAACGATGTGCGAGCAAGCTCGCGCGCTAAACGGGCGGGTGCGGTGCGTATCTTTCGGGGGTCAGATGTATTCAGCCATCAGCTCGCGGCTGGGGCGGGCGATGGTCAGGGCGCTGACCAGCAGTCCCTTGTCAACCACCACTTCACGGGCGGCGGCGACGCCGGCTTCACAGGATGCGACCGAACCGGCCATCAGCATGAAGGCTTTGCCGCCTAACGCCATGGCCATGTGAATGCGAAACAGCGTCACGTGGGCAGCCTTGGCGGCAGCGTCGGCTGCTTCCAGAATCACCGAGGCGGAGTACGACTCGACAATGCCCAGCGCGTCGGGCGTTCCGTTTTTTTTGTCGCTGACGGTCAACTGCACGGACTGACCCAGCGCGGGAAAAACCGACTCGTGCACGTTGGGCACGGTGACGTGATCGATCACGCCGTCGGGCGCGGCCTGCAACCCCGCTTCGACGGAAGCCTGCACGGAAGCGATGGCGCCGCCCACGAGGTTGATGTACTTGCCCGAGCAGATGGTGCGGCCGAGGATCAGTTCAACGTCGGCGGCCTTGAGCATGGCGTCCTGCACCAGATAACCGATGCCGACGCTGGTCAACTCGATCATTCCGATGGCTCGATGAATCATGGCGGACTCCTGCGGCGATTCAGCTTTCGATGGCGATCGAGCCGTTGACGGCAGTGACGCGGCCGGCGATGGAGGCGTGGATCGGTACGCCGAGTTTCCCGGCCAGCGGTTTTGCAATAACGTCGCCGACGCGGACCGAGTCACCGACTTTCACCGTCGGCTCGGCTGGCGCTCCGACGTGCATTTGCAGCGGGATGTTGACTTTGGACGGCGGCGGGGCAGGCTGCTGGTAGGGGCCGGTGTTGGTGAAGTCGCTTAATCCGAGTTTGCGAATCAGTCGGCCGATTGGCACGCGGCGATTGTCAAGATGCAGGCGGGGCCGTGCTTCGACCAGCGGCGGATTCTGCCAGCGCGTTTTCTCTGCCGCGCGGCGGCGCTTGTTCTGCGTGCAGACGTTCTTGGGGTCCAGGTCCTCCGGGCAGGCCATCATGGTGCAGAGGTTGCACTCGCAGCAGAAGTCGGTGCCGGCAATGTTAGCCTCGCCGATCTCGTTGAAGCAGAGCGAGCGCATGGCCTTGTGCGGTTCGATGGGGTGGCCCAGCAGGTAACGCGGGCAGAACTCGGTGCAGAACGAGCACTGGTCGCAGGCGCTGGCGCCGATGCGGGCGATCTGTTTCCACTCCGCGGCATAGCGGCGATAAAGGCTGTGCGATTTGGGCAGCACGATCAGGCCGCCGGTGGTGCGGGTGACCACTTGCGTAAAGTCGGTGCAGAGTTTGCCCATCATCACGCCGCCGACCAGGGCGAAAGGCTCCTCGCAGGTCGCGCCACCAGCCAGTTCGATGCAATGAGCGAAGGTGCAGCCAACTGGTACGCAGATGGTCACCGGGTTCTTCACCGCCCCGGCGACGGTCAGATACTTCTGCGTCACCGGTTTGCCCTGGGCGATGTTCAGGGCCGTCTCCACGTTGATCACCACGCAGCCGACGGCCAGCGGAATCTGGCCCGGTGGCACGAGGCGCTGCGTGCAGTCGTACACGAGGATGAACTCGTCGCCGCTGGGATAACTGTCGCTTAGCGCGGTGATGGTGGTCTGGGCGTTGAGCATGGGGCGCAGGCTGGCGATGACGTCAGCGTACTTGCCCTTGATGCCGACGATGGCCTGGCCGGCGCCAACCAGTTGCCGCGCGATCTCCAGCCCGTCGAGGACATCGCGGGAGAAGTGGCGAAGCAGTTCCTTGTCCTTGTGCAGCAGCGGCTCACACTCGGCGGCGTTCAAAAGAACAGTGTCGGCCCGGGCGCTGAGCTTCACATGAGTGGGAAAGCCGGCTCCGCCTGCTCCCACCACGCCGCAGGACTCGATCTGTTGGACCGTTGTGCTGCTCATGGATTCGGGGCGACCCAATGGGCCCGGAGTGATTCGAACACTCGACCTCACCCTTATCAGGGGTGCGCTCTACCAACTGAGCTACGAGCCCCAAAACCGTGCAAGTCCAGCAGAATAAGTGATCCCACGCAGAGGGTCAAGACGCGGCAGCCGGCGGTGGATATGCTATTGCGCCCATGACCACGCCTCCCCTGGATATCGAAGCATTACTGGAACGGACCGCCGGCCATCCCACGGACCTGTTGTCGCAGCACGTCAACCCCTCGTTTGCCAAAGTGTTGCGGACGCTGGGGTTCGACATCGACTACGTGCGCGGCGAAGGGGCCTACCTCTGGGACCGTGACGGCACACGCTACATCGACTGCCTGGCGGGCTTCGGCGTGTTCGGTGTCGGCCGCAATCATCCGGTGATCCGCGAGGCCATCACCCGCTACATGGCGATGGACCTGCCCAACCTGCCCAAGTTCGGGGCCCAGAAGTTCGCGGGGGTGTTGGCAGAGCGGCTGATCGAGCTGGCACCGGCCCCCACCCCCGGAAGTAATAAACTGGACACCGTTTATTTCTGCAACAGCGGGGCGGAGGGTTGCGAGACAGCCATCAAGTACGCCCGGGCGGCGACGGGCCGGCCGCGCGTGATTTACTGTAAGAAGGGTTATCACGGGTTGACGCTGGGGGCGCTGTCCTGCAATGGCGGGGTGGAGTTCCGCGAAGGCTTCGGCGATCTGCTGCCGTGGGCCGAGGCGGTGCCGTTCAATGATCTGGACGCGCTGAAGCACGAGCTGGCCAAGGGCGACGTGGCGGGGTTCCTGGTCGAGCCGATCCAGGGCAAGGGCGTTAACGTGCCCAGCGATGACTACCTGCCGCGTGCGGCTGAGCTTTGCCGCCAGCACGGTGCGGTGTTTATCGCCGATGAGGTGCAGACCGGATTCGGGCGGACGGGCAAGATGTTCGCCTGCGAGCACTGGGGCGTTGAGCCGGACATCATGGTCACCAGCAAGGCGCTGTCGGGCGGGTTCGTGCCGGTGGGCGCGGTGCTGAGCAAGCGCTGGATTCACAGCAAGGTGTTCAGCTCGATGGACCGCTGCATGGTTCACTCGACGACCTTCGGCCAAAACGACATGGCGATGATCGCAGGGTTGGCCACGCTGCACGTATTGGAGCAGGAGAAAATCGTCGAAAACTCCGCCACCGTGGGCGGATACCTGATGCAGCGATTGGCTGCGCTCAAGGATAAGTACGAGCTGATCAAGGACGTGCGCGGCAAGGGACTGATGATCGCCCTCGAGTTCGGGCCGCCCCGATCACTGAAGCTGAAGATGGGCTGGTCCCTGCTGCATAAGGTCGATGCCAGCCTGTTTCCGCAGGCGGTGCTGATCCCGCTGATGCAGGATCACAAGATCCTGGCCCAGACGGCCGGTCATCACCAGGACACGATCAAGCTGCTGCCGCCGCTGGTGCTAAGCAAACAGGACGCCGACGAAATCGTCGAGGCCTTCGACGCCACGATCGACGCCCTGCACCATTTCCCGGGCGCCGCGTGGGAGATCGGAAAGCGATTGACCAGGACGGCGCTGACATAATTCGATGATCCTATCAGAGATGGAATTCACCGCAGAGCCCGCGGAGATCGCAGAGTCAAGGCGGTTGAATTCAAGCTGTTGTTCATTCTTCTCTGCGTTCTCTGTGCCCTCTGCGGTGAATAATTTTATCCAGCCGACGACACCGCGGCTTCGCGGCCGGCGATCAGGCGGCTGATCCAGGCGGCCATCCCCTGGCCCGACTTGGCGGACAATTCGATCATTTCCATGCCGGGTCGCACGTCCTGCACGCTGCGGCGCAGCTTGTCAGCATCGAACTCCACCGCCTCCGCCAGGTCCATTTTGGTGACCACCGCAATGTCCGCGGTGTTGAAAATCGTCGGGTATTTCAGTGGTTTATCCTCGCCCTCGGTGGTCGAAACCAGCACCAGGCGCAGGTGCTCGCCCAGGTCATAGGTGGCCGGGCAGACCAGGTTGCCGACGTTTTCAATGAACAGGAAATCCAACTCGCTGAGGTTCCACTGATCGAGGTGGCGTTCGACCATGTCCGCTTCGAGGTGGCACATGGTGCCTGTCTCGATCTGGCGCACAGGTACGCCGGCCTCAGCCAGGCGTTTGGCGTCGTTGTCCGTGCGCAGGTCGCCCACCAGCACCGCGACGCGGAATTGTTTGGCCAGCTCGATCAGTGTCTGCCGCAGCAGTTGCGTTTTGCCTGAGCCGGGGCTGGAGACGAGGCTGACCACGTAAACACCTGCCTCATCGAACCTTTGTCGCAACGCGCGGGCCAGCTCGTCGTTCTTCTTGAGAATCTGCGTGCGCACTTCAAGGATGCGCGGCTTGCTGCTCATCGTTTAACTCCACATTCAGAATTTGCATCTCCATGCCGCGCAACAGCCGCGGCGTCGATTCCCCGCACACCGGGCAGCGCAGCACCAGGTCTTCCAGCTCCACTTCCTTTTGGCACCGCGGACACCAGGCGGCCCCCGGAATCTTTTCAATCTCCAGTTGCGAGCCCTCGACCCGACTTCCGGGGGTGGCCGCCGTCCATGCAAAGTCCAGCGCCTCCGCCACCACGCCCGACCATGCCCCGATCCGCACGCGCACCACGCTGACCGCGGCGTCGCCCTCGTCACGCAGGGCCTCGGTCACCTGGTCAATGATGGCATTGGCGATGGAAAGCTCGTGCATAGGCTGACTAATTCTAGGATCCTCCCCCACTTCCGGGGGTGTCAGCATAACATGAGACGGCGGATCGCGTCGTCTTTTTCGTATCACACGCTTGCGATTGCCGTTACGGCCGGCCGCCGCGCCGACCTGCCCCCGCCTCCGCACCCCATAGCCCGCCCGCCTCATTGGGCATGTCAGGTCCATCACCGCATTAGGTGACGGCGCAAAATCCAACGGCGCTTTACGCATAGTTCACTTCACCGCCACGAACCGCCGCGATAGAATGAGGCCATCACGGCTCATAGCTCATAGCTCAAAGCTCAAAGCTACTCAGGGGTGAGCGAACGTGGCTTCTCGCCGGGGACATCCGGGCTTTCCCAATCCAGTCCAGCCGCTTCGGGGCGGGTGCGAGAGGATCCCCGTCCTCAATGCTTTACCCGCACATCCCGGCTTCGATTCCCCGTCCGCGCGTGGCCCGCCGACGTATGATGTCGAGGACACCTATCAAAGACGGGAGGCTGCGATGAAACGACTTGGACAGTGGCTCACAGCATCGGTCGGGAAGTCAACGACGGTTCTTGCACGTTTCACTGGCTGGCGACGTTGGGTGCTAATCACATTTATTGTGCTTGCATTTACGTTGGCTTATTACCCTGAGGTTCGCTTTTCTATTCGCCACACTGTCACTGATCGTCCAAGTTCTTGGAATGGGCAAATAATGCCCCTTATTGGCCGTCCGGGCCTTGGTGGAATGTTTCGTTTGCTTGGGCGTGACGCGTTGTTTCTTAGTGTCGGTTTGTTCTACGTCCTTATTCGGTTCTGCAAGCCTCCCATTCGATGGATTTATGTACTGCTGTCAGGTGTGTTTTGTTACTTGTCGGGTTATGCGGCAGCGATAGGGATTTTCTACTTGAAATACGGCTACTTTCGTCTGTGGGAACCGCCACAAGGGTACCAAATATGGGAACAGCTCTCATATCCCTTTCATTACGCAGTCGCATGGCTGCGGGAGCAAGCACCAGTGCTTCACCCGTCTCAATACAAGACAATGATGACCGAATGTGTCTGGCCAGCATACATCCAAACACCCCTTGTCGTCTTGGTCCTGTTTATATCTTGCGCAATTATCATAGTTGGAAGTCGTTTTGTTGCAATACGGCACCATTGCAGAAAATGCGGTTACGACTTGAGATTCTTGTCTGGTGAAAAATCGCATTGCCCAGAATGCGGTGCCCAATTCGCGCATCACAGAATTGATGACTAGGAATCATATCACAATGGAGATAATCGATGAACACTTTGTGTATCAAACTCTGGATATTTGGTTGCCGCTCTATTCATGTGATATTACGACCCATACGGCTCATGGCACCTGTAGCATCAGTTGTGCTGCCATTAAGTCTCATTAATCCTGTCGAGGCAATCGTTACATCTGATTTTGCAGGCACTCATGTCGTTACTCCAGGCAGTCTTGCCGCCGGTTTTACCTTAGACGGCGTTGCGAAAATCGAAACATATGATGAAGATCTCCCAGAAGTGATTATCAGTGAGGGCGCTGCAACGTTACTTCTTGGCGGCAAATCTGTGCTGACAGCTGCCCATTTGTTCGATTATTCAGTCTATATTGGAGATATTGACCTGACTTGGGAACTTCCCGGTGGGAATGTTAATTTTACTGTATCGATATCGCAGGTTGATACTCACCTTCGTTATACTGATGCAATACATGGCTATGATGTTGCTTTGATCCACCTAACACCAGCACAACAAGACGCGGTACAAGGAGTTCCAGCCTATCCGGTGGGTATTCGAAACATGAACGTATTTCAGCAGCAATTCGTTGTTGTTGGATATGGAGAAGGAGGACACGGATCAAGTGGTAGCGATTTTCTCAGCTTTCCCTACGGCACAAAACGTTATGGATTGAATCGATATGATGATAATGCGCCAGCCGTGGCGGGTGTCACCAATACACATGTGCAACTTGGACTTGACTTTGACAACGGTAACGCAGGTAATGATTTTTTCGGTCTATTCTATGGAATCGCTGATACAGGTTACGGAAACGATGAAGTTGGTTTAGCTTATGGGGATTCAGGGGGGCCGACTTTTACTGCACTAGGAGAGATTGTCGGTGTTCACTCATATACAAACAGCTTTCTTGGTGGTCCACAGCGTTCAGATGTTGACACGAACAAGAATCATTCTTGGGGTGAGTATGCGGTTGATGCTAATGTGACCCACCAGGCTATTTATGACTGGATCGACATTCTTGTCTACAACAAAATCCACTTAAGGCAACTTCTTACCAGTGGTCCGACCAGCATGGACTGGGATGACGATGAGACATGGGCCTATGGCGGCTCTCCGCAAAATGATGAAACCGCTTATCTTGATACATGGCATGATTCATCAGTCACCATCGCAGGTCCCGGCTCGATCAACGGCCCTTCAACGGTCACCAACATCGCCGGCCTGTTTGTGGGCACCGGTCCCGGTGTCAAAGTGCTCGACATTGCCTACGGCGCGGAGTTCAACGTCGCCGGCGACGCTACTATCGATACCAACGGCGCCGTCTATCTCCCGCGCGGAGCGTTCACCGCCGATCGGCTGATCGTCCAGGGCACCACTGCCGCGCCCGGGCCACCCGTTCCCGAAGCCGGCCTGTTCGTCTGGACCGACTACTACGAACTCGGCTCCAGTTCCCTCACCGTCAACAGCATCGAAGTCGGACCCGGCGGCGACTTCGTTCACGACTGGCTCAACCCCGCCACCGGCTTACTCTCGGCTGACGAACTCAACATTTCCGGGGGCGGCCGCGCGTTTTTTCAGTGGGACGCTTCCGGCATCACGCACGTGACCAACGACGGCCTGCTATCGATGGGCGAATACGTCGAGGGCAACAGCCTGGCCGTCAACACCTTCACGCAAACCGAATACGGCCAAACTTTGCTGTTCATCGGCGAATACCCCGCCCCCGGAAGCGGCGACATGATCGCTGACTCCATCGCGGCCAGCGGCGCGGTCAGCCTGGACGGCCAACTGGTGTTCATCCTCGCGGATGGTTACACGCCTTCGCTCTACGAGAGCGACACGCTGCTGACCGGTTCTGCCATCACCGGCATTTTCACCAATGTGATCCGTTCTGACCTGGAAGGCTATGAATACAGCATCATCGTCAACAGCAACCTGGCCCTGGCCGTGACCTACGGCGCCACGACGGTGACACTCACGGCCGCCATCCCCGGCGACGCCAATCTCGATCACGCAGTGAACCTCGCCGACCTGTAAATCATCGGCGACAACTGGAACGGCACGGGCAAGAGCTGGTTCACCGGCGATCTGACCGGCGACGGGAACGTCAATCTAGCCGATCTGCAAATCGTGGGTGATCACTGGGGACAGAGCGGCGACTTCGCGCAGTTGGCGGCCCAATACATTCCCGAGCCGGGGGCGATCGTTCTGCTATTGGCTGGAGCGGCTTTGACTGGATGGCGATCCCGTCGCGGCTTGTGATACCGGAGTCGGTCTCAGCGATGAGGTTGGTTCATGCTACCGACGTCGAGTTTCCTCAAGCGGTGACATTCCGTGTAACCTGTTGTACGTCAGCCGGCTCTAATGACTGATGGACGACAGGAGACGCGCTATGCCGCCAGTTCGCAAGTGGATCAAGACTGCCGCCGTCTGGGTCGGCTCGCTGGCGGCCCTGGTGCTGGCGATTGCCTGGCTCAGTGGGGCGTTTCATCGGGCCCCCGCCCCCGCCCCCGCCCCCGGCCCCGGAAGTGGAGAGCGGCTGCCGCGACAGGTGGCCGATCCGGGTGAGGTGGTGGCTGTGCAGTTGGAACAGTCGCCGCAGGTGACGTCCGTGGTGGGCAGTGTGGAGTCGGCCCGGGAGACGACTATTTCCTCGCGGCTCAGTGCCCGGGTCAAGGCGATGCACGTGGTGGCGGGGCAGCAGGTGGTTAAGGGTGATCTGCTGGTGGAGATGGATCGCGACGACATCAACGCCCAGGTCAGCCGGGCTCAGTCGCAGGTCGAGGCAGCCCAGGCTCGATTGACCCAGGCGGAAAGCGATCTGGAGAAGCTGACCCTGTTGCGCCAGCAGCAGGCTGCCACGCAGCGCGAACTGGACGACACCAAACGGGCTGCGTCCGTAGCCAGGGCGGAAGTGCAATCCGCACAGCATGCCTTGGAAGAGGTCAACAGCCAGTTGCAGTACGCTTCCGTGGTCAGCCCCATCGACGGCATCGTCATCGACAAACAGGTCGAGGTCGGCGACCTGGCGCTGCCGGGGGCGCCGCTGGTGACGCTGTACGATCCCAAGAGTCTGCAGTTTGTCGCCAGCGTGCCCGAGCAGTTGGCCATGCGGATGAAGGTGGGCCAGAGCGTGGGCGTAATGATCGAAGCGATGGGCAAGACCTGCGACGCCACGGTCAGCGAGATCGTGCCGCAGGCCGCGTTGCAATCGCGTTCCTTTGAGGTCAAAGCCACCGGCCCCTGTCCGCCGGGCGTGTTCAGCGGGATGTTCGGCCGCATGTTGATCGACACCGGCACGCAACAGCGCCTGCTGCTGCCGGCCGACGCCGTTCGCCGCGTGGGACAGCTCGAGATGGTGAAAGTGGTCGATGACAGCGGGGCGGTCGAGCGCCGCTACGTCCGCAGCGGCCAGACGCTGGGAGACCAGGTGGAAATCCTAAGCGGCCTGCGTGACGGCGAACGCGTGCTGCAATCCTACGGCGACGAAGTAACACCATGAATTGACTTCGGCCCTCACCCCAGCCCTCTCCCGCCCCCGGAATAGGGGAGAGGGAGTAAAACCCCATGAGCGATTCGCAAAACCACGGCCTGCTCTCGCGCATCGTCGAGTTGTTCCTCAAGAGCAACCTCTCGGTCATGCTCATCGTGTTGTCGTTGATCGCCGGGGCGGTCGCCCTGTGGATCACGCCGCGCGAGGAGGAGCCGCAGATCGTGGTGCCGCTGGCCGACGTGATGGTCTCCGTACCCGGCGCTTCAGCCCAAGAGGTCGAGCGACAGATCGCCACGCGACTGGAAAAACTGCTCTACCAGATCGACGGCGTCGAATACGTCTATTCCATGAGCCAGGACGACGGGGCGATCGTCACCGTGCGTTTCTACGTGGGCGAAGACCGCGAAGACAGCCTGATCAAGCTCTACAACAAGCTGTCGATGAACGCCGATGAAGTGCCGGCGAGCGTGGCCGGCTGGGTGGTCAAGCCCATCGAGATCGACGACGTGCCGATCGTGGGCATCACGCTGCACTCGACGCGGTACGACGGGGCGGCCCTGCGCCGCATGGCGGAAGAGCTGGACAATCGCCTGCAGGCGGTGGCCAACACCGGGCGCACCTACGTCATCGGCGGGCAGGCCCAGCAGGTGACCGTGATGCTCGATCCGCAGCGCATGGCGGGACGCGATGTCACCGTGCAGCACATCACGCAGGCTTTGCAGGCCGCCAATGTCAACATGCCGGCCGGTACATTTCAGCGGCTGGATGAAGATCAACTGGTCGAAGCGGGCGTCACCTTCCGCAGTGTGGGCGAGGTGGCGGACCTGGTGGTCAGCGTGTTCGACGGGCGGCCGGTGTATCTGCGCGAGGTGGCGGACATCGAACTGGGCGCAGCCGAGGTGGACAGCTACACGCAGCTTTACCTGCCCGGTGAAGCGCAGCCCGAGCACGCGGTGACCGTGGCGGTGGCCAAGAAGAAGGGCGCCAACGCCGTGTGGGTCTCCCGGGCCGTGCAGGCGGAGGTCGAGAAACTGGCGCCGATGTTGTTCCCCGATGGTGTCGAGTGGCGCGTCACCCGCGACTACGGCCGGACCGCCGACGACAAGGTCAACGAACTGGTCGAGGCCCTGGCGGTTGCCATCATCATCGTCATCGCGCTGATCGTGCTGACGCTGGGCTGGCGCGAGGCGCTGATCGTAGCGGTGGCGGTGCCCATCACGTTCGCTCTGACGCTGCTGGTCAACGAATTGGCCGGCTACACCATCAACCGTGTGACGCTGTTCGCGCTGATCCTGGCGTTGGGACTGGTGGTGGATGACCCGATCGTCGATGTGGAGAACATCTACCGCCACTTCAAGATGCGTTTGCAGCCGCCGCTGGATGCGGTGCTCACGGCCGTGAACGAAGTGCGGCCGCCGATCATTTACGCCACGCTGGCAGTGATCATCAGTTTTATCCCCATGTTCTTCATCACCGGCATGATGGGCCCGTACATGCGGCCGATGGCGCTGAACGTGCCGCTGGCCATGCTGATGAGCATGGTGGTGGCGTTCACCATCACGCCGTGGATGAGCTACTACGTGCTGCGCGGCGAGTATGGTAAAACCGAGCAACAGAAGCACGAATACGACTTGCACTCGACGCGCATCTATCGCCTGTACGCGGCCATCACCCGGCCGATGATGGAGCGCAGGGCGTTGGCGTGGGCTTTTATCGGACTGGTGGTGCTGTTGTTCGCCGGGGCGTGCCTGCTGGTGGTGACGCGCAGCGTGCCGCTGAAGATGCTGCCCTACGACAACAAAAACGAGTTCACCGTAGTCATCGACATGCCCGAGGGCGACACGCTCGAGCACACCGCGGCCGCGAGTGATGCACTGGCGCGGCGGGTGCTGGAACTGGCGGGCGAGGTGACTGACATCACCAGCTATGTCGGCACGTCAGGCCCAATGGATTTCAACGGCATGGTGCGCCACTACTACCTGCGCCGCGGCGCCAACGTGGGCGAGCTGCGGGTCAACCTAGTGGGCAAGCACGATCGCGCCATGCAGAGCCATCAGATCACGCTGCGTCTGCGCAATGATCTGGATGTGGTGGCGCGGAAGTTCGGAGCCAACATCAAGCTGGTCGAAGCTCCGCCCGGGCCGCCTGTGATCGCGACGCTGACGGTGGAGGTGTATGGCCAACCTTATAACGACTACGCGCAAATCCAGGCCGCCGCCCGCATCGTGGAGCAGCGTCTGGCCAAAGAGCCGGGCGTGGTGGACGTTGACAGCAGCATCGAGGCTGAGCAACCTCGCTGGGTGTTTGTGACCGACAAGGAAAAGGCGGCCCTCTCCGGCTACAACACGCAGGAAGTGGCCCAGACCATCGCCACGGCCGTGGCCGGCTCGGACGTCAGCGTGCTGCACTCGCCCCATGACGCCAATCCCACGCCGATCCATCTCCAGGCGCCGCTGACTCAGCGCGACCCGCAGAATCTTGAGCAGCTATACGTCGGTTCCACGCAACTGGCTGAAATCGGCCGATTTGAGCAGATACCCCGAAATCAGACGATATACCACAAGAACCTGCGCCCGGTGGCGTACGTCTTCGCCGAGATGGCGGGCCGGCCGCCGGCCGATGCGATCCTGGACATGCACAGTGACCTGACCCCCGGAAATGGCCATATTGCCAGCGATTTTGAAGTGCGCTGGGCCGGTGAAGGTGAGTGGAAAATCACGGTGGACGTCTTTCGCGACCTCGGCATCGCCTTCGGCGTCGCCTGCCTGGGCATCTACATGCTGCTGGTCTATGAGACAGCCAGCTATTTCATGCCGCTGGTGCTGATGATTTCCATACCGCTGACCATTATCGGCATCATGCCCGGGTTCGCCCTGCTGAACCTGATCAGCAATCGCCCGATTGGGGGCTACGCGGACCCGGTGTTCTTCACCGCCACGGCCATGATCGGCATGATCGCCCTGTCCGGCATTGCGGTGCGCAATGCCATCCTGCTGATTGACTTCATTCACGCCGCACAGCGGGCTGGCAAACCGTTGCGCGACGCGATTCTGGAATCCGGAGCCGTGCGCTTCCGCCCGATCTTCCTGACGGCCGGCGCTGCCATGCTGGCGGCCGCGCCGATCACACTGGACCCGATCTTTAGCGGCCTGGCCTGGGCCCTGATCTTCGGCCTGTTCGTGTCCACCGCCTTCACGCTGCTGCTGATCCCCGTGGTTTACTGGTTGATTTATGGGGGAGGGGAGAAACCGCAGATTTCGCAGATTCCACAGATTTAGAAAGTGGGAACGCTGATAAACGCAGATAGGACGCAGATCAACACTGATCGTGAATCGTGTTTCAATGCTCTTGATGCTTATCCGCGTTTATCTGCGTTCATTTGCGGAATCTGCGGTTAATCCAAGCATTTACGGACTGTTGCCGGTGCAAATAAAAAGAGGCGACGGGGGTTTCCCGTCGCCTCGCATCAGTGATCGGATGTCCGCGTGTGGCGGACCTCCTGGCGAAAACTGATGTGACATTACCCAAGCAGACC
>JADLFV010000103.1 GCA_020849625.1 Phycisphaeraceae bacterium
CGCTTGCCTTCCATTCGCAAATCGAAAATCGAAAATCGAAAATTCCACATTTATTCCCAGTTATTGACGTCCGCGTTTTCGCCTTCGCCGCCGGGTTGGCCGTCGGCGCCGTAGCTGGTGATCTCGAAGGCCCAGTTGGTGCCGGGATAGACATAATTGAACGGCCGGCCCCAGGGATCATTGAGGTTGCTGGCCTTGATGCCGGTGGCCGACCACTGGTCGTCGCTGATGTCGCCGGGCTTGGTGACCAGTTCGCCGAGGTTGGCGGGGAAGCGGCCGTAGTCCTGCTGGAACATGTTGACGGCACTCTCCAGCACGGAGATATCGTGCTTGGCCACCGACTGCTTGGCCTGGCCGGCCTTGCCGAAGTAGGGCACCACGATCATCGCCGCCAGCACGCCGATGATGATCACCACCACCATGATCTCGACGAGAGTGAAGGCTGCGCGGCGTCTTGCCCCCTCTCCCCTTGGGAGAGGGCTGGGGTGAGGGCGGAACTCACTGTGGCAACATCGTGTGATGTGGTGGACACAACGACCTCGGCCCTCACCCCCAACCCCTCTCCCGCCTGGAGAGGGGAGTAAGCCGCTGCGATGCGAACGTTGACGCTTGTCCGTTTTCATGTTGATTCCTCACTAAACCCCAAAATCCATGTACACGATCGGCAGCAGCGCCGCCGCCAGGATGAATGCCACCACCACCGCCAACGCCAGAATAAACAGCACCGGCAGCACCGACATCACCCGCTGCAGCGTCGTGGCCACCTCGCGGTCGTAAGCGTCGGCGGTCGTCAGCAGCAGCGTGTCGAGCTGGCCCGTGCGCTCGCCCATGGCGATCACCTGCACCAGCAGTTCGGGAAACTCACCGCTCTCAGCCAGCGGCTCGGTGATGGGTCGGCCGTGGACGATCTCAGCCGTGGCGCGATCGACGATGCGGGCCAGGTATTCGTTGCCCAGTGTGTCGCGCACGATGCGCATGGCCTCGACCACCTGGATGCCCGAGCCGGTGAGCGTGCCCAACGTGCGGGCGAATCGGGCCATCGCCACGCGGCGAAACGCTTCCCCGGCGATCGGCAGGCGCAGCTTGAAACGATCGACGTGCGGCCGGCCGTCATCGCTGCGCATCCAGCGGATCAGCAGGACAAGTCCCACCAGCAGAATCAGACAAGCGGCGATGCCAGCCGGGGAACGCACCGCGGCGCTGGCGCCCAGCAGAATGCGCGTCGGCAAGGGCAGCGTCTGGTTGCCGCCCAGTTGCGTGATGGTGGACATGATCCGCGGCAGGATGAAAATCAGGATCACCAGCACGCTGATGAAACCGAGGCACAACACCACCAGCGGATAGATCGAAGCCGAGCGCAACTTTTCGCGGATGTCCAGGTCGCGCTCGGCGAAGTCAGCCAGCGAGCTCATCACCTTTTCCAGCACGCCCGCGGTTTCGCCGGCTTTGATCATGGCGATCTGCATGAGCGAAAACGTGTCGCGGTGGCGGCGCATGGCCTGTGACAGTGCGTCGCCGGCCTTGACCCGCTCGATCATGTCACTGACCAGATCATTCATCGCGGCATTGCTCGTCTGATCGCGCACCACCTGCAGGGCGGTGATCACGTTCAACCCCGCCTGCAGGGCGACAGCCAACTGGCGGAACATGGCCGCGACATGACGACCCTTGCCGCCCCGCCCCCGCCCCCGGAATACCGCATTCAGCACCGCGCCTCGGCCGCCGGCCTTGGCTGTCGATGACAGCGTGACCTGGTGAATGTCAGTGACGAAATCGCCGCGCTGAGCGAGGATGGACACGGCACTGGGCTCGCTGGGAGCGCTGATCTGGCCGGTGGTGGCCCGACCTTCCTGAGTCATCGCTTTGTAGGCAAATTGGGGCACGGGGTGGTTTTCAGGGCAGCGGGTAATCATGGCGGCTCCCGGTGTGTTCACCGGGGGCTAAATGGGAGGCTTATGCCTCCTGGGTCACGCGGAAAACTTCGCTGAGCGTGGTCAGACCGGCGGCGGCCTTGGTGTAACCGTCCTCCGCCATGGACAGATGCTCAGCGGGCAGGCGGGCGCTGATCTGAACCGACGACTCGCGCCGGGTGATGCCGTCGCGCACCGAATCGGTCACTCGCAACAGTTCGAAGATGCCCACGCGGCCGAGATAGCCAGTGCGCCTGCACTCGCGGCAGCCGGCCCCTTCGAAAAAGGTCGTGCCGTTGCGGCGATGGCCCAACCGTTCGAGCATCGCAGGACTGGGCGTTGCCTCTCGTTTGCAGTGCGGGCAGATGCGTCGCACCAGGCGCTGGGCCAGCACCGCCCGCAGCGACGAGGCGATCAGGAAGGGCTCCACGCCCATGTCCGTCAGTCGTGTGATCGCGCCGCAGGCATCGTTGGTGTGCAGCGTGGAAAAAACCATATGCCCGGTCAAGGCCGAGCGGATGGCGATGTCTGCCGTCTCGCGGTCACGGATTTCACCGACCATCACGATGTCAGGGTCCTGGCGCAGGATGGCTCGCAGGCCGTCGGCGAAACCCAGGCCGCGCTTGCGGTTGACGGGCATCTGGTTGACGCCTTCGAGCTGGTATTCGACCGGATCCTCGATGGTGATGATCTTCAACTCGGGTGAATAGATGTGGGTCAGCGAAGCGTAGAGCGTGGTGGACTTGCCGCTGCCGGTGGGCCCGGTGACCAGGACGATGCCGTGGGGCGAGTGCAGCAGGTTGAAGTAGGCGTTCAGTTGCGCTTCGCCCAGTCCCAGTTCGTCGAGGCTGAACAGTGCAGCGGACTTATCGAGGATACGCAGCACGATCGATTCGCCGAACACCGTAGGCGCGGTGGCGACGCGGATGTCGATCTTGCCCTTCTCGGTCATGAACGTGATGTGCCCGTCCTGCGGCACGAAGCGCTCGGCGATGTTCATGCCCGCCATGATCTTGATGCGCGAGGCGATGGCCTGCTGCAGATGCTTGGGCGGCGGGGACATCTCGTAGAGCAGGCCGTCGATGCGGTACTTGGCCTTGAGGGCTTTTTCAAATGGCTCGATGTGGATGTCGCTGGCGCGGGCCTCGATCGCTTCGTGAATGATCAGATCGACCAGGTTGACCACCGTGGGCTCGCGGGCCATGTCCTGGAGTTGGGCGGCGATATTGGTTTCATCATCGAGTGCTTCGGCCGGTTGCTCGTCGCCCAGGTCAGCGATCATGCGCGAGACGTTGGAGCCGTAGTGCTTGCCGATCGCTTCCTTGAGCGCGGTCTCGTCGCCATAGACGCGCAGGACCTTGCGCCCGGTCAGCAGACGCACGACGTCGATCGCCTGGCGGTCGAAGGGATCAGCCATGACCACCTGGATCGAGCCGTTGTTGATCGCCAGGGGCAGCAGCTTGTGGCGGCTGGCGGTCTCCGGCGGCAGGGCGGACAGGGCCTCGGGCTGCGGGGTCAACTCCGCGGGATCGACGATTTCAATGTCACGCTGCTTGCAGAGTGCGGCCCGAACCTGGCGCGGATCAGCCACGCCCATGCGGATGAGCACTTCGCCCAGCCGACCCCCATGTGCAAGTTGCTCGGTAAGGGCAGCCTCAAGCTGGCGCGGCGTGATGGCCCCGGCTGCCAGCAGCAGTTCGCCGAGTCGTCCAGCCTGGGATGGGGCGGAAGTCTGCGTCAAGTTGATTGTCCGTTTGTCTTTGTGGGCCAACTAGTTACAGCAGAATCTACCTTCATCAGACCATTCTCACAAGGCCAGAATGAACGCCCCTCGCAAAGCCGGGGCGCGGCGAGCAACCGGGCAAAATGGCAGCCCTCTCTCATAGGACGTAGCAAAATGCGGGTTGTTACACCTGATGCCGCCCACCGCGGGACAGTTCAGGCGACACCGCGGCCATCCCGGCCCATGTCGCCACAATGTCAACGTCTCAGCGACGTCGATATTGCATCAGCCGGCAGCAGGACGGAGCCCGAAATTGGGTTTGACCAGTCCTGTGAAAATCCTTGTGTTGATCAAAGCCCGGCCACTCCTGTGGCCGGGTTACCCCCGATCAGGAGATCGGAGGCTTTGAAGGATTTCAACAACGCAGGTTTGACCAGCCACGGCGGTTCTGGTCTAATATTTGGCTCCACGCAGGTTCCAGTGTGGACCTGAACTTTCGCGCACCGCAACGCCGCAGACGCGGCCGAGCCACTCGAAGGCCCCCCGCCCCCGGAAGTGACAAACGGCGGCGCGCTCGGGGATTAGGGATCAAACATGGCCAATTACACCGGCCCCAAGGTCAAGCTCTCCCGTCGTGTCGGCGTGCCCATCGCTGACCTTCCCAAGCATACCACCAAGCGCCAGCTCAATGCACCCGGCGTCCACGGCTTCCGCGGCCGCCGCCTGCGCGACTACGGCATCCGCCTCAACGAAAAGCAGAAGCTGCGCTACCACTACAACGTGATGGAACGGCAGTTCCGCCACTACATGGCTGAGGCAGGCCGGCTCAAGGGCAACACCGGCGAAAGCCTGCTGCGACTGCTGGAACAGCGTCTCGACAACGTCATCCGCCGCCTGGGCTGGGCTCGCTCGATCTGGGCTGCCCGTCAGCTTGTCTCACACGGCCACGTGCTGGTCAACGGCCGCAAAACCGACATCGCTTCCTACAGCGTCCAGCCCGGCGACACCATCAAGCTCAAGGAAAAAATCCACAAGGTCGTGCGCGAGAACATGGAATCCATGGCCGGCCACGACGTGCCTGCCTGGCTCAGCTTCGATCCTTCAACGCTGACCGCCAAGGTGCTGGAAGCGCCCACCAGCGATCAGATCCCCTTCGACGTGAACGTGAACCTGATTATCGAGTTCTATCGCTAAACGTAATCCGCAAGTGCAAGTGCTTCCGTCCGGTGTGCGAGGCATGCTCCAGCATGCCGGGGCTTTCCACGCACGGCATTTCCCGCGCGCACAAACCGTTCGCATCGGCGCGCACAGATTGGCACGGGCTATCGGGGAGCGGGGATCCAGAAGGTGGGTAAAGACGCTGTGGGTGTTTGTGTTCTTCTTGCGCCGCTCACGGTCGGCCAAGACCATCACGGAGGGCGCGGAGCAGACCGGCTGGATGCGAGTGATTGCTTTGCTCTGTGCCTTGTGATGGCCTTGGTCGTGCGGCGCATGCTGCCTGCTGTAGCGTGAAGCACCGCATGTCAATGCGGTGCCTGGCGCAACATGTTTCAGGAGGGCACCGCATTGACATGCGGTGCTACGTGACTTTTTTTCGCACATGTCCGCCGGCGCGCACAGGCTGGCATGCAATTCTCAGTTTTTTGAAGGTCGCGCGAAAAAATTTCTATTGCTGCCTGTCACTGCACTTACGCGATTTCGGAAGGGGCAAAACAGGCCTCCGGCGCGCACAAACGTGACGCTGCGTCCATTTATAGGAAGGCCGTCCGGTTTCGGATGAGGCTCAATTGCTTGATTACCCCCAGTCGCCTGAACGGAAAAAAACGTTCGGCACGGACGCGACCGGGCCCAAGTGA
>JADLFV010000104.1 GCA_020849625.1 Phycisphaeraceae bacterium
GTCGAAGCCGTCCCCCGCAGATCACGCCGCCGATCCCCGCCTCCGCTTGCGATCACCAGACCCGCCGCAGCTTCACTGCGGTTTTATTCACCTGCGCCCCTTGACATGCGGGGCCATATATGGGTTATGCCGCTTCGGGAGCGGGTTCTTGCTTCTCCCACTTCGCAAGGTAGTCAGGATCGACAACAACCTCGCCGGTGCTTCGGAGCCGGTACTCACCGGGATCAGCTTCTTCGACTTCGGGTGGTAACGACACCGCCTCTCCGGTGTCATTTCGCACCATGACGATGTGGTTCTTGTGGGCTTCGGCGATGGGTCCCCAGAACTGCTCCTGCCGGATAAACTCACCGTCGGAATCAAGGTAAGTGATACCTACGAGCAAGCTCTTGCCGATGAAGCGATCGTCGCCAGGGTGGATGCGAATGGGCGGCATAACAGTCATTGTACCAATCAACACTGGATAGCCGACTAACAGCACCCATCGGTGAAAACAAAGGTCATATCACGGCGACGAAGGCTATTCGCATTTCTGCGAATCGTTGCGATTCAATATTGAGGAACCATATTGCCAAACCATCATGCGGACAAATGATACTGCCTAAATCCCTGTGCAATGACTGATTGCTTGAAGGCCTGAGTGCGTGAATCCATACGCTCCACCCCCTCGGTGGCTTGGTGGCTGGTGGCTCGTGGCTCATGGCGCATGGCTCATGGCTGGTGGCAGAAACCATGTCTGATGGATGATGGATGACGGGCCGGGGCACTTCCGGGGGAGCGGGGTTCTTTGATAGGATGGCGTCATGCCGAATGCGAGTGTGTGGCTGATGTGGGTGGTGGCGGGTTACGTGGCGGGGGCGACGCCGTTCGGGTGGGTGATTGCGCGGGCTCGTGGGGTTGACATTCGCAAGAGTGGCAGCGGCAATATCGGGGCTACCAATGTCGGCCGGGTGCTGGGGCGGCGCTGGGGGCTATTCTGTTTCGGGCTGGATGTGCTCAAGGGTCTGCTGCCCACGGCCATTTTCGGGTGCTGGATGGGTGCGGCGGTGCACAGCACGTGGGGGGCTGGTCAGTGGATCGGGGTGGGGGCGGCGGCCATGTGCGGGCACATGTTTCCGTTCTGGCTCAAGTTCAAGGGCGGCAAGGGTGTGGCGACCGGGCTGGGGGCGTTGCTGGGTATCTGGCCGGTGCTGACCGTGGCGGCGGTGACCTGCGGGCTGTTGTGGGTGATCGTGACGAAGGCCACGGCGTACGTGAGCCTGGCCAGCATCATGGCGGCGGCGGCGCTGCCGGTGGCGGCGATGGTCAGCGGGCTGCTGTTTGGACTGGACGCTGGGCCGATCGCGGTGCATGGCGGCGTGAGCGCGGCGCTGGGCCTGCTGGTGATCGTGCGTCATCGCGGCAACATCGCGCGTCTGCGAGCCGGCACGGAGAACAAGGCGGCGTGGGCGCGGCGCGGGTGAAAAAAATCAGATTTCACCGCAGAGAACGCAGAGGACACAGAGCAGAAGCAATTGAATTCGAGGTCGTTTGATTCTTCTCTACGCTCTCTGCGTCATCCGCGGTGAGTTGCTTTTTTCTGCTCTCACATTCGGGCGGACTACTTGCTGTCAGCAGGCGCTGACTTGGCGGCCTCATCGGTGACTGCGTGGTCATCATCGTTCATCGGCTTGCGCTCCAGCCCCAGTTCGTTCTCGATGCGCTCCAGCAGCGTCAGGCTGATGTTCTCGTCGCCGAAGGTGCCTTTGCGAATGCTGATCTTGCTGGCATCCACGCCATCGAGGTTCACCGTGATGTAGATTCTGCTGCCCTGAGCGGTGCGAGCATGCACCTTGCCGTCGATCTGGGTCGAGGCGCTGTCGATCAACGTCAACTCCATGTCCTCGCAAACATCGACGGCGGCTTCGGTGACCTTGAGGGGCGGAGCGTCCAGGTGGGCGACCAAAGCACCCATCCGGTTGGTGGCTGTGGGGTGACTGGTCGAGCAGCCTGTCATCACCAACGTCGCGGCCGACAGGCACATCGCATAACAGATCATTCGTTTCATGATGGTGTCTCCCTGAGGTGAGTGTGGAATCGGAGCACGTTGTGCAATTATAGCTCCTTCTCGCTCATGTAGCTGAGAACAGCCCCCATCATCAGCACGCCCGCGATCACGCCGGCGATGGCCAGCGGTTTCTGCCACTGCTTCTGAAAGCTCCAGGCTACCCACGAAAGGAGCCCGCCGCAGCCGAGCACCATGATGGACATCAGCAGCAGAAACAGCGTGCGCAGGCGGGCCATGATGCGATCGCCGCGGCGCATGCGCTCAGCCTGTCCCGTGGAGAGTCCTTCGCCGGTGCGCTTGTTGTATTGGTTGCCGCACTCGGGACAGCGTCCGATCCAGGGCAGACCCATCAGGTCGTAGCCGCACTTGCCACAGGGTTGACTCCGCAAATCCGCCATGGCGCGTCATCGTAACCCGACGCCGTCTGGTTCGCTACAATCAGCACCCCGGAAGTATGCCCGGAAGTGTCCGCGAATACGTTCCCGGTAATGCCACCTGAAGGATCCGCATCATGCCCGCTGCCAGACCTGTTGTTCTGATCGTCCGCGATGGTTGGGGACGCAATCCCCATCCCGAGCACGACGCTTTCAACGCCATCAAACTCGCCAGAACTCCGCGCTGCGACGCCCTGCTGGCACGCTATCCGCATACGTTGATCCGAACCTGCGGCCGCGACGTCGGTCTGCCCGTCGGCACCATGGGCAACAGCGAGGTCGGGCACCAGAACCTCGGCGCCGGCCGCATCGTCAACCAGGAATCCGTCCGCATCACCGTCGCCATCGAGGACGGCTCGTTCTACGAAAACAAAGCGATGGTCGAGGCGGTCAAATCCGCCAGGCGCGTGCACCTGCTGGGCATCGCCTCCGATGCCGGCGTCCACGGCCTGCTGGAGCACCTCTACGCCTGCGTTGAACTGTGTAAACGACAGGGCAAGACCGAGGTCTTTCTGCACCTGTTCACCGACGGCCGCGACACCGGACCCTACACCGGCAAGCAGTTCATCGCCAACATCGAAGCAAAATTGAAGGAACTGGGCGTCGGGCGCGTGGCGTCCATTGTCGGCCGCTACTACGCCATGGACCGCGACAACCGCTGGGAGCGGGTGCAGAAAGCGTACAACCTTCTCGTCGGTCTGGGCGAGAGGCCGCCTCACTTCGGTGAGTCGGCGCAAGCCATGCAGGACTACTACGATAACCCCACTAACGACAGCCAGCAGGGCGACGAATTCATCACACCGCGCACCGTGGGCGATGCAACCGAATCACGCATCAGCGACGGCGACACCGTGATTTTCTACAACTCCCGCGGCGATCGCCCGCGCGAGATCACCCGCGCTTTCATGCAGGGCGACTTCGAAGGCAATGTCAAGCCCTCGCCCGACTCCGGCAAAAAAGGCTTCGATCGCCCCCGGAAGTTAGATATTCGGTATGTGTGCATGACCGCTTACGAGCAGACGTTCACGCAGTTTCCCAATCTTTCCGTCGCGTTCATCAAGCCGCCCAAGATGCCCGACATCGGCGGGGATTACCTGTCCAAACTGGGCAAGACGCAGTTCCGCTGCGCTGAGACGGAGAAGTTTCCGCACGTGACTTTCTTCTTCAACGATTACCGTGAAGAGCCGTTCCCGGGTGAAACGCGCCAGATGGCCCAGTCGCCCAAGGTCGCCACGTATGATCTCAAGCCGCAGATGAGTGCGCATGAAATCACCGAACTGGTGCTCAAGCATCTGGACAACGACTTCATCCTGGTCAACTTCGCCAACGGCGACATGGTGGGACATACCGGCAAGCTCGATGCTGCGATCAAGGCGGTGGAAACCGTCGATGAATGTGTGGGTAAGATCGTCGATGCCGTGCTGGCCACCCCCGCCCCCGGAAGGGGCAAACTCATCGTCACCGCTGACCACGGCAATGCCGAGCAGATGTTCGACCCTACCACCAATGCACCCCACACTGCGCACACCACATACGATGTGGAAGCGATCATTGTTGATCCAGCGCTTACCGTGAACACCAAACTGCGCGAAGGCGGCCGCCTTGCGGATGTGATGCCCACCTGTCTGAAACTGATGGGCCTGGACAAACCGCAGGCCATGACCGGCCAAAGCCTGCTGTAAAACGATTAAACCGCCAAGACGCCAGGAGCGCCAAGAAAGTCAGGCCATTGAGCCGCCAAAAGGCGCAAAATGCTCAAGAAGAATAAAGAAGTCAATCCCGTTTCTTTGTTTGCGTATTCTACGTCTTTTTGCGGCCATTACTTTGCTCCTGCTGCTTGGCGCTCTTGGCGTCTTGGCGGTTCAACTGTCTAATCTCACCATGCTCCTGCTGCTTGCCATCCTCGCAATGGTCTGGACCGCCTGGGCTGCCGCGGCGATTCTGTCGGCCATTTCGGTGCGCAAGTTCGCTCGGCGGTATGAGCACGGACAGCGCGAAGTATTCGAGTCGTTTCGCCCCAAGGCTGCGGTGATCGTGCCCTTCAAAGGAATGGATATCGACCTGGAGATGGCGGTCGATCGCCTGTGCAATCAGGAATATCCCGACTACCAGTTGCTCTGCGTGGTCGAGTCGGCAGACGATCCGGCGTATCCGCTGCTGCAGCGTGAACTGGCGAAGCATGCCCATCGCCGCAGCCAACTGTTGATTGCCGGCCCCGCGGCCCGCAACGAGGGTCAGAAAGTTCACAACCTGATCTTCGCCATCGAGCACCTGATGAAAACAGATGATGGCGAAGAGGTCTGGGCCTTTGCTGACAGCGATGCGCTTCCGGGCACAAAGTGGCTGGCGCAACTGGTTGGCCCGCTCGGACAGCACTGGATCACCGGCGTCACCACCGGCTACCGCTGGTTCACCGCCCCCGGAAGTGGTCCATTGGCGAATCGCGTCTGGTCCAGCCTCGCCTCCGTCATCAACAGCTCCATCGCCTGTTTCACCGGCTATGACCGCTACAACCACGCCTGGGGCGGATCGATGGCCATGCGCCGCTTCACTGCCATCGACGGTGAACTGCTCGAGCGCCTGCGCGGTTCGCTCAGCGATGATTACCAGATCACGCACCTGTGCAGGGCTGTGGGCTTGCGTATCTATTTCGTGCCGCGCTGCCTGGTGGCTTCCAGCGTTGACTTCAATGCCCGCTCGTTGTTCACTTTCGCCCAGCGCCAGTACGTGATCACCCGATGTTACGCCCCTCGCCTCTACTATCCCGCCCTGCTACTGCTGAGCCTGCACGTGCTCGGCCCGTTCACTGCCGCGGCTGCCCTGATCGGCGGACTGATCGCAGGCGAGACCGGGCTGTGGATTCTCGCATTGATCGCCATGGTCACCGCCTTCATCGCCAACCAGGTGCGCTCCAGCTACCGGGGTCGCGTGGTGCGCAATGCGTTCGGGCCTGACATGCCGGGCAGGCTGAAGCTGGCGTTACGCATGGATCGCTGGCTGACACCGCTGTGGATGAGCGCTCACCTGCTGCTGATGCTCAGCGGACTGCTGACGCGCGACATCGCCTGGCGCGGGCGGCGCTATCGCATCCACGGGCCGCAACAGGTTGAGCAATTGGATTTGAACGTGCATGCAAACACAGAAGCCGAGCCCTGAGGAGGAGTCCGCGACGACGAAGGGCCGGATCGATTGCACGAAAACTGTTCAATCCGGCCCTTCGTCGCCGACTCCTCAGGGCTCGGCGTCGGATGTCATACGTCTTTTTATCCCTCGCCGTCGAGCGCTGCTTCGATCTCGTCCACCACCTCGTCGCTGCTGGGCTTGATCTTCGAGCGATAGCGGGCGATGACGTTGCCCTGGCGATCGAGCAGGAACTTCTCGAAGTTCCACTTGACCTTGCCCTGATCCTCGATCGGCAGGTCCGGCCCGGTCAGATACTGATAGAGCGGAGCGGCCTTGGGGCCGTTGACATCGATCTTGGCGAACATGTCGAACGTCACGCCGTAGTTGGTCTGGCAGAAGCTCTTGATCTGGGCTGCATCGCCCGGCTCCTGCCCCCGGAATTGATTGCAGGGAAAGCCGAGAATCTCCAGCCCTTGGTCGTGATACTTCTCATACAACGCCTGCAGGTCCGCATACTGCGGCGTGTGCCCGCACTTGCTGGCGACATTGACGATCAGCACGACCTTGCCCAGGTATCTGGAAAGCTTGACGGGCTTGCCGTCGATGGAATTCATGGTGAAATCAAGTGCGGCCGGCATGGGGGTCTGCTCCTGTTGCGATGCACGTTCGGTCGTGGCCCGGCACCCACTGATCAGGGCCAGGGCCAGGGCGACGATGAGGATGGATCTTGTCATGGGTGAACCTCGAAACTGGAATAGTGCCATCGTAGCGAGTAGCAACGCCACTCACCAGCCATTGGGGTAAACTTTCTGCACTTGATTTTGGTTCAAGACAAGCCGATAATTAAAAGACAGTTATGGTGAAAAAACCACACAGCTATACCGTCAGCGATGGATCGCTCGTCCTCACGCTCACCGAAGCGGAGGAAGGCGGCTTTGTCGTGACGTCACCTATGGACCCGGAGTTGATCACCGAAGCTGAAACGGTAGCCGAAGCGTTCGAGATGGCCCGCGATGCTTTGGAAGGCTTGCGAAAATCACGGGCCAAATTGATCCAGCAACTCAAATCGATTGCCTGAACCAGCCAGTCGTATGCAGGCCCCGGGTGAACTGGTGGAGACAAAATCATCACGCCGATCGGCGAACATAGACCGTACCGTGCTTTTCCAATTCTTCCACGTCGCCGGCGTTGGCTAGCTCCTGAAGTTGATCAAGATATTTCACCACATTCGGCTCAAAACATGGCTCTGAAGGATCCTCGTCAGGAATAACTGCCTCAACCTCGACATGGATGGCACAGAGGTCGGAATGAATCCATTTGGGCACGTTGAGTCGTTGACCTTTCACGAGCATGCGTCACCTTTTGCAAAAAATTGCCCGAAGAGATTCTGCATCGCAGTGGTTCATATTACCGAATCCTGCTTGCTCAGACCGTGCGCCGCGCGGGTGTCCAGTTGCACGAGGACTTGCTCCTGCACCTTTTTCGCTTCGTCAGTGTCAGCGACGTTGTCGCTATGACAGACTGCCTTTTTACCTTTGTGGGCGAGCGCGTGGATCTGTTCGGGGGACAGGACGCCGCGATCTTTGAGGATGCGCTGCTGTTCGGGGGTGAGGGCGGCGCTGATCTTCGGTTTGCCTCGCTCCATTTCGGGAGCTTTGCCGCTGGCCCAGTCCTGGATTTCCTTGCTGATGCGCACGGAGCACCAGTCGTGGCCACACATGGCGCAGAAGTCGGTGTCGACGTCGAGGTCTTCATCGTGATAGGCGCGGGCAGTGTCGGGATCGAATGATAACTCGAAGTGTTTTTCCCAGTTCAGGGCGGCACGGGCTTTGGTCAACTCATCGTCACGATCGCGCGCCCCCGGAATGCCTAACGCAATATCCGCGGCATGGGCGGCGATCTTGTAGGCGATGCAGCCCTGCTTCACGTCGTCCTTCTTGGGCAGGCCCAGGTGCTCCTTGGGTGTGACGTAGCAGAGCATGGACGCGCCGTGATAGGCTGCGGCTGTGGCGCCGATGCAACTGGTGATGTGGTCGTACCCCGGAAATATGTCGGTCACAAGCGGACCAAGGACATAGAACGGCGCACCGTGGCAGAGGGCGCGTTCAACTTTCATGTTGTATTCGATCTGATCGAACGGCACGTGGCCGGGGCCTTCGACCATCACCTGCACGCCCATGCGCCAGGCCCGTTCGGTGAGTCGTGCGATCTCGACCAGCTCGGCCAGTTGGATGTCATCGGTGGCATCGGCCAGACCACCGGGGCGGCAGCCGTCGCCGATGCTGAAGGTCACGTCGTAGCGGCGCATGATCTGGCAGATGCTTTCCCATGCGGTGTTCATGGGGTTTTCTTTGTTGTGGGTAAGCATCCACTTGGCCAGCAGCGATCCGCCGCGAGAGACCAGGCCGATCAGGCGGTCCTTGGCCAGCTTGATGTGGCTCTTGAGAATTCCGGCATGAATCGTGAAGTAATCCACGCCCTGTCTGGCCTGATGTTCGACGGTGTCGAGGATGATCTGTTCGTTCAAATCCTCAATTTTGCGGCCGAGGATCATGGAATAAATCGGCACGGTACCGATGGGCACGCGGGCATGACGGATGATGGCCTGCCGCGTGGCGTCCAGGTCGCCGCCGGTGGACAGGTCCATCACGGTGTCGGCACCCCAGCGCTCAGCCCAGCGCAGCTTCTCGACTTCCTCGTCGGTTGAGGATGACACCGGCGACGCGCCCATGTTGGCGTTGACCTTCGTTTTGGACGCCCGCCCGATGGCCATGGGATCGAGCTGGTAACCGAGGTGAATGCGATTGGCGGGGATCACCATGCGGCCGGCGGCCACCTCATCGCGCACCTGCTGGGCGGTCAGGTGACCTTCGCGCTGGGCGACGCGCTGCATCTGCGGCGTGATGACGCCCAGCCGTGCGTGCTCCAGTTGCGTGATCGGCTCGAAACCTTCGGGCGCTTTCCACGCTTCCGGACGGGCATAGTTCTGCTGATCAAGGCAGGTCCAGTCGTCAGGCATGAAGTCCCAGGCGTTCTTGTCGCTGGGTGCGGGCATACCGGGCGTGTCGGGTGAGCTGAAGGTCCAGGGCGAGCCGACCGCCGGAAGTTTGGCGAAGCTTCCCGGGGTGGTGACGTTGGAAGCTGAGCCGGGGTTAGCGCCCAGAGGGGGCAGGGTGTAAGATTGGGAATTTCGAATTTCGAATTTAGCGGCTGGAGCCGCTGTTGAGGCCGTCGAGTTTCGAGTTTTCATCAGAGGCATCCTTTCCAAAACAACGTAAGGAAGCCTCGAATGAAACTTCGCTTCCCTACGCGGCTGCCCCCGGAATGACTTAACTTCCGAGGCGGGCCGATCAGGTTCCAAGGGTGTTTTCTCAGGCCTTCGCCAAGCTCAGGCCACCCCTAGCGAACGGTATGCACTTGCAGGTCAAGCATACGCCTCGACTCGCCGGTGAGTCAACTGCGGGCCTTGAGCATGTCGATCAGATTCGACGCGCAACGGGCGGCGGCATCCATGGGGCTGAGAGTGGGATGGCCTTCCTGCTCGACGATGTAGAGCCTGGTGTCGGCGAACTGCTCGGCGGCATCGAACACATCATTCCAGGGCACGCCGCCCTCGCCGATGACCGCCTGCCCGTGGCCGAACTTGGGATCGACGCCGTCGGCGACCTTGATGTATTCCTTCAGGTGCAGCAGTTGGCCGCGGTGGTAGTGATCGCGGATGGGTTTGACCGGGTCGGCCCCGCCGTGCATGCCGTTGGCGGTGTCGTACTGCATGATGAACGTGGCCGGCGTGTTGCCCGCGATCAATTCCCAGCCGGCGACACCACTGGGCAGCAGCATCAGGTCCATCCAGTGGGCGTGAAATCCCGTGCGGCAACCGACGCTTTGCAGGCGCTGATCGAGCGTGCAGAAGAACTCGGCTGTGTTCAGCCAGGCATCCATATCGGTGCGATACTTCTCCGGCAGAAAGGGCACGATCAGGTGATCGCAACCGATGGCCCGGTAGCTCTCGGCCGTCTGTTTCCAGGTCTCATGCTGAAGCTGATCGATGGGCACGTGAGCGGAGAAAGGCTTGAGCCCGGAGTCTGCGCACATCTTCTTCACCGCGGCCGGCTCGTGGCCGTACAGGCCGGCGAACTCCACGCCGTCGTAGCCCATCTTTTTGACCCGCTGCAGCACGGCGGCCAGATCGGCCTTGGCGTCATCTCGAACCGAGTACAGTTGCAATGCGATGGGAATATTAGGCATGCGGGCATTGTAACCAAGATTACAATGCTCACGTGCCCACCGTCACCGCACTGCGACCGACCAAGCGCGACCCCGACCGGGTGAGTGTTCACGTGGATGGCCGAGCTCTGGCGGTGCTGCACACGCACAGCATCCATGAGTTGCGCCTGACCGTGGGTTGTCCGTGCGATCCACAATTGATCCAACAGGCAGCCGGCGTGGATCAGGCCATGAAACAGTCGCTCAATCGCCTCGGCCGCCGGGCACTGAGCAGCGGACAACTGGACCGCAAGTTGAAAGAACTTGGCCACGATGAAGTGACGCGGCAAGCCGCTTTGGAGCGACTGACGAATGCGGGCCTGCTGGACGATCGCGTCTTTGCCGAGACGCTGGTGCGGCAGATCAAGCGGCGCAAGCCGGCAGGAGCCGCCCTGCTGCAACAGAAGCTGCGTGAGAAGTTTCTCGACGCTGAGTTGATCGAGCAGGTGATCGCCGAACAGAGCGACCGGGCCACGGATGTCGAACAGGCGACTGCCCTGGCCCGCCAGCGTCAGAATCAGCTTCAGCGGGTTGAGCCGATGGCCTGCCGCCGCCGCATCTACGGCCTGCTGGCCCGCCGGGGTTTCGATCCGCAGACGATCAGCGATGTCATGGCCAGGCTGAAGTTCTCGGACGATGGGGACAGCGGAGAAGATTCCGATAAGCCATGACCCCATAACAACTGGCAACGCCCTGCCGCCTGCGCCGATGCTCCATAGGACTTAGGCATAGCCTTTGATGGAGTCATCACATGGGTGCAGTCAACGACACCTACGCCAACGCCCACGTTGCCGCCGACGGCGTGGCCAACGAACTGTACGCCACGCTGGAGCGTGCCCGCGATGAGCGTTTCCGCCTCATCCGCCTGATCAAGGAAGTCGAAACTCGCCTGGCCTCAACACCGCCGCCCGCCCCGGCTGAGAAGATCGCCAAGCTCACCGACAAGGTTCACAACCTCGATGAAGCGCTCAACCAGCGCTTCACGCGGCTGGATGAAACCGATGCCCGTATTGAGAAGCGCCTCGAGCAGCTCGACCGCATGGAAAAAGCCATCCGCGAGCTGACGATCAGCTTCGGCAAGCAGGTGCAGGGCGCCAAGCAGTTCAACCAGGAAGTTGCGGAAGCCAAACGACAGGTGCAATTGGCCGCCGACGTGGTGATCGACGACAGCCGCCGGCGCCTGGAGCAGATCAGCGACAAGCTCGACGAGCAACTGGACCGTGAAGCGGACCAGATCGTCCGCGGCTTCGCACAGCGTCTGGAGCAGACCGCCCAGCAGCGCATCGATGCCTGCGGCAAGCTGTTCACCGACCGCGAGCAGGAACTGTGCGAAAGCATGGAGCAGCAGTTTGAAGGCCACGAGCGGAAGCTGCACCAGCAACTGGAGAAAGCCGCCGCCACCGCCACCGAGCGCTTCAACGGCGACCGCCAGCAGATCATTGACCAGATCAACAAGCAGCACGAGCGCCTGCTCGGCCAGCTTGCCAAGGACCTGGCCGGTCAGCAGGAACTGGCTGTGGCCCAGATCACCGAGCACGTCAACCGCATCGCCTCGTCCTTCGGCGACCAGGTCAACGACATGGTCAGCGACGCCAACGCCCGACTGGAGCAGACGACCAACGAATTCGCCAGCGGTATCGACGATCGCCTCCAGCAGGTCCGCGCTCAGGTGGTCAATGCTCAGAATCAGATCGAGCAGGCGGCCGGTGAGTTCTCCAGCCGCGTCGGCGATCGCCTGGTGCTGGCCCGCCGCGAGGTGGCTGACGCACTGGCGGTGGTCGATCAGTCGTTGAAACAGCGTCTGAGCGAGATCCGCGATTCGTCCGACTCGCTGGTCAGCCTGTTCGAGCAGCAGTTCGCCCAGCGTCTGGAAGCGATGCCGCGCCAGGCAGCCGACACGCTGCAGCAGTCCGACTCCATGCTCAGCCGCCAGCTCGAGCAGACCCGCCTCCAGGTCGAACGCACCATCGCCCCTCTGCGGCAGCAGATTCTCGACACGTTGCATCAGGCCCAGACCCGCGCCCGGGCCGCCCGGGCTGACGCTCAGACATCGCCCGTGCTGGGCGAAAACCTTCAGCACTGGCTCAACGCGCTGGGCGAAAACACCGCCGCCACGGAGCGTCCCGACGAGCCGGGGCAGCGCGAAGCCGCCTGATTGGACATTCGGTATGCAGGAAGCAGGAAGCGACGCCGCCGAGGTCAAAAAGCCTCGGCGGTTGTCTTTGCGCTACACCTGATTACCATGCTCGCAACGCAACGGAAGGAAAAGCCATGGCTCAAACCCGGATCGAAAAAGACTCCATGGGCGAAATGCCCGTGCCCGCCGACGCTCTCTACGGCGCTTCCACAGCCCGGGCCGTCGAGAACTTCCCGATTGCTCATAAGCCGATTCCGGGGGCTGTGATCCACGCCTTCGGGCACCTCAAGGCTGCCTGCGCTCAAGCCAACAAAGACCTGGGCAAACTTTCCCCAGAAGTGGCCGCCGCCATCATCGCCGCGTCCGACGAGGTCGCCGAGGGCACGCACGACCAACACTTCCCCGTCGATGTTTACCAGACCGGCTCGGGCACTTCGAGCAACATGAACGCCAACGAGGTCATCGCTCACCTGGCTACCGCCCGCCTGGCGGAGGGCGGTTCACCGCCCGTCAAGAACCATCCGGGGGTCCACCCCAACGACCACGTCAACATGGGCCAGTCCTCCAATGACACCTTCCCCACCGCCATGCACATCGCCGCGGCCGACAACATTCAGAACCACCTGATCCCTGCCCTTACTCGTCTGCATGCCGCCCTCGATGAGAAGGCCAAAAAGTGGGACGCCATGGTCAAGGTCGGCCGCACGCATCTGATGGACGCCACGCCCATCCGCATGGGACAGGTTTTCTCAGGCTTTGCCGCCCAGGTGCAGTACGCCAAGGATCGGGCCGGCTGGGCACTGAAGGAAATGCTGGTCAACATGCCCATCGGCGGCACGGCCGTCGGCACCGGCATCAACACCCATACTCAGTTCGCCGCCAAGGTGTGTGAAGCTTTGTCACAGCGCATCGGCATCAGCTTCGCCGAGGGCAAAAACCACCCCGAGGCCCAGGCGGCCAAGGATTCGTTCGTTTCCGCCCACGGTCACCTCAAAACCATTGCCGTGTCACTCTCTAAAATCGCCGGCGATATCCGCCTGCTCGGCTCCGGCCCACGCTGCAGCATCGGTGAACTTAATCTCCCCGCCACGCAGCCCGGCTCGTCCATCATGCCCGGCAAGGTCAACCCCGTGATCTGCGAATCCGTCATCCAGGTCGCCTGCCGCGTCATCGGCAACGACGCCACGGTCACCATGGCCGGGCTCGGCGGCGTCGGCAGCATCTTTGAACTGAACGTCGCCATGCCCGTGATGATCGATGCCTTCCTCGAATCGGTCACCCTGCTGGCCAACGTGTCCGACGTCTTCGTCAACAAGCTGCTGGTGGGCCTGGAAGTCAACGAAGCTCGCTGCCGGGAACTGCTCGACGCCTCGCTGATGACCATCACCGCCCTGGCGCCCGAGATCGGCTACGACAAGTGTGCCGCCCTGGCCAAGCAGGCCCTCAAGGAAAACAAGACCATCCGCCAACTCGTCGGCGAATTAAAACTCATCAGTGACGCTCGACTCAACGAACTTCTCGACTACGATCGCATGACCCGCCCCAACAAGGAGTGAACCATGAATCGCACGACTGCTCTCATCGTTGCTTCCATGCTCACGTTTGCCGCCTGCTTCGCGCACGCCGAAGTGATGGTCACTCCCATCGCCCTGACCGTCGGATCACCTACACTTCAGGACATGGACTTCGACTTCCGACCCAATGGCGTCAACCCCGGCACGTCCGTCCACGTCATCATCACCGGCCTGGAACAGCGCATCGTCGATCTGGACACCGACAATTCCACGGTCAGCATGGCTGTTGACTCCACCGGCAAGGATCTGCTCGCTCAGCCCAAGCCCAAGTCCGACGGCGGCTTCAGCATGTCCATGAGCAGCGATCCCATCGGTCCCTTCCCGCATATCAAGGCGGATGGTTCGGCCATTGCCGTGGAGTTGATCACCCCGCAGGCGCCAGCCGCCGGCGCCACTTCCATCAACTGTGAAGCTTCGCTGGCTGTGCTGACCGCGGCCGGCACCAAGACCCTCTCGGCCCAGAACGTGCCCCTGCAGCCCGGACAGGTGGCGCTCGGCGACCAGAGCTTTGAAATCACCGCCATGGGCCCCAGCGATTGGGAAGAGGGCAAATTCAAACTCACGCTGAAGATGACCAAAGACCTGCACCAGCAGGTTGCCGGCTGGACCATCACCGACGATGCCGGCGCCAAGCTCACCGACGGGCCTTACTCCACCATGACCATGTTCGACACCGTGGAACTGGAGTTCACGCTCAGTGCCAACCCGCAGGCGGCCAGCTTCGCACTGGACCTCTACGATGACATGCAGAAAGTGACCGTGCCCGTGAAGTTCCAGGTCGGCCTGGGCATCGAATAATCCCCGCCCCCGGCCCCCGGAAATGTATCCCCCCGGCGGAGGCCGGTTCACCGGCCGTCTCCCCAAAAGTCCCCAGTCCCCCGCCCTCGGAAGTTCCCCCATGCCCCAGCCTGCATACCGAGTCATCGTGATCGGCGGCGGACACGCCGGCGCTGAGGCTGCCTGGGCTGCGGCCAATATGCTGCGCGATGAAGGCGACAAAGTCGCCCTGGTCACACTTCGCCTCGATCGTGTCGGCGTCATGTCCTGCAACCCCGCCATCGGCGGGCTGGCCAAGGGACAGATGGTGCGCGAGATCGACGCCCTCGGCGGACTGATGGGCCTGGCGGCCGACGCCACCGGCATTCAGTTCAAGGTGCTCAACGCCTCCAAAGGCCCGGCCGTGCGCGGCCCGCGCTGCCAGTGCGACAAGTATCGCTATGCCGCCGAGGTCCAGCGCCTGCTGCGCACCCGCGACAACCTCGACCTTATCGAAGCCCCCGTCGAAGACCTGCTGGTCGAACACGGCCAATGCGTCGGCGTCATCCTGCCCGATCGAACTCTGCGGGCAGATGCCGTCGTCCTGACCACCGGCACCTTCATGCGCGGCCTGATGCACACCGGCCCCAAGCAAACAGAAGGCGGTCGCGTCGGCGAAGGACCATCCGTCGGCATCAGTGCCTCACTGCGTCGCCTCGGCTTCGACCTCGGCCGCCTCAAGACCGGCACCCCACCACGCCTGGCCGCGGAGTCCATCGACTTCGCCTCTCTGCAACGCATGCCCGGCGACGAAACACCTGCTCCTTTCAGTGACATGACGCCAAAGCCCAGGGATGGCCATCCCTGGGCGTTACTGCCCCAGCTCGACTGCTGGGTCACGCACACCCACGAAGCGATCCACGAGCAGATCCGCGCCAACCTCGATCGCGCGCCGCTGTTTAACGGCCAGATCACCCCCGGCTGTGTCGGGCCGCGCTATTGCCCCAGCATCGAAGACAAGGTCGTGCGCTTCGCAGACAAGACTTCGCACCACGTGTTCCTCGAGCCCGAGTCGCTGGACACCAACGAGATCTACTGCAACGGCATCTCCACCTCGCTGCCGACCGACATCCAGGACTACATGGTCCATCATCTGCCCGGGTGCGAGCGGGCGAAAATCCTGCGCTATGGCTATGCCGTGGAATACGACATGGTGCGCCCGCATCAGATCGATGCCACCACCATGACCAAGAGGATCGAAGGCCTGTTTTTGGCCGGGCAGATCAACGGCACCAGCGGCTACGAGGAAGCAGCGGGACAGGGCCTGCTGGCAGGCATCAATGCGGTGCGTTATCTGCGCGGTGAATCCCTGGTGCGTCTCGGCCGCGAGCAGGCATACATCGGCGTGCTGATGGACGACCTGGTGACCAAGACACCGGTAGAGCCTTATCGCATGTTCACCAGCCGCGCGGAGCATCGTTTGGTGCTGCGGGCGGACAATGCCGATCAGCGGCTGACCGAACTGGGCCGGGAGTGGGGAACTGTGGATGATGCGCGCTGGGCGGTGTATCAGGACAAGCAGCGCACCATCCGCCGCATCCATGAACATCTCGACGCCCAGCGCCTGCGCAAGTGGATTGCCGGCCCACAGGTGGGTGTGCCCGAACTGCGCCGGCAACTGGCCGGGGCGGGCATCACTGCCGACGATTCGCTGTTGATCCGCGTCCTGGCTGACGCACAGTATGCCGGCTACATCGATCGCCATCAGCGCCAGATCGAAAGACTGCGGGCGGCCGAATCGCAGCCACTGCCCACCAATCACGACTATGCCGCGATCCCCGGCCTGCGCACGGAGGCCATGCTGCAACTGAACCGCTTCCAGCCCGCGACCCTCGGTCAGGCCGGCCGCCTCGAAGGCGTCAACCCCGCCGACCTGATGATCATCAGTCTGGCCATGTCTCGCCGCAGTGCGTGACTAAAGTAACCGTGGATTTCGCGGATTGCGCAGATCAGGAATTCGCCACGAAGGCACGAAGGACACGAAGAAAAATCCATGCATGTTTTCAACTTCGTGTCCTTCGTGCCTTCGTGGCTATCTGTATTCGGTTTGACTCTCATCTGCGGAATCTGCGGTTTTCTCCTGCGGGCGGGTTTGAACTTCGATATCATATCCGCTTCCCCCTATTCAGGAGTTGGCAGACATGCCCGGCATTTTCGATTTCCCGCTGGAAAAGCTCAAGACCTACCAAGGCATCAACCCCCGCCCGGCCGACCACGACGCATACTGGCAGCGCGCCCTCGATGAGATGCGCCGCACCGACCCGCAGGTCGAACTGCGCCCCGCGGATTTCAAGTCGCCTGCTGCCGAGTGCTTCGATCTTTACTTCACCGGCGTGCGCGGCGCCCGCATTCACGCCAAGTACCTCCGCCCCCGCCCCCGGAATGGTGACAAGCCATGTCCGGCCGTCTTGCAGTTTCACGGCTACAGCGGCAACTGCGGCGAATGGCACGACAAACTGGCCTGGGTCGCCAGCGGTTTCGCCGTCGCCGCTCTCGACTGCCGCGGCCAGGGCGGATCGTCTGAGGACACCGGCAGCGTCAAGGGCAACACCCACCACGGCCACATCATCCGCGGCCTGGAAGATCAGCCTGACAACCTGCTGTTTCGCCAGATTTTCCTCGACACCGCCCAGATGGCGAGCATCGTCATGGGCTTCGATGAAGTCGATGAAAAGCGCGTCGCCACCTACGGCGGCTCCCAGGGCGGCGGCCTGTCGCTGGCCTGCGCCTCACTGGAGCCGCGCATCGCACGGGTCGCAGCCAATTATCCGTTCTTGTGCGATTACAAGCGCGTGTGGGAGCTGGACCTGACCCTCAACGCCTACGCCGAACTCAAAACCTTCTTCCGCCACTTCGATCCCACCCACGAAAAGGAAGACCTCTGGTTCGAGCGCCTCGGCTACATCGACGTGCAGCACCTGACCCGGCGCATCAAGGGCCAGGTGATGCTGGCCACCTCGCTGATGGACCAGATCTGCCCGCCCTCGACGCAGTTTGCCGCCTACAACAAGATCACCGCTCCCAAGCAGATGGTGATCTACCCCGACTACGCCCACGAAACCCTGCCCGGCCAGTTCGACCGCGTGCACCAGTGGCTGCTGGAGATGTGATTTTATGCCCCGGCGAGTGGATCCACGCTTCAGGGGGCGTGTGCCGCGGCTTTTGGCAATGCGGGTATATTGGCCCCCTGCGTTCTCCCTGGCTTTCTGGACACTGACCCGAACATTCAATACCATAAAATTTTGTTGAAGATGACAGTTTATTCTTCTGCCTCCGTGGCAAGCTGAAGATCATTCATGGGAATGGATACGACCAGAACGCAGGTTCCCATTGGGCGAAAAAGACATCAGGTGTATTGCGCCTTGCGCGACCAGATCGAGGCCAGGGAGTTCTCATCGGGTCAACAGTTCTACACGATCAAGGAGATTTGCGACAAGTACCGCGTTTCAACTTCGACGGCGATTCGGTGCCTGGAGCGGCTGGAGGAGGAAGGTCTCATCGAGCGCCGTCACAGATCGGGCATCTACGTCAAAAACACGCCATCGGGAGCGACAGAGGCAGCAACGGTTCGGTGTGTGGATTGTGTGATGCCGGAGGACATCGTCAGCCGAGGCGGGCCGGAGTTTCTGGCTGACGAAATTCTGGCTGGAACCTCCGGCTCCAGGAGTTCGGATGAATTGGCACTGCGCATCAATCTGTTGCCAAAGCAAATCAACACCGAAGAGCAAATCGAAGCATGGCTGCAGCAACTGGTTGACGCCGGATCGCAAGCGTTTATTTTTCGTTGGATGCCGACGGCGGCGCAGCGGGTTGCCCAACGCAAAGGCTGGCCGACCTGTATCCTGGGGACACCTGATCGCGGCATCACCCTGCCGTCCATCGGCTTCGACCAGCGCCAGTTGGGTGAATGCATCGCGGAGTATCTGGTGCGACAGGATTGTCAGCATGTGGCGATTCTGATGCGCAACGAATGGCGGCCAGGGGACAATGTGCTGGCCAACAGTCTGATAGTCGGGTTGGGTAACCGTCTTGTCGCGATTGAGACCGTGCCGCCGTCTGCGGAGGACGTTGATTCAGCCTTGGATGATCTGATTGCCCGTGTGCCTCGGATTGATGCGCTGTTTCTTCGCAACCACCTCAGCACGCGCTCACGCGATCGCTTGCATGAGCTTACAAGCAAGCCTCAAAAGTTCGTGGTGATCAGCGAGATGTACCGCAATGATCCATGGATCACGCCCATTGTTCCAGTTGGACAATCAAGAGTTGAAGCAATCACAAGTCTGCTGCGCCGTTTGATCGCAGGTGAACCAGTGGCCGAATCCGAATCTTTTCCCGCCCAGATTCTCGAACCTGCCTCGTGAATGATCTCGATCACCGGGGCATCCGCTGGCGACCTCGGACGTTGGAGGAAAGCTGCCAGGCGCCAGTTGTCGAAACGCAAGCGAAAGAAGGGAATGTCTGAACCCGGATGGCTGAATGCTGATGTTGATGATCAGCCACGAGCGATCAGCCACTCACGCTGCTTCCAGGCGCGGCGTCGAATCCAATTGACTCGGCGCAGCTTCAAGTGATCGGCTCACGTCGTACTTGCCCTGCGCCCCCGGCAGCAGCCGCGCGGTGTTGACCTGCTCAAGAAAACGGTCCCGCAACTCCCGAGCCGCTGCCACGTACTTCGGATCGTTCTTCTGCCTCTCCTTCCGTGGACGCTTCGGCTTTGGCGGAGCAATTTCTTCCAAGGGTGGAGCATCAGCACGTTCGATATACCTCACGCCGCCACTTGTGACGATCGCTGCCTTACCCTGCGGCACCGCATTCAGGTGCTTCGACTTGCTCCGCGCAATCGCCGCAGCCTGCGCTCGGGTCACCTTCGGCTGCTCGGGACGCGATTTCACCGGCGCTCCGCCTGGCAGCAACTTCGACACTTCCGCCGCAGCCTCCTGCCTCGGCGGCAATCCCGGCAACACCACCGGCTTGGCGTCTCGCCAATGTGTGCCCGGCGGGATCGGCAGCACAAGCCGGTCCTCCGCCACCGCGCCCCCGGTGGTCTGCGAGGGAAACCAGTACGGCGTGCAATCATCATCGTCGCGCACCCGCCGCTGCCAGAATATGTGAATCCGCTGCTTCGCCCGGCTCCCCGTGCGGAACGCCAGCGGCATGAACCCGATCGACTCCCAGAAGTAGTTCGCCTGAATGTCCTGCGCACACCAGCATGAGAACAACCTGCACCCATATGCCGCCCGCTCGAACACCACCTTGATCAGCGTCGCCCCCACCAGGTGCCTCTGCCGCAGCGGCAGCACGTTCAACTGATACACGATCCCCACATCATCCCGCTTCATGTATTGATCGCGGGCAATGCAGTAACCAATCCGTTTCACCGCAGAGGTCGCCGAGGTCGCAGAGGGATGCGCCGAGTCAATCCCATCCGATTCCGCATTGCTCTCTGTGCCCTCCGTGTGCTCTGTGGTGAATTCCTCCGCAATCAGAATATGCCCCGCTTCAATGTTCGCCTCAAACTGCTTGGTCGGCGTCCAGCCCACCATGTGCGAGTGCATCCGCTGCAACTGGTCGATGAACGGCAGATCATCCTTCACCGCCACACGCACCGCAATAGGAAGGCGCGGCGCCGGCGGCGTCGCCACCATCGGCACCGCGCCTCGCGCTTCCCCGTCCCCCGGCTTTATAAGCCACGATGGTTGATTGCTCTCTGCCATGACTCACCTCACACCAGGGAGTACACGTTGTGCGTCACGTACCCGCCACTGGGATTGCGGATCGCAGGATCGCGGAACGGAATGTTCAGCTTCGTTGCACTGCTGACTTCAGCGCTGAAGAAAAGCTTGATCTGATTGGGTGTCAACTGCTGCGCATCGGTCACGACAGCACCTGCCACATCAGTCGTCACACCCGGCAAACCGTGCAGACTCACCACCTGATCGAACGTCAGATCCAACTCATCCGTGATCAACGTTGCACCCGTGATATAGATCGGATTCACCCGCTGCGGCTGGTTGACCTCCAGGTTCATTTTCTTCTTGAATCCGTGCTTGCTCGCTCGTGTAATATGACTTGCCATCTTTCGTTCCTTTCCTGTTTGTGCCACAAAGGCACGAAGAACTCCAAATCCTTTATCCTACTCCCTACTGCCTACCCCCTACTCCCTGCCCAATCACGCCGCGATCCGCATACTGATGGGCAACGACCACGGCCCGACGTCACCGCGCCGTGACGCCCAGCGGGCGAAGTACGTCGCCACCTTGCCGTCGTCTCCCGGGGCGAACGCCACTCCGATCGGGTTCTTCGTGAATTTGCCGTAGAACACCGCCGCGTCTTCATCCGTTGTGGGCGCATCAGCAATGGCAATGAACAGTTGCAGCTCCGTCGCACCGAACGGCTTGGCCACCGTGCTCGGCGTCATCGAATCCACATAGCGCACCGTGTGCGCCCCAGGCGTCGCCGCGACCACGTTGAGCAAGGGCGACGTCTGCGGGCACGGGATCGGCTCACGACTCGGATTCACCGGCCGCACCCCAATGGCGATCTTCGAGGCGTCACTGATGCCGCCGTTGTTCTTGATCAGGATCGCGTACTGCCGGCAGATCTGCTCGGCCGCGTTGCGCGTCGTGTCCTTGATATTGACATTCACCGGCGTCCGCACGTTCGGATCGGTCGCCGTCGCCAGGGCTGTTGCATACGCATCGACCGCACTGCTGATCGCCGTGGCGTCGCTGACGCTCAGCATGTACGTCGATGGACTGGCCGTGATCCCGCCCGAAAACGCCTGCATCCACTGTAGGGCGTGGGCATCCGTGGTGGGGATATACGATTGCACCATGACAGCTACCTCCTTCATTTCCCCGGCACGTGAAAGGCCAAGACGTGTCCGGAAGTTTCAGACTCCGCGTTTCGCACCTTTGCGAAACCTCGCGGAGAACTGCGGCCTTTCCAGCGACATGAATCGGCCGATGTCCAGCCCACTTTAATCAACCCGGAAAAAATTCTTCTGATATATCCGCGTTAGAATGCCCCTAAAAATGGCTCGTGGCTTATGGCTAATGGCTCATAGTTTTCTACATTTGAACCGCAGAGACGCGGAGGACGCGGAGAGGAAGCGGGAGTTAGTCATTGGCACGACAAATGGGCTACCCTGTTGCGGCTTTTTTGCGTCGCACTGGGTCATTTCGCCTTTACAGATGGGGTGCGAATCTATAGATTGAATGACGCATCCCATCCCTTGTTCCGGAGTAACACCATGTCAGCTTATTACGTCAACAAGAACACGCAGGCCAACGGCGATCACGAAGTCCACGTCTCGGGCTGTTCCTACATGCCCGACGCAGACAACCGCATCTACCTGGGTGACTTCGCTACTTGCGGCCCAGCCGTGCAGGCAGCGAAAAAACACTACTGGCAATCCAACGGCTGTTACTACTGCTGTAAGCCATGCCATACGCAATAAGGCATCAGGGCCTCTACGTCCGGCCCCGAACCCCGCCGCCCCCTGGAAGGGCAATGGGTCTTAACCACGATCCGCACCTTTTCGAGCGGTCCAGAAGATGATAACCCCTCACCCCCGAGCCGCTGACGCCAGCCTGTCTGGAATCCGGCTTCGTACCAGTTTCACTTGATGAATACCGTACCGTCACTTCTATTACGGAGTCTACCATGAGACGCATACTGGGCAGCACTGTTATCGTCGCAGTAATACTTGCAGTTCCCCTCATCCTCTATGGCCATTCTGGTGGGCTTGACTCGAATGGTGGGCACTACAACCGAAAGACTGGTGAATACCATGTCCACCGACCAACAACACCCGCAGTCACACCAACTCCAACGCAAACGACTACGCGAAGTACCACCCAGTTAGTTAAACCTAACACGACTCCTGCGTTACAAGCTATACGAATCACTGAGAATCATTGGCAAGTCGCTATCAACAATAAGTACTTCCGTGGTCAGCTTGAAGTTTCTGTTGCCACCGGCCGCGCAGATATTGCCACGGATACTGAAATTGTCGAAGTGGATAAATCCGACAACTACCTTCAGGGAATCGAACAAGCACTCAGATATGCTGAAGCGACAGGTAAGAAGCCAGTACTTGTTCTCTACATTGATGGTGATGTTAATGGCCTGATCAATTTCCAGGCTGCACAAAAGCTCTGTGATGAAAAAGTTGTGCGTCTCGTTCTCGCCAATTGTTACGTCAGCGCTAATGATCTGATCCAGACTGCTTACGGACAACCAATCGCATCATCGGGACCGTTGTCAATTACGCCAACCGCCGATGCTACTCTCACCCACTGGTTGAACACAAGTTCCGGCACGAGACATAACCAAGGTTGCCGCTGGTTCCGTAATACCCAGGGCGGTCGCATGTGCAGACCAGATGAAGGTCGCCCCTGTTCAACATGTGGAGGCTAATCTGCTAAAAAGGGAGGGCGAAAACAAGGGTTCGCACTCCGTGTTTTTCTCAGAGACATTACCTTCCGCGGGGGAGCCGAGGGGTGCGGGGGCTGGCGGCGAAGCCCGCGAGTCAGTATTCGTATTGTTTCCAAAATCGCGGGAAAAACAGCAGGGCCTCTGCGTCCGGCCCCAAACCCCGGCTGCCCCTGGAAGGATGTGCTTAGCGATTGCAATGGATAATGCACTATAAATTGCTCAATGCGAATCACTCGGAGACGAACTTCATGAACGCTCCAGCCCCACGACAACCCCTCATACTCAGCGAGACTTATCTGCACTACAATACTTTGATCTGGCAGGTTCCATCATTGGGCTTGGCCATCGCAGTTGGGATCATCGTTGCAGCACACCAGATTGACAATAACCAGAACGTAAACTGGATTGTCACTGTTTCATGGATACGCGCCCTGATCTTATTCATTGGCGTATTTCTCCTCGTTGCTCTGACAATAGCCCTGCATCGTTATCGTAGTTACCAGGCCGCAAGTGCTCCATCCCCGGTGCCCCAGCCTCCGTTTCGCACGCCACCAGCGGCAAACCGATACCTACAGGGGGCGTTGTCACTTACAACTGGGGTCGTTCTTGGTCTGGGGCTTGCAGAGTGTTTGCGCTGTTGGTGGCTATTGCTGGTAGGGTTTGGACTGAGCATCCTTGGCTGGGTTCTAACGGAATGGAGACAGCGCCGCCTTGTCAGCGATATGAACGGATAACCAATAACCATAAGTCCCCCCAACGATAAGGATCTTGCTTGAATATTTCAATACTCGATCCATACCAGCCCTTCCGCAGGGGAGCCGAGGGGTGTGGGGGCTGGCGGCGAAGCACCCACTTGGTCTACGTCCGTTCATGAACGGCCAGTTGTCAGGATGGGCGCTGGTGGCGGATCAAACAGGACGATAACCAGCGAGGCCGGTAAGATCGGCGGATGGGGGCTGGCGGGGGCGGAACGTGGCGGGGACCACTTCCGGGGGTCCGGGAAGGAAGTAGAATCCCCGCAGCATTTTGTCTAATGCTCCGAGGATTTCGTCTAATCCTTCAAGCATTTTGTCTAATGCTCTGAGCATTACGCGTAATCCTCCGGGCATTTTGTCAAATGCTCCGAGCATTACGCGTAATCCTCCGGGGATTTTGTCTAATGGACCGAGCATTTTGTCTAATGCCTCGGGGATTTCGTCTAATGCTTGGAGGATTTTGTCTAATGGACCGAGGATTATGTCTAATGCCTTCGGCATTTCGTCAAATGACTCGTCCATTTCGCCAAATCATCCGGGGGTTTTGTCTAATGCTTCGGGGATTTTGCCGGATCCCGCATCCCGATCGCATAATCCCCCGACCATTTCGAGTATTGCCCGGACCCAATCGCAAAATCCCTCGCTCATTTTGCATGATGCCCCGGCCATTTTGCGATCTGACCCGCCCCAAACGCAAAATCCCCCAACCAACACGCCGTCGTACCCGCCCCTTTTGCGAGTTACACCGAGGAAAACGCAAAATCCTCCGCCCCAATAGCAAAATGATCCAGCCAAACAGCCCCTTCACCCCCGGAAGTTGCTGAGTCCTGCACAACCGCGTTTATCGTTTCGGTATGGTTTGTACCAGCTCAGCTACTATTTGACGATCAACCGTGCCGAATCTGCCGGATATCTTTACTTGCTTGCACGCTGCACCACGCACACAGATGACGTTCACACCTGTAGCCCACAGATCAGGTAGTTCATCCTTCGTGATAGAGCCAGCAATCCAAGCTTCCTTTTTGATCTTGTGCATTCGCTGGACCCACGCTTTGATGTCGCTCAATGTGCAGTAGTCAAGAAGCCCCTTGCCGATCGATTTATTAAACGTATCGATGAGAACGCCGTCAGCATTGATCTGTTGCGCTAGGGGCACAGAATCGCGAAAGACTTTGAAGAATCGCTGCATGTCATCATCGACAAATACTGCCGGGTAAAGATTTTTCTTTAGGTGCCACTCACGAACCGTACGAACAATCTGCTTGCCGAGGTAAGCCGCTGCTTCCAATGGCAGTTCTGCCAAACCGAATTTGATCAGGTCGGCACCCGCCGTCGCTACCCCCAGCGCCGCTTGACACGCATTGGCCCGCTCATTCGGCACCTCGCCGATGTTCGTTGACACCAGCGTACCTCGAAAGCCATTTGTGTTCAGTCGCTTACGGACTGCTGCGATGTTCAACGGATACGGAGTGCCAAGCGCCGAGGCGGGATATTCGACATCAGCGATGTGCGCATCACCCTTAGCAGCGGCAATCGCCTCCACTGGACCGCGGACGGAGATGAGCAATCGTTGGTGGCGGCTCATTGCGATTCTCTACACTCCAATGATACCAACGTTGTATTCCATGTCCTTCAACTGTTGGATCGCTCCCCTCAGGTTCACTTTGCTGAAGAAGGGAAGCGTCTCCGCAGGTTTCGCCGTGTCCGCTCCAAGGATGATGTAGCTGACCGTCCATTTGCGAGCATCGAACGACGTTCCATTCAGCTTCTGACACAGTCCTTTGTGCGAACTCGGAATGCACTTCGCCACCTTCTTGCGAAAGTCAGCGTCCTGTTTGATTAGGCGTGCCGAGACCACTCCCTGCGCGAAAAGGTGACTCAAGCCGGAACTGCTCTTGTCTCGGCGCTTGACATGGCCGAATAGGCCGGCCTTTGTAACAATGTCTGCGGGTTCTATCTTACTTCCCCCGCCGCCATGAAGCGGGTTCGACTTGTCCAGCAACGCGGCGTCCTTCCATGCAACGCACGCGTGTTTGTTCCAGTCACCCTCTTTCTCACCCGTCCAAGCGGGCAGACTGTGTGCAGGGTGCGGGATTTGAGTCATTGCCTTGTTGATCAAATTCACGAAATTGGGGTTGAGAAGGAACCACTCGCCGTCTATCAAGAGGTACCGATTGCCATCATGATCGAACTCGGCAACGATGCAGCGATATACGGGCGTGTGTTCCCGCTCGGCACCGCTTCCGGTATCGATCAGGTACACCCGTTGATTCATCTTGGCTGACTGCACCGACCATTCAACCTGCTTCTTCCGCTTGTTTAGATACTCATTGAAATCGCTGGTGAAATCTTCGGCTTCTGTCGTGGGCTCAAACAGCTTGGCATCAATTCCGACTGTGCTTCCGGTGATCTCAGGAATGGCGAGCCGAATCCCGTCGAACTGCTTTGTCTTGACGCGATGTTCCAACTCTGCATCAAGCGACTGGATACATGATGGGTCGGTTACACGTCGCACATTGTCAATCCATGCGTATTGGGTGGGCAACTTCTTCTTTCGGTATCCAAGCAGTTTCGTTGCCAGAGTCGGTAGGTCGCCAATTTCGACACGGGCGGCGACGATCAAATTCGACCACCTTGCGCCGAGACGCTCGCACACATCCTTGTTGTTGGACTCGGCTTCGAGACCTCGCAACAGGTCGGTGTCCATGTTGATGCGGAAGGCGTCGACCGAACCGGCGTCGCTCAATTGTGTACGTGTGATGCGAGTTCGCTCTTCGATCGTGCGGTAATTGACTGCCCGCAACGTATCGGGATTGCAGAGGTTTAGTGCCGTGCGAAGACCGAAGTCCGGTTCAAGCGCTGATTCTGAAAGCAACGCACGACCATACCCCAATGTGACGGCGAAGGACCGCTTCGTATTACTGTTTCCTGCTTGGAAGAACAGCAATGCCGATGCATGCTTTGCGTCGAATTGCGGGAGTGCCGTGCTAAAACCCGGAGCAAGGAAGCTGCGCCAAGACGAAGGCTTTTTTGGGGGGTCCTCGAAGTATAAGACGGCATTGGGAAGCACATCAGCACTCGCAGAGATGTGCTTGGGGGATTTGCCATAGGCAATAGCATTCTTAAAGTCGGTAATCTCCGACTTAAGAAGGTGGATGTTGATCTGTTCTAAACGGTCCTCAGATTTTCTTGCCATCGCATCCCCCTAAAGGAGGCAATTAAGTGCGGTGGCATTATAGCCCATTATGAATAGGTGTGCCCTGTCCACGGCTGGATGGAGTAATGAACGGGCAGTAGGGAGTAGGCACTGGGTGCTGTTGACTCGTAGCTCATCGCTAATCGCCCCACGCCCCACGCCTTACGCCCCTCCGCGCCACCCCGCGTCTCCGCGAGAAAGTTGGAGGAAGGCACCCAGGCACCGAGCCACGAGGGGGGGAAAGCAGCAACAGGGGCGGATGGGTGGCCACTGTCTCTGTCGTGGATACAATAACTCCCCAGCCACATGGGGGGTCTAGTCTGATGCGGCCGGGGAGTAAATTATGTTCGAAGCGTCATGGCTTCTTCAGATGCATCGTCACACTGTTCGCTGCCACATGACTTGTGGACACAAAAAATTGTACAGGTTAGCCTGTTTCAGCCTTGATTCGAGGCGGGAGTTGCACGTAATTTTGATCGGTTCCAACTTTCCGTGTGGATGGATGATCGCATACGGGATTTTCTGATCGCTGATCCTGCTCTGCGATGCTGCGCCTCGCTGCGCAGCACGAGTTGCTGGTTTACCCCCTCGGTCCCTTGGTGCCTCGGTGCCTTGGTGGCTGCGCCCCCCCGCCAATGCCTGGATTCCTTGAATGCCTGAATTCCTGAATCCCTACCCCCCACTCCCTACCCCCTCGGTCCCTTGGTGCCTCGGTGCCTTGGTGGCTGCGCCCCCCGCCAATGCCTGATTCACTGACTGCCTGAATCTCTACTCCCTACACCCTACTCCCCTCCGCGTCTCCGCGAGAAAGTTGGCGGAAGGCACCCAGGCACCAAGCCACCGAGGCACCGAGGGGGAGCGGGGGATGGCGGATGGGGGGAACCCTTGGTGGCTTGGTCCCTCGGTCCCTGGGTGGCTGCGCCCCCCCGCCAATGCCTGATTCCCTGACTGCCTGAATCTCTACTCCCTACACCCTACTCCCTACTCCCTACACCCTACTCCCTCACACCGCGGCGATATACGCCTCAAACAATCGCTTCGCGTCGGCGAGCGTGGGCACTTCGTGGCGGAGGGATACGCCGGTGGGGAAGCGGTCGAGCACGCAGCCGGTGGTGATTGCCTCTTCGTCCACATCGACGCGGATCAGGGCGATCCGGCGCTGGCGGGCCTTGGCGTACATCGTGTCCAGGTCGTTCATGGGGGCCTGGCCCAGGTCGATGCAGCGCAGGGACGGCACACTGATCAGCGATTCAACGTAGGGATCGATGCGGCCGCAACTGTGGATACCGCCGCCGCCGAGGGCTTGGAGGACGCGCTGGTCGTAAGGGGCGATCTGTTGCACGTACATGTCCGGCGACATCATGATGACCGAGTCGTTGCGCAGCAGGATGCGTCCGGGCAGGGTCATGGCGTGCTGGTGACAGAATCCCTCGGGGCCGTCGGTGATGAGGGGCAGTAGCTTGTTCGCCACGTCAATCTGCGTCTGGGTCACCAGGTCCAGGGCTTTCTCGACTAATTGCGGCTTTTCGTACAACTCGGCAAACAGGCCGCTGCCGACGATCAGTTCCAGATTGTCGAATGGGCTTTGCAGATCGGACATGATGATGCGGATGATCCGATCGAGGGGCGGATACAGCGCCAGCACGTCGCGGTAGTAGGAGAGTGTTTCGATGACGCGCGGCATCCAGCCGCCGTCAAGGGCGGGCGGGCCGTGGTTGACCAGTTCTTCGAGGCTGACGCCGCCGCCGGTGTCATGGGCGATCCACGGCGGATTGTCGGCCACCTGCTCAGCGCGGGCCCCGAACAGGGAAGGAACGATCACGATGCCGAAGTTGGCCCGCACGGTGCAGGGCAGATCGTCATCGACCAGGCCGCGGGCAGCGATGCTTGTGCCGAAGGCGTGGACCAGCTCGTTGTAGAGCATCGCGGCCGGGTCGTTGAAAATCTGAGCGTGCGGCAGCGGGGCAAACGGCAGACTATCGGTCTGCGTGAACGTGATGACCAACGGCAGTCGCGGCACCGGCTTCCAACTGAGGGCGTCGCTGTGCAGTTGATCGATCTGGGCCTGGCGCTGCGGATCGACCACGCGGCGGACGTGTTCGAGCAATTGATGCAAATGGGCGGGTACGCGGGGGCGGGTCATGGCGGGTTGATTCCTATGGCACTGGAATCAAAGCATCTTACCACCGTCAGTCCTAACGGAATTGAAGTGCGTCACAACCTCAAGCCGCCCTCACCCCAGCCCTCTGCCTGGGGGAGAGGGGGTAAGAAGAAGTTGGCGCACCTGCGCCAGCACCTGCTCGATGGCGGCGGCCACGGGGGGTGACAGGCTGTCGCGGCAGGCGAAATCGCGGGCGCCCACGGCGATCAGCCAGGCGTGGGGGCAGGAGCCGAACAGCAGTTTCGCCATGTCCAACAGGGCTGACGGGCTCAGGTGATGCGTGGATGGCGAGGCGGCGTCGGGGCCGGGGGCGAGGGCGGTGACGCGCAACTCGCCTTCGGGCACATCCACACTGGCGTCAATGAAGATGGCCCGATCGCAGCGGCTGAGCGTGTCGGCGAGCTCCGGCGTCGGTTGATGCAGAGCGAGCACTTGAACGTGGGGATCATCGCCAAAAGCTTGGCGCAGGCGCTGGGCGGCGATGACGCCGATGCCGTCGTCGCCGCGCAGGGTGTTGCCGTAGCCGAGGATGAGGGTTTTCATTTCACGGCTCATGGTACTGCCGCCCTCACCCCGACCCTCTCCCAAGGGGAGAGGGGGTAGGAACATCAGCGCCTGGCGACGTCCAGCAGTTTGCCGGCGGCGTCGTGCAGGCTGATCTCGATGGGCATCTGGCCCAGGGCGTGGGTGGAACAGGAGAGGCATGGATCGAAGCAGCGGATGACCGCTTCCACGCGGTTGAGCATGCCTTCGGTCAGATGGTTGCCGTCCACGAAGTGCTGGGCGACCTGCTTGATGCCGCGGCTCATGGCCAGGTTGTTGTGGCCGGTGGCGATGATGAGGTTGGCGAAGGTCATCTGGCCGTGGTCGTCGATCTTGTAATGATGAATCAACGTGCCGCGCGGGGCTTCGGAGACGCCGACGCCTTCGCGGCGATTCGGCCTGGCCCGGGCGCGGACGAATGGATCGAGGATGTCCCTGGAATCCAGCAGCTTCTGCATATTTTCGATGCCGAAGATGATCTCAATCAGGCGTGCATAGTGGAACAGGAACGAGCTCTGCGGCACGCGGCCGAAGCGCTGACGGAATTCCGCCAGTTCCTTGTCGGCCAGCGGCGTGCCGCAGGAATCGATCACGTTGAGGCGCGCCAGCGGGCCGACGCGGTACATGCCTTCGGGATAGCCCATCGGCTTGTAGTAGGGGAACTTGAGGTACGTCCAGTTCTCGACCGCCTCGCCGATCAACGTGTGATAGTCGGCCGGCTTTACACCGGTGGCCAGCACCTTGGCGTCCTTATCGACCACGCGCAGGTTGCCGTTGTAAACGTTCAGCTTGTTCTGCTCGTCGGCAATGCTCAGGTGCAGGCTGGGGAAGCAGGCGAAGTTGTCAATGATCTCCTGATACTGATCGAGCGACTGCTTGAACCAGGTGATGGTCTTGAGGGCGATGGCCTTGGCTTCGGGAATGGCAGCCAGGATCTGGTCGCGGCGTTCGGTGGTCAGCGGCTCATTGACGCCGCCGGGCACGACCCATGCCGGGTGAATGCGCTTACCGCCCAGCAGGGCGATAATCTCCTGGCCGAACTTGCGCAGCTTGACTCCGTCGATGGCTAATTCGGGATTTTTTCGGATCAGGCCATAAACGTTGCGTTCGGCAGGATCCGCATCCATGCCCAATAAGAAGTCGGGGCTGGACAGGTGGAAGAAGCTGAGTGCGTGCGACTGCACGAACTGGGCCAGGTTCATGATGCGGCGGAGGCTGACCGCCACGGGGGGAATCTCGACGGCCAACAGCGCGTCGCAGGCTTTGGCGGAAGCCATCAGGTGGCTGACGGGGCAGATGCCGCAGATGCGGGCCATCAGCGAGGGCATTTCCGTCAGGGGGCGACCTTCGCAGAACTTCTCGAAGCCGCGGAACTGCGTGACGTGGAACTGTGCATCGGCGACTTTGCCGTCGTCGCCGAGCTGGAGGGTGATCTTGGCGTGACCCTCGATGCGCGTCACGGGATCGATGGTGATGGTGCGGGGCATGGGGATTTCCAATTTTAGATTTTTGATTTTAGATTTTAGATTGCTGCGTTTGTGCGATGTTCGTCGTTACTTTCCGAAGCGCGTCAGGCTGCTGGCGTCGGGGATACGGCCGGCCAGCAGCTCGGCGACGACGTGGAAGATGGCGTCCGGCGGGGGCGGGCAGCCGGGCACGTGGACATCGACCTTGACGATCTCGTGGATCGGCCGGGCGTTCTCGCACAGTTTGGGCACCGCCACGCAGGGGCCATCGATGGACCTGCCCGTTGAAGCGGGCTCGCCCCGCAAGGGCACGTCGGCGTTCTCCTGGTAAGCGCGTTTGAACAGCGACTCGATGGTGAAGAAGTTGCGCATGGCCGGGACGTTGCCGGTCACCGCACAGTCGCCCAGCGAGACGAGGATTTTGGTGCGGCTGCGGATCAGCTTGATCTTGTGCAGGTCTTCTTCACTGGACACCGCGCCTTCGACCAGGGCGACGTCCACGTTCTGCGGAAACTCCTTGATATCGACGGTGGGACTGCACACGACATCGACCATGCCCGCCAGATCGACCAGCTTTTCATCGAGGTCGAGGAAGGACATGTGACAGCCGGAGCAGCCGTCGAGCCAGGCGGTGGCGACACGGGGTTTGGCACTCATGATTAGTGGTTCTCACGCATGATGGTCAAATAGGGCAGGAAATCAGGCTGTTTACGCATCTCAGCCACGGCGGTGCCCTTTTCGGTCAGAGCGCCGGTGGGGCAGATGTGGACGCACTTGCCGCAACTGGTGCAGACATCGCTGTCGCCCCAGGGCAGGTTCAGGTCGGCGGTGATGCGGCAGTCGATGCCACGGCCGGCCACGTCCCACACGTGTGCGCCTTCGATCTGATCGCACACCCGCACGCAACGGGTGCATAGCACGCAGCGATTGTGGTCCAGCCGGAACAGGTCGTGCGAGGAATCCACGACCATCTTGTCGTAACGGTACGGCTGGGTGATGTGCGTGATGCCCAATTTCACAGCCAAGGCCTGCAACTCGCAGCGGCCGTTGGACACGCACACCGAGCAGACGTGGTTGCGCTCGACGAACAGAAGCTCGACGATCTGCTTGCGATACTTCCGCAGGCGCGGACTGTCGGTGATCACCGTCATGCCTTCGCTGACCCGGGTCACACAGGCGGCGAATAATCGCGGAGAACCAGCCAGCTCGACCAGACAAATGCGGCAGGAACCCATCGGCTTGAGGCCCGGCATGAAACAGAGCGTGGGAATCTCAATCTGGTTCTCCGCAGCCACCTGGAGAATCGTCTGGTTGCGGCTGGCGCTGACTTCCTGATCGTCAATCTTCAGTGTGACGACCTGGATGTCGTGGGCTGCGGAGCTGGGGGAAGCGGTCATCGTGGTCATACAGCACCATCCTTGCCCTTGTCGGCGCCGGCGGCGGCTAACTCTTTCTGGCCGTCACGCAGCAGCTCGAGGTATTCGTGGCGGAAATAACGCAGCGTGCTCAGCACCGGGTTCGGCGCCGTCTGGCCCAGGCCGCACAGACTGGTCTGCGACACCAGTTCGCACAGGCTCTCCAGCATGGCCAGATCGTCGCTGGCGCCTTCGCCCTTGTGGATCTTCTCCAGCAGGTCGTACATCTGGGCGGTGCCCACCCGGCAGGGCACGCACTTGCCGCACGACTCGCTCTTGCAGAACTCCATGAAGTATTTGGCGACGTCCACCATGGACGAGCTTTCGTCCATGACGATCATGCCGCCGCTGCCCATGATGGAGCCGGCCTCTTTGACCGACTCGTAGTCGATGGGCATGTCCATGTATTGCTTGGGAATGCACCCGCCGGAGGGGCCGCCGGTCTGCACGGCCTTGAACTTGCCTCCGTCGGGGATGCCGCCGCCGATGTCTTCGATGATGTCGCGCAGCTTGATGCCCATGGGCACCTCGACCAGGCCGGTGTTCTCGATCTTGCCGGCCAGGGCGAAGACCTTGGTGCCCTTGCTCTTGTCGGTGCCGATGGAGGCGAACCAGCGGAAGCCGCGATCGACGATGGGCGCGATGTTGGCGAAAGTTTCCACATTGTTGATCAGGGTGGGGCAACCCCACAGGCCGAACTCAGCCGGATAAGGCGGCCGCGGACGAGGCTGGCCGCGATTGCCTTCGATCGAGGCGATCAGAGCCGTCTCTTCACCGCAGACAAATGCGCCGGCGCCCAGGCGGATCTCCAGGTTGAACGAGAAGGTCGTGCTCAGGATGTTGGCCCCCAGCACGCCGATCTTCTGTGCCTGGCTGATGGCGCGCTTGAGGCGCTTGATGGCCAGCGGATACTCCGCCCGCACGTAGAGGAAACCATGCGTCGCGCCCACAGCATAGGCCGCGATGGCCATGCCTTCCAGCACGCGGTGCGGATCGCTCTCCAGCACGCTGCGGTCCATGAAGGCGCCGGGGTCGCCTTCGTCGGCGTTGCACACGATGTATTTGCGGCCTTCGCGGGCCGGCGACTTGGCGACCGTGCCCCACTTCAGTCCCGTGGGGTAACCCGCGCCACCGCGGCCGCGCAGACCGCTGCGGGTGATCTCACCAACCACACCGGCCGGTGTCATCTCGGTCAACGCCTTGATCAGGGCCGCGTAGCCGCCGACCGCAATATAGTCCTCGATGCGCTCGGGATCGATGACGCCGCAATTTTCCAGCACGATCTTTTCCTGGCGGGCGAAGAACGGCATGTCCGTGGGCAGGTTCAGCCGCTCGATCGGTTTGCCTTCGAGACTTTCGACGACTTCACTGACGTCGCCGTCGGTCACGCCCTTGTACATGACGCTCTTGCCTTCGCTTTCAATACTCACCAGCGGCCCGGCGGCGCACAGGCCCATGCAGCCGACGCTGCGCACCTGCACCTGGTCGGCGATGCCTTTTTCCTTGATGGCACTTTGCAGATCGTCCTTGATCTTGTCGCTGTTCATCGAAGCGCAGCCGGCCGCGCAGCAGACGTTGACGCGGTGCTTGCAGGCACTGCGTGCCTTCTGTTCTTTGGCGGCAAGTTTGCCCAGTTCTTCGGGTGTCATGATTTACTCCACACTCAGGCCTTGGCGGCCTTGGGGGATAAAAGTTCCGTGAGGCGCGTCTTCATCTGCTCCTGGTTAACGCGACCAGCCACCTGGCCGTCGAACACCACCGCCGGCGCCAGGCCGCAGGCTCCCAGGCAGCGTGCCTGCAAGACCGACAACTGACCGTCCTCGGTGGTCTGGCCCGGTTTGATGGCGTACTTGCCGCGGATTTCATCCAGCAGTTGCGGCGCGCCCTTGATGTAACAAGCCGTGCCCATGCACACCACGCAGGTGTGCTTTCCGGCCGGTTTAAGCGTAAAGAAGTGATAGAAGGTCGCCACACCATAGACCTTCGACAGCGGCAGACGCAGCGACGCGGCGACGTAACGCATGGCGTCATCGTCGATGTAGCCGAAGCTCTGTTGCACCGAGTGCAGCGTCTCGATCAGGGCGTGGCCGGCATTGCCGTTGCGGCGCATGGCGGCCTCCACAATGCGCCAGCGCTTGTCCGCAGAGGGCGGACCGGGGGCGGGAGCGTGCATTAACATCACCATCTCCAAATGGGGTAACCACGCTCTGCTACCGATAGAGCGTGTCAGGCGTGTGTATTGATAATGTACGACTAAAAGGCGCTGTTGAAAAGTCTGGAACAAAACAAATGTGGATTACTCTGTTGATGAACAGCGCACTGTACGAAATAAACTGCTAATCAAGTCATTTCAGTGCACTACGCTGACAAAACTAAATGCAACTGCGTCGCATTCTAACTGTGATTGATTCAGCCCGGGCCGCTCAGGTCAGCGACCATTCCAGGCTGTCACGTATGTGCTGGATCATGCACTTGCACGAATCGTCGCCGTCGCGGCGGATCAATGCATCGAGGATGGCCCTGTGTTGTTTGGCCGCCTCAGACAGACGCCGCTGCGTATGGCTGGAGCGGTCCGCCTGAAAGATGCGCGACATCAAGTGGCAGGTCTCGACGATGCGGCAGAGCCTGCGATTGTTGGCCGCCTCGATGATCGTCTCGTGGAAGCGCCAGTCGATCTCCAGGAAGCGGTGCAGACTGGCACCGGTCATCGGGCCGTCGGTGTTGGAAAACCATTTGGCCACCAGGTGGTCGATCTCGTCGAGCAGCTCTTCCAGGTAAGTCAACTGATACTCATTGATCGACTCGGCGGCCCGCGACACGGCATAGGACTCAATGGCCTCGCGTACGCCGAAATACTCGCGCAGCTCCGTGCGATCGAGCTTCTTGACCACCGCACCCAGACGCGGAACCAGTTCGACCAGGCCTTCCATCTCCAGGCGGTGCATGGCTTCGCGCACCGGCGTGGCGCTGACGCCGATCTCGCGCCCCACCAGGCGGTAATCCAGGCGGATGCCGGGCGAGTACTCCCCTGTCATGATCTGATGGCGCACGTGCTCATAGGCACGCTGCTGCATGGAAGATGTCGATCCGCGACTTACGGCACTCAAACCCAGACTCCCCAGCTGATGATTTCGGAATCACCAGCATAACTTGCCTGTTGTGCAAAACGCAAATCACATAATTACAGTATATCACAAGGTTTCGCATCAGGCGGGTGAAAACATGCCCACCCGCCTCTAGCTCCCCGGACTGCCTTCAGCCAACCATGCGTACGACAACCGCCAGCCGTATTCAAACCTGTCCAGTGACGCGCCTGAAATCAGCAGGCCGCCTGCCAGTGCCTTGGTTGGCATACTGAAATCGGATCCTGGGCCTTGTCACAATGCTTTGGCTAACCACCTCTTGCCGGAGGACCAGGTACCTTCAGGAATGTAAATGCACGTATCATTTGCAAATATTCAATACAATAAATAATCAAAATTGTACTGGTGATAGGCATGCCGATAATCCATAAAATTTGTTAGACAATTGATACAATATATTTACAATCATAAACCACCTGACAATACCGCCTATGATGACATGAAAAATATGTAAAATTTACATAAAATATGTTTGAAATCAGGTGAAGACTTGGTAAATTGGTCCTATGTCCATCACCGAAATCGCCAAGCTGGCAGGGGTCTCCACCGCCACGGTTTCCCGGGTCATCAACAGTTATCCCAATGTCTCGCCCCGCAGCGTCAAGCGCGTTACCCGCGCCATGGAGGGCATGGGCTACAAGGCTCAGCCGCGCGGCCGCGGCGGAAGGCGCAGCGAGCTGGACTGCGTCGCTCTGCTGGTTTCTTCCCACCACATGCTCGATCCCTATGCCTCCACCGGCCACTTCTTCACCCTGGCGGTGGAGCAGGCCCTGCGTCAGCGGCAGTTGGGCATGATCCTGACTGACATCGCCGGCTCAACGAGCCTGCCGGAGTACGTGCTGCGGGGCAAGGTGCGTGGCGTCATCGTCACCGGCCACAATCCCAAGTCCGAATTGGTCGAACAACTGGCCAAAGTTCCGCACGTCTGGCTGGCCTCGCACCGCACCAGGAGCGGTGACGTGGTGCTGTCAGGTAATGAGATTGTCGGTCGTCTTGCCGCCGAGCACCTTCTGGGACGTGGACATCAGCGCATCGGGGCCTTGAATCTGATGCCCGACGCAGGAGCCAAGGTCCGCATCCGCTTCTTTCGCATGTTCATTGAAGAAGCTGCGCGCTGCTTCCGCGGCTACCTGGGACCCGACGAGGTGGAGAAAGCCTGGCAGGAAGACCTGGACATGGATTGGCTGGAAGGTGAAGTCAGCGTGCTTATCGAGCAGATGCTGGCTGATCCCCAGCGTCCCACGGGCCTGTTCGTGCCTTCCGACTTCCAGGCGGCGATCGTTCAGCGCGTGCTTATCAAGCGCGGCCTGAAAGTCGGCGTCGATCTGGAGATCGTCAGCACCGACATGGAAAAAGGCGCTCTGCTGGGTTTGTATCCGCGCCCCACCACCATCGACCTCAATCCCCGCGCCATGGGAAGACGTGCGGTCGAGCACCTGATGATGCGCATCGCCAACCCGCAGCACGAGCGCGTGCAGGTGGTGCTGGAGCCGAAGCTGATTCCGGGTGACGAATTGCGTCAGGACTGGACTGATGCGTCCGCCTGATGAAAGTGGCGGCTTGAAGCTTGCGTGAATCACTGAACCATCGCATGGATCGACCTGTGTCTTCAACCTTTTTCAGGAGAATGAACATGTCCCGCTCACTGCGTTGCCTGACTGGCAGCATTGCCATGATTTACTGCTGTGCATTGACCGTGCATGCTGAAACCGTCGCCCATTGGGCCTTCAATGAAGGCGCAGGCCAGACGGCCGGCAATGCCGTCGGCAGCGGCACCATGAACCTGCAACTGGGTTCGACCAGCGATCCCGACGCCAGCGACCCGGCTTGGGTCAGTGGTGGCGTCAACGGCGATGTCAACAACACCTACCTGCTCAAGTCCGGCTGGACCGCTGCTGATGAAACCGCCCTGGCACTGGCGGACACCTCGTACAGCATTGAAACCGTCGTCAGTCTCGACAGTCTGCCCGGCATTGGCGGCAGCTTCAGCGACAAGGCGATGGGTCTGGTGTTCTTCCGTGACCTGGGGGACAGCAGCTACAAGTATCTGCTGCGACTTTATGCTGGTAACACCACCGACGACTTGTGGGTCGGTTACTACAACACCGACAACGGCAACCTGGCGGCCTACAACATCCATGCCGCCAACGACGGCGACACGCTGACCGCCACACTCGACCGCCAGTATTACGTGGCAGCCATTTACGACAAAGACGCCGGCTCCATGCAACTGATCGTCCGCGACATGGTCACCGGTCAGCAGGCCAGCAAGACCGCCGCGGGGGTCGTCACCAGCGCCTTGTCCGCTTCGCCCGACATCCTGTTCTATGCCGCCGCCGAAAGCCCCGCCCGCAGTCTCGACGGCACCATGTACGACCTGCGCATCAGCAACAGCGTCGTGCCTGAGGCCCAGCGCCTCTACAACGGCAGCTTCTTCCCCGGCGACGCCAACAACGATGGCCTGGTCAACCTCTCCGACCTGCAGATCCTCGGCGACAACTGGCAGTCGGTCACCGCCACCTGGGCCGAGGCTGATTTCAACAACGACGGCACCGTGAACCTGTCCGATCTGCAGATTCTCGGTGACAACTGGGGCTTCGGCGCCAGCCCGGATATCTCCTTCGATGAAGCATTGGGCCAGGTTTCCATCCCCGAGCCGGCCACCTGCCTGATACTGGGCGCCGGCTCAATCCTGATGATGTTGCGTAAGCGCTGAGCGTTCCTCCGCCGAGGGCCGCTTGATCGTGGCCCTCGGTGTTTCAGTCCTGAGGCCCCCACCCTGAAGCCTATTGTGGAGATAGCGCCATGAAATGTCGCTCTGCTTTCACTCTGATCGAACTGCTGGTGGTCATCAGCATCATCGCCCTGTTGATCGCCATCCTGTTGCCGGCCCTTACCAAATCTCGGCGCATCGCATTGGACACCCAATGCCTCTCCAACCTGCGCCAGCTTTCAGCCTCCGGCGCCGCTTACTCGGTTGACGTCAAAGGCTATTTCCCCCACCAGACGGGCTACAACACCGTGGTGATCAATGCCCAGAGCGACCCGCGATTACTGGTCGGCAGCAGTGCCGGCCCCGTCGAGCCTGACAACTGGGTGAACAACATCTATCCCTATGTCAACAGTGACAAGCAGTCGATGGTCTGCCCCACCGTCGAATTGGCTGAGACCAATGCCCTGCTGTCGCCCACCGATGAGGATGATTACTCCTACTGCGCCAACGGCGTGGTCAGCAGTTGGCGATTCGACAGCATCCGCGCTCCGCACGGCCTGGTGGCGTATCACGATAATCCGGCTCGCGGCAACTATGCGGTCATCCGGCCGCATTATGTCACGGCGGCCGAACCCTGGGGACCCAACGGACGCGGATGGTCCGGTTGGATGCGATGGAACAGCGGCGGTCTCTTCGGCATGCAACACGGTGATGACAACGGTGGTATGGGCAGACCCGGCGGCTACGACAGCCGCACCTATGGCTTCGTGGACGGTCACGCCCTGCTTGCCAAGGGCGATGAGGTCACCAGTCTGTGGTTCGGCCTGCTCATCGGGGGAGGGCTCGAAGACGCCCAGGAACCGCCGGTGGGCGGCTACGGCAGCGACAGCCGCCGTGGCGTCATCAACTGGTAAGATGCTCCACCGACGCCTGGTCGCGATCAGAACTCCCATAGCCTGAATCATCAGGTCAAACTTCAGGACAATCCCATGCGACATCCCCTTGTCGTCGGCGCTCTGGCCTTAACCACCTCTCCCACCACCATCCTGGCGCAATCGGCTGCTCCCGCCCAGCGCATGCCCAACGTGCTGGTGATCATCTCCGATGACGGCGGCTACGGCGACTGGGGATGCTACGGCGTCAATGACCTGCGCACGCCCAACGTTGATGCCCTGGCCCGCGACGGCGTGCGCATGACCAACGGCTATGTCACTGCCTCCGTGTGCAGCCCTTCCCGCGCGGGATTACTCACCGGCCGTTATCAGCAGCGCTTCGGGCACGAGTGCAACATCGTGGACAGCCCCGCCCCGGCTGAGGGTTTCACCGTCGAGCAGGTGGGCTTGAGCGTGGATCAGAAAACCATTGGCAATGCCATGCAGGATCTCGGCTATCGCACCATCGAGATCGGCAAGTGGCACATGGGCAATCACGAGCATTTTCTGCCGTGGAACCGCGGGTTCGATGACTGTTACGCGTTGCCGGAGGGCGGGCGAAACTACTGGCCGTACCTTGATGGCGTCGCCTGGCCCAAGTACATCTTCGTCGAGAAGCGTCCCCAGCCCGAGCAGGACATCACCTATCTGACCGATAGCCTGTCCGATGCAGCCGTGCGCTACATCGAGAACGCCCGCGACGATCAGCCCTTCTTCATGTACCTGGCCTACACCGCTGTGCACACGCCGATGCAGGCCAAGGACGAGGACATGGCTGATTTCGACCAGATCGACGACAAGCAGCGTCGCACCTATGCGGGCATGATGAAAGCGATGGACGACGGCATCGGTCGCGTGCGGGCTGCCCTCGTCGCCAAAGGTCTGACGGACAACACGTTGATCTTCTTCATTAACGACAACGGCGGCGCGACCAACAACAGCTCCACCAACGGCCCCCTGCGCGGCAGCAAGGGCACCAAGTGGGAAGGTGGCATCCGCGTGCCCTTCATCATCACCTGGCCCGGCCGACTGCCCGCGGGGCTGACCTATGAAAAACCCGTGATTTCACTGGACATTCTGCCCACCGCCATCGCCGCGAGCGGGCAAACCTGGCAAACCGACAAAGCACTCGATGGCGTCAACCTGCTGCCCTACCTGACCGGTGACAACGACGCCGATCCGCACGACGTGCTGTTCTGGCGGCGTGGTGTGGCGGCCGCGATGCGCGAGGGCGACTGGAAGCTGATCCGCGTCGAAACGCTCGCGCCGATGCTGTTCAACCTCGCTGACGACATCGGCGAAACCACCGACCTGGCTGGCAAGCACCCCAAGCGCGTGCAGCGCATGCTGGAAAAGCTTGACGCCTGGGAAGCGGAACTGGCCCCGCTGCGCTGGAACGAACTGGACCGCTGGTCGCAGTGGCAGATCGAGAAGCACGCGCCGGCCGCCGTCGCCGCCGGCAGCAACTGACACGCAGCCCCGCCTAGTTGATCACAGGAGTATGTGAATGTCCCGTTCCTCATCGCGCCGTACGATCCAATGCTGTTCCGCCCTGCTGCTGCTGGCTCTGTTGCTGCCGCTGTCCGCGGTGATGGCGGCCGAGCGGCCGATGCTCACGCTGTCGTTCGACACGCTCGATGCCGCCCAGTGCAAGGCGGGCACGCTGGTCAAAGGCGTCAGCGAGCGAGCACTGCAGTTCACCGTGGCGACCGATTACGTCCCGGTTGACCTGGGCAAGCAGCTCAACGCGCAATTCACCCTGAGCGTATGGGCCAATCCCTCGGAATATCCCGACGCCTCCGGCCAATCGTTCACCCAGGACGCACCGATCACACTGGCCACGCTCAACGGCACGGACAAGAAGCCCAGCGCGGTCTTTCGCATCACGCTGGGCAAGCTTGAGTTCGCGTTCTTCGACGGCAAGGAATGGATCGAACTGACCGGCACCTCCAGGCTGGAGATCGGCCAGTGGTATTACACCTCCGTCGTGCGCAACGGGACGGCGCTGAGCATCTTCGTCAACGGCAAGATGGAAGCGACCGTGCCGGTGCAATGCCCCATCCCCGTGACGCAGGTGGTGCCCGGACGCTGGGGCGGCAATCGCAAGTTCCTGGGCCTGCTCGATGAGTTGTGCATCTACGACCGCGCCCTCGGGGCCGAGGTGCTGACGCAGATCATGGCCGAGCAGAACCGCACGCAGGTTGACACGTCCAGGCAGTTGGAAGCATCGCCGCGGCAGAATCGCTTCGGCAAGTATCCGACGCTGCGCGTGGGTGAGGACGTGGTGCATCCGTTTATCTCTGCGCTTTACATGAGCACCATTCCCGTGCCCTGGAGTGCGGCCGACCGCTTCGACCTGCTCAGTGCCGCCAACGTCAGCCAGTTCGGCACGCGCACCGCATTGCATCGCGCCCTGCCCGACAACGCTGGTCAGATTCCGATTTACGATGAAGGCCAAACGCTCGAAGACCTGCCCGGGCTGCGCCATCAACTGATCCTGCGCAACGACGGCCTGTTCGACCTGGTGGCCGAAAGCGACTACACGCCCTACGGCACCAACATGTTGGTCTATCTGAAAAACGTCGGCAAAGTCGGCCAGCCCCACTTCGCGGACGCCATGCCGCTCTACATCAACCGCACCGACCTGCGCGGCGCGATCGAAGGCAAAGCCACCGGCTGGTACGTCGGCGATGTCGATGACGACACCGTGCCCGACCTGCTCGTGCAGCAGATCGCCTACGACGCGCCCGCCAATCCCGACGGCTCGTTCTGGAACGGCAAGGAAAAAACCAACCAGGGCAAAGGCCGCGGCTATGACATTGCCGGCCACTGGCTGGGTAATCAAGGCACGTCGAAACTCATGTGGGCCAGGGGGCAGATCGACACCCAGGGTCAACTCTCCTTCGATGTGCCGAAGATCGTCCACTATCGCCATTACGGCTTCGCCCTGCAATGGAAAGCTGCGGCCGGCGATCGCGCCACCTGTGCCATGCAGTTGCAGGGCCAGACCTACGTCGTCATGTCAGGCGACACCGATGCCATGATGGCGGCACCCGTGCACATGGTTGACGGCGAACTATTCGCTGACGACGCGGTCAACCTGCTGGCTGACGACGCGCGGCTGAAATACACCTACTATCCCTTCAAGCTCACGCCCTGCGATATCGACGGCGATGGGCAACAGGAAATCGTCGTCGATGGCAACCCCGCCCGTGTCACCGTGCTCAAGGGCACTGACGTCGGCCAGTTCGTCGAAACCGCATCCATTCAGATGAAAGGTGGTGCCGTTGCGGTCGATACGCTGGCTAATCCCTGCCGCGAGGACTGGGACGGTGACGGCAAGCTGGACCTGATCGTCGGCGATTCCTCCGGCTATCTCACCTTCTGGCCCGGCACGTCCGACCCGATGATCTATGGCACGCCCGTCTTCATGCGCAGCGCCGGCCAGATCATCCAGATTCAGGCCGGCGACAGCGGCTCGATCCAGGGCCCCACCGAACGCCGCTGGGGTTACCTCAATCCCACCGTCGGCGACTGGGACGATGACGGCAAAACCGAGATCATCAGCAACGACATCAACTCCCACCTGTGTCTCTATCGCCGCACCGGCGATCCGCACGAACTGCAAGCCCCGATCCGCTTCACGCTCGACGGCAAACCTTACGTGCCCGCATGGCGCAATCGACCGGCCATCCTCGCCAGGGCGATCAATTTCAACAACGCCAACCTGCCCGCCATTCTGCACCTGGACTGGGACGGTGACCTGGCTGTGGCAGTGCCCAATTCACTGGGCAGCACTGAACTGGCACGCATCGAGAAGCTCAAGTACAAGGACGGCAACGCGATTCGCCTCTGCGGCCCCGATGGTTTGTGGGGACGCACCAAGCTGGCGGTGGCGGACTGGGACGGTGACGGCGACTGGGACGTGGTCTTCGGCTCCAACTCCACGCTGCAGGAATACTATCTGAGCCCTGACAACAACCCCGGCCGCGGTAGCGCAACGCCCTGCCTGTTGGAAAACATGGGCAGTGCAAGCAACCCGGTATTCGCAAGCACGAGGCCCATCCGCCTCAGCGATAACACTTACATCAGTCTCGGAGGTCACAACGCCTCCGCCATGCCTACCGATCTCGACGGCGACGGCCAACTGGACCTGGTGGTGGGCGCTGAGGATGGTAAGGTTTATCGTTTCCTGCGCAGTGAACTGAGCTGGTGAAACAACAGCAAGAGTCACCATGATTATCAGACCAAAGGTGGAGATGTGCTGCATTCTGGCAGCCAGTGTAAAAATATTCAGAAGACGCCAACAATCATTTTATTCTGTTATTTAATATCTTATAAAATATTTAACCCAAATATGCCACCATGGCATTCAGAAACTAAATGGATCACTTTCTTATTATTTTCTGAAAGTATGACAATTCTTTCTTGACTTCACGCTAGCTCCGCGTTAATCTGGTTGCCATGTCCATCGCAGACGTGGCAATCCGTGCCGGCGTTTCACAAGCGACCGTCTCGCGCGTGATCAACGACAACAACACAGTCTCGCAGGACATGGCCAATCGCGTGCGGCAGGCCATACGCGAGTTGCACTACCAACCCACGCTGCGCCGCCGGCGCCATCCCGCCACGCGCGAACCGGTGGCGGTGCTCATCGTGCACCAGAATCAGTTCCATCACTACACCTCCAGTTGTTCGTTCATGCTGCTGGGTGTCGAACAGGCCCTGCGCGACAGGCAGATGGACATGATCCTGGCCCACGTCGGTGATGCGGACGATCTGCCGCAAGCCGTGCTGAGCAAGCAGGTCAGCGGCCTGATTCTGATCGGTCACCAACCCAGCCAGGAAGTACTCAGCGCTCTTGAGGACATCCCCACCGTCTGGCTCACATCTCACCACGACGTCAGCGGCGACATGCTGCTTTCCGGCAACGAAACCGTCGGCCGTCTGGCTGCTGAATATCTGATTGAAAAGGGTCACAAGACTCTGGGCGTGCTCAACACCCTCGGGCCCAATCCGGTGGTTGATCTGCGCTGCCAGTATTTCACCTTCGTGAGCGAATCGCGCGGCTGCACCGTGCGCCAGTACGTGTCCGACCGTGATGCGATGTTTCGCGAAACAACCAAACTGGACCTGGACCTATTCGAACGCCAGGTCGCTGAGCAGGTCACCCGGATGCTGGCTGACGAACAGCGGCCGACCGGATTGTTCGTGCCCATGGATTTACAGGTGGCGATGGTTTATCGCCTGCTGGACAAGCACGGCGTCAAGCCGGGCAAACAGCTTCAGATCGTGGGCACCGATGACGAAAAGGGCGCCCTGATCGGGCTGAACCCGCGCCCGGCCACGGTCAACATCGGCCCGGTCACCATGGGCCGCCATGCCGTCGAACAGTTGTTCCGTCGAGTCGATCACCACGAGGAACGCCGCGTCCGCGTCACCGTGGAACCCCAGTTGATCCCGGGCGATTAACGCCCTTTTGGTTTTGGCTCTCGACAATCCGTCGCAGGCACAGCGCTGTTCGGTAAGCACTGTTGAATCGTCTAGTCGTGTTCGATTGTTCCCGTATCACCCAGGAGGAAAAGTACCATGCAACGCACGTTCTTCACACTTGGTCTGATGTGTACGCTGGCCCTGGCCGCGGCTTCCGCCCGTGCCGCTCTTGTGGCTCAGTACCAATTCAACGAGGCGGCCGGCCCCACAGTGGCTGACAACATCGGCTCAGCGGACGGCACCGCCACCGCCGGCGTCAGCTTCGTCACCAGCGGCGCGGGCGTCAGCCCCGGCATCATGGGCAATGCCGGAAGCTTCGACGGCGTCAGCTCCGCGGTCAACTTCGGCACAGGTGCTCACCCGGCTTCCTTCGATCTGGGCACCGGCGACTTCACCATCTCCGGCTGGATGAAGATGCCCACCAATACCGTGATTGGCGCCTTCGGTAACAAACCCTTGTTCCAGAACATCAACTATTCCGGTGGTGGTTGGGTCTTCGAGGTCGGTCGCTCCGACCGCAGCTATGCCGGCAAAGTCTTCTTCACCGTCGGTGGCGGCAGCAGCGCCGTGTTTAGCCTGACCCAGGCTTTCTCCGATGTCCGTCTGGATAACAGCACCTGGCACTGGATTGCCGTGACCAACAGCAGCGGTGCTATCAACATGTACGTGGACGGCGTGCTCCAGGTTGACACCGGCGCCATGCAGGTCGGAACCAGCACCGCCACCTCGCCGGCCGCCACCGAAGCTCAGTTCGGCGCTCGCGGCATCGCCCAGGCCCTGTTCGACGGCCAACTCGATGACTGGCGTATCTATACCGAAGCGCTCAGCGGCACGCTCGACGGCAACAACACCCTGACCGGCGGCGGACTGTATGACGTCTGGCAGGCGCCCGAGCCGGCCACCCTTGGGCTGCTGGGAATCGGTCTGGTGACATTACTGCGTACACGGCGGCGTTAATGTGTTTGCATGACCTCGTGACTTCACCTTATTGACAGGAGAATCGACATGTATCGCATCTCAGGCTCGATCGCCATGGCAATGGCTTTCGCTTTGGCCACCGGCGCCGCACGCGGCGATCTGGTCGCCCACTATGAGTTCAATGAATCGGCTGGCCCCACGCTCGCCGACAGCGGCGCCGCTCCGGCTGACGACGGCACCACCAACAATCTGACCTTCGCCGCCAGCACCGCCGGTGTCAACGGCACCGGTTTCGGGAATGCCGGCGTCTTTGACGGCACCACGTCCAATGTCGGCTTTGGCACCGGCGCCCACCCGGCCAGCTTCGACCTGGGCACCGCCGACTTCACCATCTCCGGATGGCTCAAAACGCCCACCAACTTCCAGAACTTCAATCGCCCGCTGTTCGGCAACATCGACGACTACACCCTCGGCGGCTGGAACATCGAACTCGGCCGCGCCGATCGCACCTACCGCGGCAAGCCCTTCTTCACCGTGGCCGGCGGCAGCAGCTCCGTCTTTAGCCAGACCCAACTATTCTCCGACGTCCGCCTCGATGACGATACCTGGCACTGGGTGGCCTACATCTGCAGCAGCGGTTCATTGAGCATGTATGTCGATGGCGTCAAACAACTGGACACCGGCACGCTGGTGGTCGGAACCAGCACCGCCACCTCGCCGGCCACCGTCGAGGCCCGTTTCGGAGGCATCGACTTCGCCGCCCGAATCTGGAAGCCCTATGAGGGCCAGCTCGACGACTGGCGCATCTACAACGAAGCACTCACCGGCACACTCGACGGCGGCACCAGCGGCACACTCACCAGCGGCGCCCTGTTTGATGTCTGGCAGGCCAACAGCGCCAGCCTGCAACCCGGCGACGCCAACGGTGACGGCATGGTCAACCTCTCCGACCTGCAGATCCTCGGCGACAACTGGCAATCGACCACCGCCACCTGGGCGGAAGCTGATTTCACCGGCGACGGCACCGTCAACCTGGCGGACCTGCAGATCCTCGGCGACAACTGGGGATTTGGCACAGGCCCGGATGTGTCATTCGATGAAGCACTGGCGGGTGTGGTCATCCCCGAGCCGGCCGCGCTCGCCCTGCTGCTGATTCCGGGGGCAGGGGTGCTGACCCTGCGGCGGCGTATCAACAACTAGGCCTACAATCTCCTTACGCGAAGGTCGCCTGACCGCGGCCTTCGTGTTTGTCCGCAAGCGTTTGGTTCGACGCATTCCCAGTACGGAGACTCACCCATGTCGTCACGCAAAGGTTTCACTCTGATCGAATTGCTGGTGGTGATTTCCATCATCGCCCTGCTGATCTCGATCCTGCTACCCGCCCTGCGCAATGCGCGCGAGGTCGCCAAAAACGTGCAATGCCTGTCCAACGTCCGCTCCGTGGCCACCGCCATGCTGTCCTATGAAGGCGACGAGGGAAGGCTGACCGTCCACCTGTATGAGTTTCAACAGAACGCCACGGCACCGGAGCAGCTATCGCGTAATACGGGCAATCCCAAAGACGATCTGCGCCCCCTCTATTCCAAATATATCGGATCGGTCAACTTCTTCAGTTGTCCCTTCCAGGCTGCATGGGACAAGGAAATAGACGCCATCCCCATGGCCACCAAGCGGCTTTACGTGGATTACTGCCTGTTCCCAGGGTACTTCTGCGACTTTGACGGCACCAACTATTCCGACCCGACATACCGACAGAACCAGGGCAAGGGCGTCTGGACACGCAGTGGCGACATCTGGCTATACGACGGGTATAAGATGTCCGTGCTGGCATCGGATCGCATCAGCAACGAAGTCGGCAGGTACTACCGTTTCAATCATCCCATCAAGGGCGGCGGAGTTGCAGTGGGTCAGGACATCGCGCCTCCCACGGCCACCTGGGCTGCGTCTCAGTATTGGGTGCGAGCCGGCACGACCAGTGTTGATGCCCGAACCCTGACCGACGCCAACTATGCGTACACCGATGGGCATGCCGCCACTTTCCCGGGTAACGATCCTAAGTTGATCGAAATCACCGGCCCCAGGCTTGATGCCACCTACAACTTCCTCGCCCCGCATGACTGATACGACGTGACCGCTTCGGTGGTCTGACCATACGACTCTCTCACGCGATAACTGGATCATGACATGAGGGCATACGCCTGTATTCTGTCCGTGTCGGTGCTGCTGAACTGTGGTTTCGCCCTGGCCCAGTCGCCCGACGTGCAGCACGTGATCGTTTACGCCAACCCCGCTGAGTTTGCCGGCTGGCCCGCCAACGAGGGGCTCTGGCAATGGGGCGATGAGATTCTCGTCGGCTTCGAGGTCTCGGCCTACAGCGAGCACGGTGACAATCACAATGTCGATCGCGAAGCCGCCAAGCGCATCGCCTTCGCCCGCAGTCTTGACGGCGGACTCACCTGGACGCCCGAGGAGCACCTGGAGATCGCGCCGCCGGAGTACCTGGGCGATCCGTCGCGCTACGTGCAGAAGCGCGAGGGCGTGGCGGAACCTTCGCCGAGTCCCGGCGGATTCAACTTCGTTGATCCCGATTTCGCCATGAAGGTGCGCGGCTCGACGTTCTACGTCTCGTCCGATCGCGGTCATCACTGGCAGGGGCCGTACGAACTGCCCCACTTCGACATGAAGATTCTCACCGCCCGCACCAATTATCTGGCTGTCGATGCCGCCACCTGCCGCCTGTTCTTTTCAGCCAGCAACACCACCGTCGATCAGGGCGAATACGGCCGCACCATGATGGCCGAGACGGCCGACGGCGGCAAAACATTCCAGAGAATCGCCTGGCTGACGCCCGATCCGCGGCAGTTGCAGCCGGGCGCTGAGCCGGACGTCACACCCGCCTACACGCTGATGCCCAGCGTGGTGAAGCTCGAAGACGGCACGATCCTGGCGGCGATGCGCGATCGTGTCGGGCGTCACAAGTGGAATCACCTGGTCGCCTCAACCGACAACGGCCGCACGTGGGAAGACCGCGGCGTGATCGTCGATAACAACAACAATCCCATCGCCCTGGTTTCGCTGGGCGGACAGCGCCTGGCGGCAGCGTATGGCTATCGCGGCCTGCCCTACGGTATCCGGGGCAAGATCAGCGAAGATGGCGGGCGCACCTGGTCGCCCGAATACATCCTGCGCGATGACGGCCGCGAATGGGACCTGGGTTATCCCCGCGCCGCCGTGCGCAGCGATGGTCGCATCGTGATCGTTTACTACTACACCACCGAGCAGATACCGCCCAATCACATAGCCGCCACGATCTGGAACCCCCGGAACACCCCGGCCACGCCCGCCAAGGCGCAGGAGTGAGATCGACATGAGCAAGCTGTTGTTGACCTTGCTGATGATTGTGTGGGCACTGCCCTTGTCCGCGCAGTCTGCCAGCGTGCAGCACAGCGTGGTCTTCTCCGACCCGGCCCTCTTCGCCGGCTGGCCCGCCAACGAAGGTTTCTGGCAATGGGGCGACGAGATGCTCGTCGGCTTCAACGTCACCAAGTATCAGGAATCCTCCACCGGCCACAACACCGCGCCCAACGCCTACCAGTGGGTCAACTTCGCACGCAGCCTCGATGGCGGCCTGACCTGGACCGCCGAAGCACATCCTGAAGTCAGTATTCCCGGCATCATGAACGGGCCCAACTATCTCAAAGACCCAAGCTATCCCGCCATCCCCGCAGCCGTCCCCAGCCCCGGCGGATTCAACTTCACTGATCCCGGTTTCGCTCTCAAATCACGGGGCGACAAGTTCTGGGTCTCCACCGACAAGGGACACAACTGGTCCGATCCCTATCAACTGCCCACCTTCGGCCAAACCTATCTGCAGTCTCGCACCAACTATCTTGTGCTCGACTCGCAGACCATGGTCATGTTCATCGAGGCCACCAACTATCCACCTTCCAGCGGCGAATACACCAACACCATGGTCGTCAAGACCAGCAACGGCGGACAGACCTTCCAGCAACTGAACTGGTTGACGCCCGATCCGCTGCAGGGCCACACCACGTCCTGGCTGCCCGCCTATTCGGTCATGCCCGGCGTTACGCAGCTCGATGACGGCACCTTCCTGGCCGCCGTCCGCAATCGACTCAGCTCGCAGCACTGGAATGACCTGATGTCCTCCACCGACGGCGGCAACACCTGGCAGACCATCAGCACTCCTGTTGACGGCAACAACAATCCCGCCAGTCTCGTGCGACTGGGCGGTCAACGTCTCGCATTGGTCTATGGCTATCGCAACGCGCCCTACGGCCTGCGCGGCAAGATCAGTGAAGATGGCGGGCACACCTGGTCGCAGGAATACATCCTGCGCAACGACGGCCGCGAATGGGACCTCGGTTACGTCCGGGCCGGCCTGCGCAGCGACGGCAAGGTCACCGCGGTTTACTACTACACCACCAACGACCAGCCCGCCAACTTCATCGCCTCCACCATCTGGGACGTGCCCGACACCGCGGCCA
>JADLFV010000105.1 GCA_020849625.1 Phycisphaeraceae bacterium
CCTTACTACGGTAATGACAGTAATGATTAAATGTAAGCCAATAATACACATCATCCTCGTTGCGATTGTTCTTATATTTGGTGCATTTGCAGTATCAATGTGGCTGCCAAGGGATGGTGGAACTAAGTTATACAATATTGCTAACACACGATACACATTACAAATGCTTACGGTCGATGTATGCATCACAAGCCGGGGCAACATTGATTCAATACCAGACAGTTTGCCAGCAATTGTTAATTGGCTTGTTGAAACAAATCCGTCGTGGAAATACACAAATGAAGGATTCTCTGCCGAGAACTATACTGTGTATGATGAATGGGGAAATGATCTCGTAGTGCTTAAGGACAGTAATCAAGTTGTTGGATTTGGCAGCTCAGGACCGAATGCAATTTGGGAGCAAGGGGCTAATGACGATCTTGCCGTGTATTTACAAGATATTATAAATGAACACCCCGATGTGTTTCGAGACAACAAAAAGGGGCAATAGGGAGCCTGTAGCGGCCCACGTGTGCCGGGGGAGATAAGGAAGATCAAGGTCGGGAGCCTTTTTGATGGATGGAGGAAGGCTGATTAGATTTCGGAGCATACCAATGCTGAACAAGCAGTTGTCTGAAAGAGTCTGGTTCATCGTGATTATCTTCGCCCTGGCGGTGACGCAACTCGCTTCCGCGCAACTCGCCTGGGAGCAGCGGGAGGTGGAACTGGACAGCAAGCTGGGCGATGAGGCTGTGGAGGCGGTGTTCAGATTCACCAATGAGGGCGATCAGCCAGTGACCATCACCTCGATCAAGAGCAGTTGCGGCTGCGCTACGGCCGATCTGGAAGAGAAGGTCTACAAGCCGGGAGATTCAGGCCAGGTCGACGCCCGATTCATACTCGGTGATCGAGTAGGCAGTCAGTCCAAACGGATTGTCGTACGGACAGACAGCGAGGATTCACCCATAACCACGCTGACCATCAAGGTGGATATCCCTGAGGTGATGAGGATTCGGCCCCGTCTGGTCTATTGGCGCGTAGGTGAAGCGCAGGATCCAAAAACAGTTCACATCGAAGTAATGCAGCAAGAGCCCGAAGTACGCATACTTCATGCACAGACCTCCTCAGATGCCATCAGTGCTAAGCTGCAAACCAAGAAAGACGGCAAGTCATACGAATTGATTTTGACCCCCAACGAGAATGCGGGGGTCTCGAACGTCACCGTACGGCTCGTGACTGATCTACCACAAGAGGAGGAAGAGTCATTCCGGGGGTTCCGAGTATTGGCTCGCCTGCTGCCAAGACGATCGTCAACTGAGCGAACTGATGCGGACAATCAGCCACTCGTTACCGACAAGGTGGCAGATGACGATCAAGACACGATGGCACCCCAAACCGAAGAGCCTTCAGTCGATTCTGAACCAACTCGTCAATGAAATTGGCCCGAACCATCCTCATTCTTCTGGCGCTGCCAGTAGGCCCGGCGGTCATCACGGCATTTGCACACCCCCATTCACCATGGGGTGTAGATCCCAGAGATCCTGCCCTGATTATGCTGAAAGATGCTTTAGCCATCCCCAATGTCCTGTGGCTGGACGCGCGGCCTACGCTGGCCCATGAAGAGAAGCATATGCCGGATGCTATGGCGCTTAACGAGGATGACTGGGACGATCAGATTGAAGATGTGATGCTCACTTGGCAGCCTGATCAGGTGGTGATTGTTTACTGTGATGAGACATTATGCCAATCGGGTCTCCAGGTAGGCAGGCGTCTGCATGAGGAAACAGGCATTGAACCGGTGCGCGTACTCGAAGGGGGCTGGGATGCATGGCTGAAGCACGAACAAGAACAATGAGTCGGTTCTCTCTTCTGCTACGGTGGCTGATTGGCTTGCTCTTTATCCTTGCGGGTGGCAGTAAACTCCTCGACCCGGCATCCTTTAAGTTACAGATTGAAGTCTACCGTCTTATTACAGGTGCCGCAGCTTCAGTAGTTGCCACCTACCTGCCGTGGCTTGAATTGACCGCCGGTGTGACACTGCTTATTCCGAGATGGTCACGTGCCGCGGCTAGCATCTTGCTGGGATTGATGGTTGTCTTTTCAATCGCTCTGACTGCGGCTTGGCTCAGGGGTATCAACCTAAAATGTGGTTGCTTTGACCTGGAGTTGGACTGGCCTTTCTGGGGCTTGATTCTGCGGGATGCCGTTCTTACTTGCGGCATCATCACAATCATGTGGGTTCACAATCGCGGTTGCGGACCGGCAACCATAGAGGCACGGTAACGCAACTGGTCGAGCATGTATGTCGGATGCATTCTTGTACCAAACTCCATAGGAAGGTGCCACCACGTGCAAAGTTGCACTTATTATTTGACGAATACAATTCGGTGGTGCTTGTGGGTATACATTGTTGTACTGGTCTCAAGCTCACGACTGGCAGCAGAGGATCCATGCCCCTCACTGCTACACGAGACCGCGCCGAGGCTAACCGATGTCAAGCGAGGGATTGAGTTAGCATCAGCCTATCTTAATAGGCAAGTGCAAGCCTCTGGGCAATATGTGTATTGCCGGAATTTGGATGACAGCGTGGAAGTACGCCCTCGATATAACATTCTTCGTCATGCTGGCACCATGATGGCGATGATCCAAGCCTACGAGAGGGAGATCCATGCAGAAGTAATAGAACATCTCAGATTGGCTGCTGGGTACATGCAAGTAAAGTCAGTCGGACCGATTGAAGGCCACCCAGATTTACTTGCTGTATGGGAGCCGAGTAGTTCGAGTCATTGGTACGATGCCCCCAATGTGCCGGTGAAACGGGACAAAGCCAAGCTTGGTGGAGCAGGACTGGCCCTAGTTGCACTTTGTAGCCTTGAAGCACATAGTCCTGGGGTCTCAGATCTTGAGATGTTACGAGCGATAGGCCGCTTCATATTATTCCTGCAACAAGAGAACGGCAAGTTCTACTCGCGATACCTACCCAATGGACCTGGGCTCGATACTGAGTGGGTGTCCCTTTACTACCCCGGCGAAGCTGCCCTCGGATTGATCATGCTCTATGAGTTAGACGGTGATATACGATGGCTTGACGGTGCGGTCAAGGCCCTCGTGTACTTGGCATCAGAGAGAAGCGAAACCTCGGATATACCAGCGGATCACTGGGCACTGCTCGCCACAGCGCGATTATGGCCTCATCTGTCAGAAACACACCCTGCCAACAACCGCGACCTGCTTATCAGGCATGCCAAGCAGATATGCAAAACGATGCTAGATGGGTCTTTTGAAGACGCGGATGACACAGCGTTGGTCGGTAGTCTCGGTTATCTCGGTCAGACAACCCCAACGGCGATACGTTTGGAAGGCATGCTTGCAGTCGTTGATCTTGTCGGCAATTCTGATCCAGAATTTCGTGAGCGTATCACTACAGCCGCAGAAGATGGTGTTGCGTTTCTTCTAAGGTCACAAATTACAGAGGGAGAATTCAGCGGTGCAATTCCTCGGGCCATCAAAGGTAAGCCAAGCCATGCCGAGGTAGCCCGGGAGGCTGACGGCAGAGCAACTGAAGTTCGCATTGATTATGTTCAGCATGCACTCAGTGCTCTTATTGCTTATGAAAGATTATTATCGAAGCCACATCAACAACGCTGACACTCCCCTATTCGAAAACTATTTCGAGTCACGACCTCCAACAATACGTGCAAAATAATCATTTGCGGGCACTACTGCCTATAATGTGTCATCACCGATATCTTTATATACCAGCGTAGCCTCTATCTGCGCAATTGATTCGGCATGCATCACGACGAGAACTTCGGGCGAGCTTTCTGGAGAGCAAGTCTGAGTGACTTGAACCGGGAGCCGTCTTCAAGGGTTAAAACTCTCACTTCAAACCCGTTGAATCCCGGAGTTTTTATCGTCGATAAATCGTACTTGGAGGAGTGAAATACAAACAGTGAACCCTTACCGAGGATCGGCACGATGGTTAAATCGGCTGAGGGTTTATAACATGTCGGATCAGCACATCATGACATGGCATCCAATCAGCTCTTAAATTTACGCGACAGAAAGCTCTATCCCAAAGGAGGAACGACTTACAAGCAGCAGCTGTCGCAGGAAGAACTTTACCTTCTGGACTGTTATCTCCAATACCGCGCCATCACTTTCAATCCTCTGAAAATCTACGAAGTGCAACGCGCAGTTATGAACTTCCGCCACGTGACCGGCAAACCTATCACCTCCGAGTTCACGCTGGATGACGTTCAGCATTTCCTCCGCGTGCTATACAGTTCTCTGTGGGCTGATGAGTCGAAGAAAGCCACTGGCGAGTATCTGTTCACCGGCGGCCGAGCCTTCCTGAAGTGGCGATTCAAGGATTGGGGCGTGCGCTTCCATGATTTTCTCGACGAGAGCGGCCGTCGCCTGGTCCATTGGAGAACCAAACCGCTTTCTGACCGCCTGACCGAGAGCGAGTTGATTACTGAGGACGACATCATCCAGATGCTACGGGTCTGCCCCTCGCCCCGGGATCAGGCTCTGATCGCTCTGCACGGTAGCACCCCGGCGCGCACCAAGGAGATTCGTGATCTTCGTTGGCAAGACGTCTTGTTTGAACAGAATCGCATCCGAGTCCACGATACCAAGACCGGCCGAACCCGCGAGATGCCATTCGATGAACGGGCCGCACAGATGCTGCGGCTGTGGCACCAGGAATACTTCGTCGTGGACTACCCGGGGTGGCGGCAGTGGGATTTCAAGCAGGGAGCCCCGGACGCAGATTGGTTAGTCTTCCCCGCCCGTAAGGATCCGCGGAGGACACTATCGCCAACGGCGGTCCTGCATCTTTTCAAACGTGCAGCACGAAAGGCAGGTATCAACAAGCACATCTATGGCTACCTCAACCGACACTCCGTGATCTCACGGTATCAAAAGCAGGGTGTGGACATCCGGGACGTAGCCAACATCGCAGGGCACCGCTCGATCAACACGACCTTGGGCTACACCCACTTGAACGCAAGTCATTCCATCCAGCAGGTGGTTTCGAAAGTCTTTCATGCGGGACAGTCTCCACAGCAACCTCAATCATCTCAGCCGCAACAGGTCACGTCCGAGTCGCTCACTGCGGCGCTACAAATAATCACTGCGATGCTTAGCCAGGGACAGCAGGTGACCAGCCCATTACCCCGGGAAGTTCCAAAGCACGACGACATGTCGAAAGAAAAAACAATTGGCCCGCGACGTATTCAGCGCTCATCGTAAACCGCAATACCGAGGAACCAAGAGCCGCTAGTGCTTGGCGTTGTAGCAAGACAGAATTGAACCATATCCTCGTTTCTTTCGCCATCGCGTCGGTGGCAAACTCAGAACCAGCTTGCGAACAATGGCTCGTCACCGCTTTGGTTGGCGCGGTCTACCAGCATCTTAGCCACGCGGTACTCGGCCATATACCCTCGGTGAGTGTGACGATTATGCACCGCCGCGTCCACCGCTTTCCGGGGGTCACACCGATAGCAGCTGGCGATCCATTCACACCAGTTCTCTCTGCCCTCACTGGCGTCCTTGAGTATCCTGGCGGCGGCGCTGGGTGTGGCGTACCCCAACGATTCACTGATGATGTGGGCACAGGTTCTGGGATATCGTTTCAGATAGAATGACGTCGGGCGCTCGGGTTCAGCGATCATGATGTTCGGATGAGTCTTCCTCCTTGCGACCCTCGGCCTCCAGCCACTCAAAATTCGGGTACTGACCGATCGGCGAGACGAGATTTCCCTTGAGCGTGTCCTTTGCCTGACCATAAAACGAAGCGATGCGGCGGTTCCATCGCTCAACCTCCTGGATCAAGGCCTGACGATCGCGCCGCTCCCAATATCCGCTTTCGTCGTTTACCGTATCTAAAATGCCGAGCGTTTGGCAGAAGTCGAGCATGCTGACCACGGCTTCGTGGCAGCGCAGAAAGTTGTCGGTCCCGCCGTCGACGGGGTTGCTGGCATACTGGGTCTTGCAGAAGCTCTGCCAGCGCCAGCCGTCGAGTCCTGTCTCCAATGTGCCAGTTCCATCCGGCGTGTGTGGGTCTTTTACTTCCATCTGCCGGGGGTAGCGACAAAGGCCGAAGTTGGCGACTTCGCTGCCCGCACCAGGCACAGTCGTGAAGGCAAGGAGATAGGTCGGTGCTACCGGATAGAAAGTGGTGCCGTGTGGCATGAATCGGTGTGCCTGTGTCAACAGCCACTTGCGTCCTGGGTTGCGCTCATGTTCCCAACCCTGACAGGCCTCACCCGAAAGTTTCAGCAACTCGCCCACCTCTTGAAATGGCAGTGTCCTAGCATGCTGTTGCAACTGCTTGACGATGCTCCTGGCTTTTCGCACCTCCATTGCCGGAGCCTTCAAACTGTAATGAATCGTTAAACCCATGCTCTCTTATAGTACTGAGGAGTTCGGCGTATTTATGATTTGCGATCGTCTCCGACACAGATGACAACAGGCAACTTGGCTGGTACATCGCGCGTACTGTATTGTCAAATTACTGACCGCTGATTATTTGCTTGTCTTTCAGATTTGTCATCGAGGAGATGCTGACCGCAGCTCGCAAAGAGCGCGGGTTCAGATATGCAGGTTGCAGTTCGTACTCTACGACGACGCTTTCACTATCGCCACGATCCCCGCCTTCACCGCTTCAGGCAGGTTCGACCAGGCAGTGATCACGAGATGCAAATCGGCATTAATATTCGGGTCTTGTTTGGTAGTGCTGGGGAATTCGCTGGGGCGGCCAGATGCGCCGTTTAAAGTCTCGTGACTTGCGGAGTTTACGTCGACGGTGGTTCGCTTGGGAAGCTGACACTCTACCATTGAGCTACACCCGCAGGTGTGCGGTCATTATATCAAAGGCAGGTGGGGGCAGTCGTCGTGCGGTGGCGGGTCGTAACGGTGTCTGACTGATCGACAGCCAGAGGGTTGATTAGAATCGCTGCATGGCTGACACCTCATCGGGTTCGGGGGGCGAGATATGCGGGATGACACCAGCCCGCTTTATCGCCAAGTGGTCGCAGACGGCGTTGGGGGGAGGATTGGGCCCGGGTCTGGCTTGACAGCGGCGCCGGCCAGCCTTTGCCGGACGGCCACGAACTGGCGGAGCAACGCGCGCAGATTGATCAGCGCGTGCTGGCGAATCTGCTGCGGCTCAATCAGCAGCGGGCCGGTGGTTGATGGTCACGGCCGGCCGTGGCGCTGCGGCGGCCAAAGATCAACATGCGACAGGGCTTGAACCGTTCCGCGGGTCAGGCGGCGGCTTTGGTGCGAGGGGTGAAGATGCGCACGCAGTTGCGGCCGGCGTGCTTGGCGGCATAGACGCCCTGGTCGGCCGTCTTGATGAACTGCTCGACGTTGCCAAAGAAGCCGCCCTCGTGGGTGGCGACGCCGATGCTGGCGGTCACGTGCAGCGGCTTGCCCTGATCGCAACTGACGGACATGGCCTCGATGGCCAAGCGGGCCTTATCCGCCATCTTGGCGGCGCCGCGGCGATCGCAGCTTTCGAGTATGACGGCAAACTCCTCGCCGCCGTAACGGGCGATCAAAGCGTGGTCGGGCAGCGTGTTGCGCAGGGTGTTGACCACTTCGACCAGCACCCGGTCACCGGTGGGGTGGCCGTAGGTATCGTTGAAGCTCTTGAAGTGATCGACATCGAGAAACAGCAGGGACAGAGGTCGATCGCTCGCGGCAAGGAAGGCCTCGACGATGGCGCAATTGAATCGGCCGCGATTGGCGGCCCCGGTCAGGGGGTCGGTGTTGACCTGATGGGAAAGCTTTTCGTTGGCCTGGCGCAGCTCGTGGGTCTGCTGGTGACTTTGAAGCGTCAGCAGTTCGAGGGCTTCGTTGGCGCGGGCGAGGATGGCGTCGGGGTGCTCCATCTCGCTGTCGGGCAACTCGAAGAGGCGGTGCATGGTCCGGGTCTGGGCGTGAATTTCGCGCAGCAGCGGCTCGGCCCGGCTCTGGTCGAGCTTGAACCAGGACCTGGAGTTCGTGCAGAAGCGCTGCAGGGACGCATTGCTGTTGGGATTGACAAAGACGTCCGCCAGATCAATGCCCAGTGAAATACATCGAACCAGCGGCTGCACGGGCGGGGGAGCGTCGTCGGGCTGCTCGTGATAGAGAATGGGCGCCACCAGCAGCGGCGGCAGATTCCAGGACTCGGCCAGAGCGCCACCGACCTGGGCGTGATCCATGTCGAAGCGTTGTCGCTCGATGGCGGCCAGTTGATCGTGGTTGTCGCCCGCTTCGCGCAGGAGTTTGGCGTAGGGCGAGCCGAGCGTCTGACTCATGGCCAGCATGCCCAGGTCATGCAGCAGTCCACCCAGGAAGATCTCCTCTTGCTGGGGGATGTTGACTTTCTGGGCCAGACTCTTGGCGGCGGTGGCGGCATAGAGCGAGCGTTTCCAGAACGCCACGTGATCGAAGCCTTCGCTGGTGTGGTCCTTGAGGTTGGCGACCAGGGAGAAGCCCAGGGCCAGGCTCTTGACGCTGTTGAGCCCCAGCACGACCAGGGCGTGGCTGATGGTGGAAATGGAGTAGGCCTGGCCGTAGAAACTGGAGTTGACTGTCTTGAGGATTTTGCTGGCCAGAGCGGGATCAAGCTGAATGGTGTTGGCGATCTGCTTGATGTCCACGTTCTTCTTCTGCACCAGCTCGATGACATCGAGAGCGACGGTGGGCAGCGTGGGCAGGCGCGGGGAACGCAGAATTTTACACAACAACGCCTGATTCATAAACGGTGAATCCCTGCGGCGGCACCGTAACGAACATGGTCATCAGGCCGCACGAATGTCTGACGCGCCGAGGAGCGCGGGTGAACCTGCCGCTCGTGAACACGGCGTGACACCTCGATATTTGAATCGGTTAAGGGATACCCCTACTTAAAAGCTATCCAAATCAGCGCGGCGACAGCGAAGCAAGGGCAAGGACAGTCCGATAGAAACGCGACAGGTCGCATTGTTTTTTCGCAGCGTAATTGCTTTCTAACAATCGCCTCAGGTGCTCTCGGTGGCGTGGGCCACGGGCTCACTTGCACCGCCTTCGGGAGGCGACGATGCGTCGGTCGGCATCGGCTCGCTGTGGTAGTCCAGGTGATCCTCATCGCCCTTGCGGGTGACCTTGATGACCTGGCCCTCGCGGATCTGGTCGCGCAGGATCGCCTCGGACAGCGGGTCCTCGACGTACTGCTCGATGGCGCGGCGCAGCGGTCGGGCCCCGAAGTCAGGGTTGAATCCCTTGTCGATCAGGAAATCGCGGGCCGGCTGGTCGATCTCGATGCGCATGTTGCGCTCGTCCAGGCGGCGGAAGACCTTGTGCATTTCGTAATCCACGATCCGCACCAGGTCGTCGCGAGTCAGAGCGCGGAAGACGATCGTGTCGTCCAGGCGGTTGATGAACTCGGGACGGAAGTAGCGCTCGATCTCGCTGGTGAGCGTCTGCTTCATCTTCTTGTAGTCGGCCTCGACGCTGGGCTTGGCGAAACCGAAGCCGCCCTTGTTCTTGATCAGCTCGGCCCCGATGTTGCTGGTCAGGATCAGGATCACATTGCGGAAGTCAATGTGGCGGCCGAAGCTGTCGGTGAGCTGGCCTTCCTCCATGATCTGCAGCAGCATGTTGAACACGTCGGGGTGGGCCTTTTCGATTTCGTCGAGCAGGACCACGGCATAAGGACGGCGGCGGATCTGCTCGGTGAGCTGGCCGCCTTCTTCGTAGCCGACGTATCCGGGAGGCGCGCCGATCAGGCGCGACACGTTGTGCTTCTCCATGTATTCGCTCATGTCGATGCGGATGAGGGCTTCCTCATCGCCGAACATGAACTCCGCCAGCGTCTTGGCCAGCAGCGTCTTGCCCACGCCGGAGGGCCCGATGAAGATGAACGAACCCATCGGGCGGCGGGGGTCCTTCAGGCCGCTGCGGGCGCGGCGGATCGCCTTGCTGATGGTCTGGATCGCCTCGTCCTGGCTGACCACCTTCTTGTGCAGTTCCTCTTCGAGCTTCAGCAGGCGCTCGGTCTCAGCCTTCTCCAGGCGCGTCAGCGGCACGCCGGTCATCTTGCTGACGACCTCGCAGACCACTTCCTCGTCAACCACGCCATCGACCTCGCTGGCCTTGGCCCGCCAGTCGCGCTGGATCTTCTCCTTGTCGCGGCGCAGACTCTCCGCCTGATCGCGCAGCTCGGCCGCACGCTCGTAATCAGCGCCCTTGACCGCTTCGTCCTTCTCGATGCTCAGGCGCTCGATCTTTTCTTCCAGCTCGGCCAGATCGGGCGGCTTGGCCATGCTCTTGAGGCGGATGCGGGCGCCAGCCTCATCGATCACGTCGATGGATTTGTCGGGCTGCACGCGAGCGGTGATGTAACGCTGGCTCAATTCCACCGCCTGGTCGATGGCCCCATCGGTGATGCGCACGCGGTGGTGGGCCTCGTAGCGATCGCGCAGACCTTTGAGGATCTGGACCGTCTCGGCACGGTTGGGCGGATCAACGATGATCGTCTGAAAGCGGCGCTCCAGGGCGCCGTCCTTTTCGATGTACTTGCGGTATTCGTCGAGCGTGGTGGCACCGATGCACTGGATCTCACCGCGCGAAAGCGCGGGCTTGAGCACGTTGGACGCATCGATCGCGCCCTCGGCTCCGCCGGCTCCCACCAGCGTGTGCAATTCGTCGATGAACAGCAGCACGTTTTTGGCTCGACGCACTTCGTTCATCACCGCCTTGATCCGCTCCTCGAACTGGCCGCGGTACTTGGTGCCGGCCACCATCATGGCCAGGTCCAGCACCACGATGCGGCGGTCGTGCAGCAGTTCGGGCACGTCATTGCCCACGATCTTCTGGGCCAGGCCTTCCACGATGGCGGTCTTGCCTACGCCGGCCTCGCCCAGCAGCACGGGGTTGTTCTTGGTGCGGCGGCAGAGAATCTGGATCAGGCGCTCGATCTCGTTGGCGCGGCCGATCACCGGATCGAGCGAGCCGTCGCGGGCCAACTCGGTCAGATCGCGGCCGAAGCTGTCCAGGGCCGGCGTCTTGCTCTTGCCGCCCTTGGTCGTGGTGGTGGCGTTGGCGTCTTCCGGCCCGGCGCCCTTGGCGGCTGCCTCTTCCGGATCGACACCCGCGCCCAGAAGATTGAGCACTTCCTCGCGCACCTCTTCCAGCTTCAGACCCAGGTTCATCAGCACCTGGGCGGCCACGCCTTCATGCTCGCGCAACAGGCCCAGCAGCAGGTGCTCGGTGCCCACGTAGTTGTGGTTGAGATTGCGGGCCTCTTCGATGGCGTACTCGATGACCTTCTTGGCTCGCGGGGTCTGCGGGAGCTTGCCCATGGTGACCATGTCCGGGCCGCTCTTGACCAGCTTCTCAACCTCGAGGCGGACCTTGCGCAGATCGACGTCGAGGTTCTTGAGCACGTTGGCGCCGACGCCGGAGCCTTCCTTGACCAGGCCCAGCAGGATGTGCTCGGTGCCGATGTATTCGTGGTTGAAGCGCTGGGCCTCCTGGTTGGCCAGGGCCATGACTTTGCGGGCGCGATCGGTAAAGCGTTCAAACATGATGCACTTTGCTCTCTTTACACAGCGGGCATACGACCCGCATTTTTTCTGCCTCGTACTGACCAATTCTAGGCGGCGGAGGCTGCAACTCAAATCGGGCAAATCCCGTTCCCGCGACAGCGAACGCCACATGCGATTTATCGGCCAAAACCGCCCCGGCCGCCAATCGCCCTGCCGATTCCCGTCGCCGCCGCACTCGGGCACGCCAGATCGGCATGTCGCCCAGCCATAAATCCGATACCATATAACATTGCTGGGCTAATTAGGGGCTGACATGAAATTGCTGACGTTTGAACGTGACGGTCGCGAAAGCTGGGGGTTTCTTTATCAACAGGCCGACCCGCCGCGGGCCTGGGTGTTCAATCCCGCCCAACTGGTGCAGCGCATCGCGGCGGCCGTGTCGTCCACCGCTGCCACCTGGCTGACCCGTCCGCGCTTCCGCAGCGACTGGCCCGATGATCTGGCCGGCATGCTCAAGCTGGAAGAGCCCGGCATCGCGGACCTGCGCCAACTGCATGATTATTTGCACATGGCCCTGCGCGGCGGCAGCGACACCGCCATGCTCATGCTCGCCGGCCTGCCTCTGGAACAAGTCAAGATCAAGGCCCCCATCCCCCGCCCGCGCATCTACTTCGGGCTGGTCCAGAACGGCCCGACCTTTATCCGCAACAATCCCCTGCGGGCCAACGCCAACCTCTTCCCCCAGGGACACAACCGCACCCAGGGCACCGTGCTGGGCATGGATGACATCATCGTTCACCAGCCCGGCACCAACATCTTCGGCTACAACGTCGAACTGGGCCTGGTCATCGGCAAGCGCGGCCGCTTCATCCCCGCCAACCGCGCCATGGAGCACGTTGCCGGCTTCCTGCCCATCATCGATGCGGCCGGCGATGGGTTCTATAACCTGATCAACGGCGAAAAACGCGGCTGGGAAACACCGGCCGGCAGCGACTGGTTCCAGGAAGCCACCCTCTCCTGGTGCGGCAAAATGGCTGACACCATGGCGCCCATGGGCCCCTACCTGGTCACCCGCGATGAAATCCCCAACCTCTACGACCTGCTGGTTTACACCGATCACAACCACAACGTCCGCGACCGCTCGCACACCGGCTGCCACCTGCTGGGTGTTGAACGTCTGATCCACTGGTTCAGTTCCTTCGCCACACTCGAGCCCGGCGACGTGCTGCACCTGGGCACCATGGGCGTTGACGGCCTGCGCGGTGATCGCACCATGCCCCTCGGCCCCAACGACAGCGTCGGCATCGAAATCGAACGCCTGGGCAAGCTGCGCAATCGCGTGGTGCTGACCGATGTCAACGACTGGCGCGACGAAGAAGACGCCTCGCGCAGGATTCACCCTTCGCCCGTCGTGCGCGATCTGATCGCGGCTGGCGAGGATCGCATCAGCGCCGAAGATTGGGCGCTGGACAAAACCCGCCATTACTGGACCGTTTACGGCAACTACGACAAGGTCAAGGAATGCGAAGGCCTGGCGGTGTCCAATTATCCACGCATACTCAACGCGCCGGTGTCTTCGCTGGCGTGTGACGGTGCGGAGATCGATCTGCCGCCGCGGGCCACGACATTGGACATCGGCGTCGAACTGGCGTGCGTCATCGGCAAGCTTACGCAGCACATCGATGAGCGCGGCGCCGCGGCCGCCATCGCCGGCTACACCGTCCTGCTCTCGCTGAGCGATCGCTCCTTCGTTGAAGCCGTCGTCGATCCCGCCACGCCGCAGGAAAGCTGCGTGCCCGTGGTCTATGGCCGCTGGGCCGACGCCTTCAACGTGATCTCACCTGATCTGACCGCTCTCGACATCGAGCAACTGGCCGGCCGCGCCATGCGCATCGACGTCGAGGGCATCAGCGATGCGACCGGCAACAGCAGCGAGTATGTGCTGGGCTTCGCGGCTGTGCTCAAGTTCATCACCCGTTACGTGACGCTGTTCCCCGGCGACGTGATCACGCTGGGCCGCATCGCCAGGCGGGTGGTGGTCCCCGCCCACGTGGCCGCCAACAAAGGCATCGCCATCACCGCTGCCATCGAGGGCCTGCCCCCGGTGCATGCCCACGTCCGCCGCGACGATCAGCGCGGTGAAACCCGCCTGGTCCGCAAATCGGTCGTTCACATCGACGTCGAGGACTGACGCCGAACGTGCTTCCCGGCGCTGCCGAGCATGCCGTGGCGGCCAATCCGGGCCGAGCCCGCGTGAAACTTCGTGATGTTCCCCTGATCAAGATTCAATCGGCGTCGGTCCCACGTGGCACGAATGCCGCTGCAACCTCGCTCGGATGATTCACCGCGGAGGGCGCAGAGCACGCGGAGGTTCAGACGAGGTAAGGAATGATGAGCGTGTTTAGTGTGACCGGATTATTGCAGAGTGTTGCATCGAGAGATTGAGGGTTTGTCGGATTGCGCCATAAAGGATTGCTCGCAAATCAATGGCCTTCTCTGTGTCCTCCGCGATCTCTGCGGTGAATCATTCGGACCAGCCGCGAGCAGGAGATCGGTTCAGACGCTTTGGTCAACCCATCGCTTGATTCGCTGAAGCTGGGCCGTGTTCTTGCGGTACCAGCGTCGTTTGCCCTCGACGCGGTGCGAAATCAACCCTGCTTCGCGCAGCACCCGAAGGTGCTGGGACAGGGCGGGCAAAGAGAGTTTCAAGCCTTGCCGCAGTTCCCGGATGGTCCGTTCGCCCCCATCCAGGGCCTTGAGCACCCGCCGCCGTGTGGGGTGCGCCACCCCTCGAAACGCATCCGCCCGATCCGCATCGCTCAAGATGGGTCTGACCATGAAGAACTATATTAACTTAATAAAGATCTTGGTCAAGCCCAATCCCCCACTCCTTCCGGGGGTGAACGGACGTGAATTTGAGTCATGAAGTTTCGCGGTTTGGGCGTGCCTTAACCCAGTGCAGAGCGAAACCGAGCAACACGATAAGGCTGCCCACGAGTACCGCCACGGCGCAAAGGATTGCGATATCGTGCAACAGGCGGGGATGCTGACGAGCGAGGATCGGCGTCAGGCCGCGATCCACGAGCCATTGCAGTGTCAACCCCGCCACGATCATCAGGCCGCCGGTGATCGCCATGACCTTATGCGATTGACGCCAGCGTGGCATCGGGGCATCGGGCGATTGGTCTTTGAGCATCAGCAGGCCGACGAGAACCCACGATGTACAGCAATCCCACCAGTCCCCACCATGGATTGCGGCCGAGACTGCGGGCGTGATAAGCCATACCAACTGTCAGCATAACGACGCCGACAATTGCCAGGGCCAGGGCGGGGTAAGCGATGATCGGCTGCGTCACCACACAGGCCGCGACGGCGCCGGTGGTCTCCAGCAACAAACCGCCGGCTCCCCAGATCAGGCTGAGGCGATGGTCGCGTTGGATCATAATATTTTCCTCCCTGCGTAACAGGCGTTCGCCCGCACAGCCGCAGGGTCAATCCTTGTGAGACGGCCGCAGCTATCCCCGGATGATTCACCACGAAGACACGAAGCACACTAAGAAGATCACGAAGTTCGCCAAGTGCAGAAACTGATCATAGGGCGTTCGAGTTCGTGTGTTCAGCGCCCTGTATGTTCAAAGCAGGCGCATTCTCTTTGTGTTTTCTTCGTGTCCTTTGTGTCTTCGTGGTTCAATGAATCATGCAGGCTATACCAGCGCCTGGCCAGGCAGCAGTGGCGGGACAGGGCAGTCCAGCGTGTCGCAGATGGCGCGCAGCAGTTCCACTTCCCGGATGGTCGCCTGCCGATCGCTGGCGATGCAGGCCACTGCCCCGGCGATGATCGGGCGCTTGGCGGGGGCTGCCACCTGGTTGAGCTTATCCAGCGCCTGGCCAAACGCTGCCATCGAGCACTGCCCCGGCGGCAACGGGGAAAGGTCCGACAGTCCCATCGCCGACGCACCGGCGCGAAACGCTGCGGCGCCCGCCTCTTTGTCGGTGTGTCCGACGTAAGCCAGCAGGCTCAGCAGCAGTGAGCACTCATCGCGCAGGCCGCGCAGGTTGTAGTACTGCACCACGGGCCGCCGCGTCTGCTCAAAGTGTGAGTCCAGGTGCCGCAGCAGGATTCGCCGCAGCGTCCACTCGAAGATGTTGATCCGTTGATCAGCCTCGATCAGGGCATCGACATTGCCCCGGAAGATGCGATATTGCATTTCCGCCAGTTGTCGCAGGGCGGGCATGGCCAGGTCGATCAACGGCAGGCGTGCGGCCGGGTCCACGTTGGCAGCAACGTCCGCCAGCTTCAACGTCAGCGCCGCCACGCGCGGATCGGCCTGTTTCTGCAGCGTTTCGACCTGATTGCGACGCACCGCGTCATCGCGGTCCAGCAGCAAGGCATAGATCAGCGCCCGCGATCCATAAGGCTCACGAACCGCGGCCCGAAGCTGATCGTCCAGTTGATCCAGCAGCACCGCGGCGTAGTCCACGTGCTCCTGCGTAGGATTGCCGATGCTGCCGATCAAACCGGCCCCCGGAATCGCCCCCACAACTGCCGCCGGAATTGCCGCGCCCGTGGCAATTCCGGGGGCCGCCATCGCCATGGCCTGCCGCTGCTGCGTCATCTGGGCCATGCGCCGGCGGCGCTGATCCTGATCCTGCTTGACGTACTGCGGAGGCTCGACGTCGGGGAACTTGCCATCCCAGCCCGGATCGATGCGGCGAATGCGCTCAGCCAGCGGCGGGTGCGTGGCCATGGCCCCGCCCAGCCAGGACGTGACGCCTTCGCCGAAGTACATGTGCGAGGCTTCGTCCGCCTTGGGGTGGACCAGTTGGGCGTGATAGGTGTAGCCGCCGATTTTCTTGAGCGCCCCGGCGATGCCATCCGGATAGCGGGTGAACTGCACCGCCGAAGCATCAGCCAGAAATTCACGTTGTCGGCTGATGGCGGCCTTGATCAGGTTGCCGAAGAACACGCCCAGCGCCCCGATGATCATCAGCGCCAAACCGACGGCCAGGATCATCAGGATCGCGCCGCCGCCGTTCTTGCTGTTGCTGCGGCGTGGCGTGCTGTAGCGCAGCGAGCGCAAAATCATCTGCCCGATCATGCCGATGACCAGGATGCCGAAGATCACGCCGATCAGGCGGATGTTGAGGCGCATGTCGCCGTTGAGGATGTGGCTGAACTCGTGGGCCATGACGCCCTGCAGTTGATCGCGATCGAGCAGTTCGACGCAGCCGCGCGTCACGCCGATGACCGCATCGGAGGGCGAGAAGCCCGCAGCGAAGGCGTTGATGGCCCGCTCGTCATCCAGCAGATACACCGGCGGCACGGGCACGCCGGAGGCGATGGACATTTCCTCGACGACGTTGAGAATCTTGCGTTCGGTCGGATCGACCGAGCCGGGATCGAGTAGCCGCCCGCCCAATGACTCAGCCACCACTCGCCCGCCGCCGCGCAGTTGACCCATCTTGAGGGCCGATGCCAGCATCACGATCAGGCTGACCACCACGGTTACGCCCAGGAACATGCGCGGATCGAGCAGCAGGTTGGGCGGCGCCTGGCCTGCGTGCCCCTGGCTGGCAGCCACGCCGGAGAAGATCAACGCCAGCACCACGTGCACGGTGAGAATGATGGCGATCACCGCCAGCACGAACAGCACCACCAGCCGCCCGGTTTTCCTGTGCGCTTTGTGTTGTGATTCGAAAAAGTCCATGGCAATCGGAATTGAACCGCAGAGACGCAGAGGACGCGGAGAAAGGCATGATAAAAGAAGGAAACCAGGAAGGCAGGAATAAAAAACTATTCACACCATCTTATTCATGGTTTCCTGGGTTCCTGGTTTCCTTCTTCAATGAGTTGCCTTGTCTTCCTCTGCGATCTCTGCGTCTCTGCGGTTAATGTCTTTTAGAATTTCACCTTCGGCGCTTCGCGCTGCTCGGGCACTTCGATCTCGAAAAGCTGGGCCTCGGCGAAGTTGAACATGCCCGCCACGATGTTGCTTGGGAACATTTCGCGCTGCGTGTTGTAAACCATCACCGCGTCGTTGAAGGCCTGGCGGGCGAAGGCCACCTTGTTCTCCGTGCTGGTCAGTTCCTCGGAAAGCTGCATCATGTTCTGATTGGCTTTCAGATCAGGATACTGCTCGGCCACCGCGTTGAATCGCAGCATGGCTCCGCCCAAAGCGCCCTCGGCCCCGATCAGGTTCTGCATGGCCTTGGCGCTGTCCGGATTCGCGGCCGCGGCCTGGGCGGCGGAGGCGGCGCTGTTGCGGGCGGCAATCACCGCTTCCAGCGTCTCGCGCTCGTGGGCCATGTACTTCTTGGCCACCTCCACCAGGTTGGGGATCAGGTCGTAGCGACGCTTCAGTTGCACGTCGATCTGGGCGAAGGCGTTCTTGAAGCGCTGCCGCAGCGTGACCAGCTTGTTGTAGATGCCCACCACCCACAGGATCAACACCACGGCCACCAGGGCCACCACACCGATTGCAATCATGTATCCCATGACGGTTCCTTTCGATGCCGCGTTTGCAGCGCTCTCAATGGGTCGAGTTGGAGGACAACGATCGTGAAAGCCAAAGAAGCCAGGTTATTTCGCGTTCAAACGATTGGGCTGAACGATACGAACGTCGCGGCTGATTCTGCACGATGGCGTCGGCCCCGCGATTGATCGCCGCCTGCGGAGCGTGGCGGGCCAGGTCCAGCACCAGGCAATCGAAGCGCTCGCTGCGGCTGCGCGGGGCGTTGCCGCCAAGATAACCAAAACGAAAACCCTTCGCTTCCATGCGCAGGCGGTGAGGCTCACAGGACAAAAAGACCTCCGCCACCGGCTGAAGGTTTCGCGTCTCGGTGGTCTTGTGATCTTGCACGGGAAAAGTAAATCCGCCGGCGGTTCGATGGACGTGCGCGGTGATCTTCGTCTTGATGTCCGTCGTGTTCACCAGCCCGGCCGCGATCAGCGTCACGTTCGACCAGGCGAACGTCAGCGGCCGATTCAGGGCATCGAGCACCAGCAGTTCCTTGCCATCCGGATGGGCCTCGTGAATGCGATAGGCGGTGGGCAGCACCGGCAGGTCGCTTTCGTCCACGATGGCGGCCGCGATGTTCTGACCGGCCAAGGCGCCCAGCAGCGTGCGGGCCTGATCCTCATCGAGGCGCTCGGCGATGATGCCCACAGCTTCCTGAGCCCGGCGGCGGGCATCGAAGTCGGTCAGCTCCGGGATGGCGGCGAAGGCAGCCACCAGTTGCTGGGGGGTCGGTTCGATCAGGTCGTTCTGGAGGATCGCCAGTGCCACGGTGGCCATTTTACGGCCCGTGGGCGTCGCGAGATTGCGAAATCAGTGCAAGATTGCAGCAATCATGCCGCCAGACGCTGGCGGAGGCTGATGCCGATGTCGTACTGGCCGGCCTGCTGGAGGCAGCGGACCACCACGCCGGCCAGGTCGAATCCGAAATCCTGGCCGTGGGGCAGGAAATTGAGGCTGACGCAGCGGCCGACGGGGATCGGCTCATCGGCCAGCACGCCCAGGCCGCCGTCGGACTGGTCGCGCAGTTGAAGCGGGCAGATGCGATGGTAGTCTCTGTGCGGCAGCGGGTCGCTCAGCAGTGCGGTGACCTGGCCGCGAAGCCGGCGGCGCGGTGCGCTGCGACGCTCGAAGTACAGAGCGTCCTGGCTGTGCGTGAGCGGTTGGGAGTAGTCGGCCAGTTTCAATCGGGCTGACGACGACATGGTCGGTTCCTCTGATGACTGTTTTGGACATCGACCCAACCGCCGCCACGGTTAACCACGAACCTGCCCCGTTGGCCCAGAAGTTAAAAATCGCACGAAAGGCACAGATGGCTGCGAACGCGACAACCGGCAAGGTATATCTGGTGGGCGCGGGGCCGGGCGATCCGGGCCTGATAACCGTCGAAGGCCTGCGCCAATTGCGCAGCGCCCAGGCTGTGGTGTTCGACGCCCTGGCCAACGCCACGTTATTGGACGAAGCGCCGCCCACCGCCCAGTTGATCGACTGCGGCAAACGCGGCGGCGATCACAAGCTCACCCAGGACCAGACCAACGACCTGCTGGTGGAGTTAGCCAAAAAGGGCCTGACCGTGGTCCGGCTCAAGGGCGGCGATCCTTACCTGTTCGGCCGCGGCGCGGAGGAAGCTGCCTACCTGGCGCGGCATGGTGTTGAGTGCATTGTCATTCCGGGGGTGACCAGCGGCATCGCCGCACCTGCCATGGCCGGCATCCCCGTGACCCATCGCGGTTACGCCAGCACCGTCACCTTCGTCACCGGCCATGAAGCCGCGGACAAGGACGATGAGGCAAACCTCGACTTCGAAGCCCTGGCGAGAATGATTTCTTCAGGTGGTGGTGGCACGGTGTGTTTTTACATGGGCGCGGGGCGTTTGCCGCAGATCGCGGCTCAGTTGATCGCAGCAGGCCTGCCGCCGCGGACCCCAGCCGCGATGGTGCAATGGGGCACGCAGCCACGGCAGCGACAGGTGCGGGCGACCATCGCTGATCTGGCTGACGTCGCCAAGCGGGCGGGCGTCGGTTCACCAGCCATCATCGTGGTCGGCGCGGTGGCGGGCATCGATGAACCGGGGCTGGACTTTTTCATCCGGCGTCCGCTGTTCGGCCGGCGCATCATCGTCACCCGCAGTCGCCAGCAGGCCAGCGATCTGAGTCAGCAACTGTCCGCACTGGGCGCCGAAGTGCTCGAAGCGCCCACCATCGAACTGGTCCCGCCGCGGGACTGGGCGCCCTTCGACGAAGCTCTGCGCCAACTGCAAACCGACTGGCTCGTGCTAACCAGCGTCAACGGCGTCAGCGCCCTGGCACAGCGCCTGGAAGCGTTGAACCTGGACGCGCGTCACCTGGCGAACGTGAAGGTTGCCGTCATCGGTGAATCGACCGGCGAATCGCTGCGTTCGCAACTGGGGGTGCGTGCTGATCTGATGCCGTCGCGTTTCGTCGCCGAATCGCTGGCTGAGGAACTGATCGCAAACCACGACGTGGCCGGAAAGCGTTTTCTGTTGCTGCGTGCTGACATCGCGCGCCCGGCACTGGTGACCCTGCTGAGTGATGCCGGGGCGGTGGTCAACGAGGTCACCGCATACCAGACGAAGATCGCCGCCGCCCTGCCGCAAGCGGTGCTCGATGCGTTGCGTGAAGGGTGCGTGGACTGGGTGACGTTCACCAGTTCCTCCACGGCTGCCAACCTCGTCCAACTGCTGGGCGGCCCGGGAAATTTGCAATTGCTGCGCGGCGTGCGCCTGGCCAGCATCGGCCCGATCACCAGTCAGACCATGCGCGACTGCGGCCTGACCGTGACCGTGGAAGCCCGCCAGCACACCATCCCCGGCCTGGTGGCCGCCCTCGCGGGGTTTGACCAGTCGCATCAGCTGTCATAAGTTGGCCGGATCGTTCCTCAACCGCTTTTGAGAAGGATTCAACCGCCATGACCGCCGCGACCACTCCCAGGCAACGACTGCTCACCCCCGGCCCCACGGCTGTGCCCCCGCAAGTGTTGGCGGAGATGGCTTTACCCATCATCCACCACCGCACCAAGCAGTTCCAAGCCATCTTCGCCGAGCTGGGCCAACAATTGCAGCAGATTTTCTGCACCAAAGGCCCCGTACTCTCCATCGCCGGCTCAGGCACCACCGCCTTCGAGGCCGCCCAGGTCAGCCTGGTCACCCCCGGAAGTAAGGCCATCACCGTGTCGGGCGGCAAGTTCGGCGAGCGCTGGCAGGACATCTACGATGCTTATGCCTCCGCATTGGGCATCAGCCAGGTCAAGATCAACTGTGACTGGGGCACTCCCGCTCCGGTGGACCAGGTCGCACAGGCCCTCAAGGACAACCCCGACGCCTCCGTGGTCACCATCGTCCACAGCGAAACCTCCACCGCCACCATGAGCGACATCAAGGCCATCGCCGCCCTGACCGCCAAAAGCAACGCCCTGCTGATCGTGGACGGCATCACCAGCGTCGGCGCCTTCGAATGCCCGATGGATGAATGGGGCATCGACTGCCTGGTCACCGGCAGCCAGAAAGCCTTGATGCTGCCGCCGGGATTAGGCTACGTCGGCCTCGGTGAGCGGGCGGTTGCGCGACTGAAGCAGATTGATGAAAAGACGCCCGCCAGCTTCCGGGGCTACAACCTCGACCTGCGCAAGTGGCTCAAGAGTCACGCCAAGAACGATGTGCCCTTCACCCCGCCGGTGTCGCTGATCCGGGCCCAGAAGGTCGCCTGCGGCCTGATCCTGGAGCAGGGCCTGCCCACTGTGCACGCCAAAACTAAAAAATTGGCCAAGGCCACCTTGGCCGCGTTCCGGGCCCTCGGCCTCAAGCTCATCAGTTCCAGCCCCAGCTATTCGGTCAGCGGCGCTTATTATCCCGAAGGTGTCGATGACTCGGCCTTTCGCAAGGCCCTGCGCGAAACGCACGGCATCCACATCGCCGGCGGACAGGACGGCCGCGGCGGCAAGTGGTCCGGCAAAATCTTCCGCATCAGTCACATGGGCTTCGTCGATGCCGATGACACCCGGGCGGCCCTGACCGCCATCGAAACCGAGCTGCGCAAAGCCGCCGCCGGCCAGATCAAGGGCGAACCCGGCACCGCCGTCAAAGCCTTCGACGCGGCATACTGACTGCGGTTTTTGCCACGGATGAACACGGATGGACACGGATCACATTCCCGTGTTTCTATCCGTGCCTATCCGTGGCTAAATCTCTTTACATCTGCGCATTCAGTGGCTCATCCGGTATCTTCATGTCGTGCCCACACTCGATGCTGATTTCGATTCGGCATCCTTGAACGTCGCGGCCAGCAGCGTCGAAGGCGATCGCATCCGACTGGTCGGACGCGACAATTACTACGGCGGGGGCAGGTGGAAATGGATCAACTTCAAGCTGCATCAGCCGCCGGCCGATCGCACGCTTGTCTTCAGTATCAGCGACCAGTTCTCCGAAGGACCCGACAAGCTCGACGATCACGCCATGGTCTTCAGCGAGGACGGCGGCCAAAGCTGGCAATACTTCGCCCATCATCAACATCCCCTCGCCCCCGGAAGTGACTCAAGCCGTGGGCTGAGCGAAGCGAAGCCCCGGATCGCCCCCGAAAGCACCCCCGCCCCCGGAATGACCGGAAGTTATCATTTCCATCACGATCGACCATTCCACACCGAATGCGTGCAGATCGCCTACGCGATTCCATATCCCGTGTCGCTGCTGCGCGATTGGATCGACACGCTGGACGTTGAAAAACAATCGCTGGGTGAAGATCTGTGGCGATTGAATTTCGGCGAAGGTGAAAAACAGATCGTGCTGATGTCCGGCGTCCATCCCAATGAGTCGATCGCCAATCACACGCTGCAAGGCGCGGTCGAACATCTGATCGCCCATCGCCCGGAGGGTTGCCGCGTCAGCGTGTTTCCCCTGGTCAATCCTTCGGGGAGACGGGCTGGCCTTAACCGCACCACCGCCCAGCATATCGACCGCGACGCCAATCGCGTCTGGTCGCCCAAGCTGTGGCGCGACATGGACGAAATCCGCGTCGTCGCTGAGGCTTTGCCGCCGGGCAAGTGGGATGTGTTCGTGGATTTTCACGCCTGGGCCGACGCCCGGCTGTCGTTCGTGTTCATGGACGAAACACGAAACTATCCCCAGCACCCGATCTGGGAGGCGTTGACCGACACCGAACCATTGCTGGATTACGAGCACTGCGGCACGGACAACGCCTCGACCGAAACGCTGGCGATTCTCGATCACGATGCGGGTTTCGCCATGACGTATGAGACGACGCATCGGGTTGATGAGAACATCGAGCGTTACCGCGCCATGGGCCGGCACGTCGCCGAGGCGATCATCGCGGGGTTGGAAGCATGAGCACGACGGTGAATGCAAGCGACAGAGATCGCCCGCTGTGCGTGGATATGGACGGCACGCTGCTGGCTGCCGACACCATGATGACCTCGATCAGGCTGCTGCTGCGAAGTCGGCCGTGGATGGTGGTGGCGCTGGGCTGGTGGATGCTGGGTGGGCTGGTCCACTTCAAGCGACATGTGGCGATGCGCATCACGCTGGATCCCGAGAAGTTGCCATGGCGGCCGCAGGTGATCGAGTTCGTCAAACAGCAGCGGGCTGCGGGGCGGCTGACCGTGCTGGCCACGGCGTCAAATATCAAAGTCGCCAGGCAGATGGCTGATTACCTGGGCTGCTTCGACCGCATCATCGCCACGGATGACGGCGAAAACCTGCGAGGCCAAGCCAAAATGCGGGCGATCCGCGAGCAACTGGGCGTCGAAGCGTACGATTACATCGGCGACTCGAAGATGGACCTGCCCGTGTGGCGGCAGGCCACCCAAGCGCTGCTGGTCGCGCCGCGCCCGCATGTGCGGGAACTGGCGGAACAGGCGGGCAACGTTACGCGGGTGTTTGCCGAATGATCATTCGTCACACGCTGTTGATCCTGAGCCTGCTCTGGCCCGCCGCCGCCGTGGCGCAACCGCAGGCCAACCCGCTCCAAGCACAGGACTCACCCCCCGCCCCGCCGCCCCAGACCTGGCGGCAAATGGTGGGTTTCGATGCCGCCTATCAGCGACTGCGAATGGATCTGCCCCTCGGCCGCAACGTGGCGGTCGGCTACGTCGAGGGCTCCATGAACGGCGGTTACGCGCCCGACGCCAACGATAAGCGACTGGCCGGCGTGACCGTCGTGATGCACAGCGGTCAAGCCCCCGCCTCCGGCCACGCCACTTACGGCGCATCAGTCGCCTTCGGTCCCGGCGGCATCGCGCCCGGCGTCAAGGTCATCAACAGCTTTCTGGCAGCCAGTTTTCTGACCGACGGATGCCTCAACGTGGGCAAAGCCGAACCGCCACGCGACACCGGCCTGCAACTGTTCAATCACTCCTGGATCAGTGCCGCTTCCCCCATGGCTATGCACGCCCTGCGCCGCGTGGACTGGCTGATCGATCAGCATGACGTGGTGATGTGTGCCGGCGTCAACAACGGCCGCGACAGCACCGTGCCCGCTCTGCTCTGCTCCGCCTACAACATCATTGCCGTGGGAACCGCATCGGGCGGCGGCGATTCCTCCGGCGGATACACGCGCATCGAAGTCAGCGGCCGCTGTAAGCCCGACATCGTCGGCCCGCGCGAGTTGACCAGCTTCAGCACCTCCGCCGTCACAGGCTGTTGCGCCATGCTGCTGGAGCGTGCCGGCACCATGGACGATCCCCGCGCCCGCATGAGCGAAACGATCAAAGCGGTGCTGCTGGCCGGTGCGGTCAAAACGGATCGATGGTCTCCCGCCGCGGGCAAGCCGCTGGATGAACACCTGGGCGCGGGCGTGGTCAACGTGGACCGCGCCTTGGCGGCACTGGATGCCGGGCCGATCCACGGGGCGCATCTGCTGCGGCCGTTCGGTTGGGACCTGGTGACACTTGGCGCGGATCAGCAACGCAGCTATCGCTTTGAGACAGCCCGGCCGTGGTGCGATGCGACGTTCGTCATCGTCTGGAACCGCCGCATCGACGGACGCGTCGCCAAGCTTTTCGGCGGCAATGAGGATGTCTGGCTGGATGTGCCGCGCGTGGCCAACTTCGATCTGCTGCTGCATCGCTACGAAGACGACGGCACTTCGCAGCAACTGGCGGCAAGCATCAGCCAGGTTGACAACGTCGAGCTGATCCATCTGCGCCAGTTGCCGGCCGGTCGCTATCGCCTGGAGCTTGTGCGACGGCAGGACGCCTTCGACGAATCCTGGGACGTGGCGCTGGCCTGGTGGATGGCCCCGCCCCCGGAATCCCCGCAACCCCCGCAACCATTGCCCGCCGAGGTCGATTCCCTACCTCAACAGGGTATGTCGCCCGCCCCATAACATCCTTTCCTGTTGGGGAAAACACTCATTTTCGTGCTCTGGCTGCGCCGGGCGTAATGATCCGCCCTGACGAGTCGATAAACAATAACGACAACTTGCGGGGTCACGAGACATCACCATGACCGTGATAGACCTCAATTGGGTAAGCCGCCAACTCAGCGACAACGTCAACCGGGTGCTCAACCCTTCAGTCTGCTACCGAGCCCTGGAGATGATGCGCGATCCGCAGTGCAACTTCTCCAGCATCGCCAAGGTGCTGGCCGGCGATCCGTTCATCAGCGCCAAGGTGGTGGCTGTGGCCAACCTGGCCCGCCGCAACGCCGGCAGCGCCGAGAGCGACCCGCAGGAGATCAGCTCCATCGACCGCGCGGTGGCCATGCTGGGCGTGCGCCAGGTGCAGGCCCTGGTGCTGGCGGTGATGCTCACCGGTCCGCTGGCAGCCAAGCCGTATCTGACCCACCGCAGCGACCTGTGGCGCTACATCTTCGGCTGCGCCGCGGCCGGCAACTGGCTGATCCCGCAAATGCACAGCGATGAGCCCCAGCAGAAAAATGCCGGCGGCGAACACATGGTCTGCGGCCTGGTGCTCGGGCTGGGCGCACTGCTGCTGTGCGGTGGATTGGGGGCCGCATACTCCCAGATCCTCGGCTCGCGCCTGCGACCGCTCATGCTCGCCCAACGCGAACGCAAGACGCTCTACGTCGATCATCATCAGGTCACTCTCTGGGCTCTGCAGATCATGCGCTGCCCGTCTTACATCGAGCGCTACCCCCGCGCCCTGGCTTACCCCAGTAACGGACGCGCCTGCGATGAAGCCCGCGCCATCGAGCTGCTGGGCTGCCGGGCCTCCGGCTTCCAGGCCTCACGCAGCGCCATGCTGCTGGAGCAGTTGCTGCCCAAGTTCGACCTGCACGATCCGCAACTGGTTGACAAGGCCCTGCCACAGATGCGCAAACAGGTTCACGACCTGGCCCGCATCTTCCAACTGAATCTGACCATGACTGAGCCGCAGCGCGACCACGCCAACCGCCAGGCCACGCTGGAGGCCGGCCAACATCTCAATGACATGGTCGAACAGCAGGCCCATCCGCAGCCGCATCGCTGAGCACCGGCCCCATTCGCCCCGGGCTCGCATCAGACGCCCCATGGAATTTTCGCCTTTCGTTTTCCGCTTTTGCGTCCCCGGGTTAATCCACCCCGCTGCCTGACCGATAAGGCGCTGGAGATAGGATTACGCGGAGCCTGGATGATGACTGAATCCAAGAGCCAGCCATTCCGGTTGTCCCTCACCGCCACGCCCGTTCTGGCCGGCCGCAACGTGCTGCTGATCGACGACCAGCCCCCGTTCAACCTGTCCGTGGCCAGTGTCCTGCGCGATGCCGGGGCTGCGGTGCGCTTCGCCAGCGATGCCAATCAGGTGGCCTTCCGCTGCCATGCCGCCATCGAAAGTTCGCAACCGTTCGACCTGGTGATCGTTCGTCTGGTTCTGGATCACGACAGCGGCCCGCACCTCTGTCGCCTGCTGCGCGAGCAGCTCTACCATGGCCCGATTCTGGCGCTGGGCGACATGCAGCAGCAGAACGACGCTCTGGAAGCCGGGGCCGACCTGATGCTGGACCCGACGGCCGGCAGTAACCAGTTGCTCGACGCGGCCGTCAACCTGCTGCAGCAACCCGCTCGGGAAATCCAAAGTCCCGACGAATTGCCCGATGACTTTCAGCCCGTGGTCAGCGATCTGGCCGCGTTTCCGCAGATGCAACAGATGCTGGCCTGCTTCGTCGAGCAACTGCCCCAGCGCATCAGCGAAATGCTCGACGCCGCTCGTCTGCACGATCTTGCCCAACTCGAAAAACTCATCGGCGATCTGAAGCGCTCGGCCGGCAGTCACGGCTTCGTGGCCATCTCGCGCGAAGCCGCGGAAACCGAACGCGAACTGCAATCCACTCCCAACGACACCAGCGAACCGGCAACGCAGAGCGGCGATCTGAGCCGCACGCTGGACAACCTCAGCGCCCTGTGCCGCCGGGCCGTCGTCCGCAGCGACCGACCCACCGACCTGCCCCCCACCGCCTGAGAGGGAATTTCGAATTTCGAATTGCATTCGATACGTCCCATGCCTCCTGCAACAACATTCGCCATTCGAAATTCGACATTCGAAAATTGAAAAATTCGCCTCGCCGCGCCGTGACGGATCCGATCGGCTCAAATCCGCCACGCGCGCAGCGAAGCGACACAACAGGAAGGCCAGCGTCGGCAAGGCTCCATAGAGCCGGTAGGCGACGCGCCTGTCAGCCTCCGCCCCCGGAAGTATTTTTTCAACTTCCGGGGGGCGGGGGTTTCTGAACGCTTGGAATCCGGGCACGGGCGGACGTACGTCAAGCCGATGGC
>JADLFV010000106.1 GCA_020849625.1 Phycisphaeraceae bacterium
GCTGGACGATCGCCGCGTTCAACCTGATGCTCGACACCAACGCCGACCGCACCCATGACGACGACCGGCCCCTCTTCAGCATCGCCGATTTTGTGTTGTAAAAGTAGCACCATTGGTTATATAGCCCAGCCATTCTGGCTGGGCCTGCCATCACAACCGCACCGTATCGCCATACGCCGGCACTGAGACATTCCAGCCCATCCGCGAGCGCACCTGCTCGGCCAGCACTTCGCTGACGCGCTCATCACCGTGAGTCAGGAACAGTTGCTTCGGCGGCTTGCGATAGTGCCTGAGCCAGCCCAGCAGATCGCTGCGACCGGCGTGAGCGGACAAGCCCTCGACGCGCTGCACTTCGGCCAGCACGTCGCGCGGCACGCCGAAGAGGCGCACCTTGGTTTTGCCGTCGAGTATCTGCCGCCCCAGCGTGCCCACCGCCTGGTAGCCGACGAACAGGATGATGTTCTGCGGCGTGCCCATGTGATTGGCCAGGTGATGCTTGATGCGACCGCCGGTGCACATGCCGGAGCCGGCCATGATGATGCCGGGGCCTTTGCGGTCGTTGAGCTGCTTGGATTCTTCGCTGCTGCGCAGCATGTGCAGTTGCTTCCACGCCTCGTCGAGTTTGTCGCTGTTCAGAAGCTCCCGCGTCGGTTGATCCATGTAGTCGTGATGGCGGCGGAAGACCTCGGTGACGTTGACGGCCATGGGTGAATCAAGGAACGTCGCCATGCGCGGAATGCGACCGGCATTGAGCAGCAACGCCAGGTGCAACAGCACTTCCTGGGCCCGTTCGATGGCGAACGTCGGGATCAGCACCAGTCCGTGCCGCTCGGCTGCCCGGTTGATGACCTCTGCCAACTGATCCAGAATTGTTTCGTGCCGATCGTGATCGCGGTCACCGTAGGTCGATTCCATCACCACGACGTCGGCCGCCTCGATGATCGTCGGATCATCGACGATGGGCACATTGGGCTGGCCAAGATCGCCGGAGAAGACGAGGCGGCGGGTCGAGCCGTTCTCGCGCACCTCGATCAGGAGCATGGCCGAGCCGAGGATGTGCCCGGCATCGTGGAAGCGCACCGTGACCGCATGGTTGAGCGCGACTGGTTGATCGTAGCGTACACCGCGCATCAGGGGGCCGACCTTCCGGGCGTCTTCGATGGTGTAAAGCGGCGCGTAAGGGTGTGGCGAGCTGCGACCCTCCTTGATGTGACGTTTTCGCTTGAAGGCGACGTCTTCCTGTTGAATGCGTGCCGAGTCCTCCATGACGATTTTGGCCAACTCGACGGTCGGCTCCGTGCAGTGGATCGGGCCTTTGAATCCCTGTGCGACCAGGCGCGGCAGCAGGCCGCAGTGATCCAGGTGTGCGTGCGTCAGCAGAAGTGCGTCAATGCTGGCAGGGTCGAAGGTGGGCTTGGACCAGTTGCGTTCCCGGAACTGATATTCCTGAAAAAGTCCGCGGTCGATCATCAACCTCAGACCGCCGGCCTCCAGCAGATAGCTAGAACCGGTGACCTGACGATTGGCGCCCAAGAAGGTCAATTTCATATTCAGGAACTCAGCAGTCGCTCCACGAAGTGGATGTCGGTCTTGCTGGCATGGAAGTCGCCGTTGCGCAGCAGGTCCTGGTGCAGGGGGATGGTGGTTTTGATCGGCTCGACCTCGTATTCACTGAGAGCACGCAGGGCGGTGGCGATCGCCACATCGCGTGTCTGGCCGTAGGTGATCAGCTTGGCGATCAGCGAGTCATAGTGCGGCGGCACGGTGTAACCGCTGTAGCAATGCGTGTCCACGCGCACGCCGGGGCCGCCGGGCAGGGCCCAGTGTTCGATGCGGCCGGCCGAAGGCGCGAAATTGCGGCGAGGGTCTTCGGCATTGATGCGCAGCTCGATGGCGTGCCCGGAGCGTTTGATCTGGCGCTGCGTGACCGCGAGCTTTTCACCGGCCGCGACGCGAATCTGCTCCTTGACGATGTCCATGCCGGTGATCATCTCGGTCACCGGGTGCTCGACCTGCACGCGGGTGTTGACTTCCATCAGGTAAAAGTTTGCATCGCGGTCCATCAGGTACTCGACGGTCCCGGCCGAGAAGTAGCGGGCAGCCTTGCACAGGCGCACCGCGGACTTGCAAAGCTCATCGCGTTGCTCATCGCTCAGCAGCGGGCAGGGCGCTTCCTCGATCAGTTTCTGATGGCGGCGCTGCATGGTGCAGTCGCGCTCGAACAGGTGCACGACGTTGCCGTGCTGATCACCCAGGATCTGCACCTCGACGTGGCGGGCGTGCTCGATGAACTTTTCGATGTAAACGCTGGGATCGCCGAAGGCGCCTTCGGCCTCGGTGCGTGCGGCGCGGTAGCCGTGGCGCAGGGACATATCGTTGTGGGCCACGCGCATGCCGCGTCCCCCGCCGCCGGCCGCAGCCGTGATGATCACCGGGTAGCCGATCTCGCGGGCGGTGCTGATCGCATTGTCTTCCGACTCGATGCGGCCCTTGGAGCCGCTGGCGGTGGGCACCTTGTTCTTCAGGGCCAACTGCTTACAGGCGACTTTGTCGCCGAGCAGGCGCATGCTCTCGACGCTGGGGCCGATGAACTCGATGTTGCAGGAGCGGCAGACCTCGGCGAAGTGGGCGTTCTCCGCCAGGAAGCCGTAGCCGGGATGAATGGCGTCGGCGTCACAGACCTCGGCGGCGGCGATGATGCGGGCGATGTTGAGGTAGCTGTCGGCCGAGCGGGCCGAACCGATGCAGATGGCGCGGTCGGCCATCTTGACGTGGCGGCAGGTGCGGTCGGCGCTGGAGAACACCGCCACCGTCTCAATGCCCATCTCCCGCGCCGCGCGGATCACGCGGACGGCGATTTCACCTCGATTGGCGATCAGAATGCGGCTGAACATAGGCGTGAGGGATGAGGCTTGTGGTTTGAGGGTTGAGCAATAAAGTTCAGGGTGATCGGGCGTCTGAGAGGCTCAAGCCTCAGGCCTCACCCCTCAGACCTCTCATGGCTTGACCAGATACAGCGGCTGACCGAACTCCACCGCCTGGCCGTTCTCGACCAGCACCTTCTGGATCGTGCCGCTGAGTTCGGCCTTGACTTCGTTGAAGACCTTCATGGCCTCGATGATGCACACCACGGTCTCCGGCCCGACCTTGGCGCCGACGGTGACGAAAGCCTCGGCATCGGGACTCGGGGCTGCGAAGTAGGTTCCGACCATCGGACTCTGAATCTCCACCAGCCCGCCCAGATCATCCCCACCCCCGCCCCCGGAAGAAGTGGCAGCAGGTGACGCGGCAGGCGGAGCGACCAGATATGGCACGCCTCCCGGCGCGCTTCCGGGGGCGGGGGCGCCGCGCTTGAGGCGAATTTTTTCGCCGCCCTTGTCCTCCAGGTCCAGCTCCGACAGATCGTTGTCCGTCATCAGCTTGATCAGTTGACGCAATGTTTTCAGATCGACCATGGTGACCATTCCATCGGGTTAGCGCTCAAATCATCGTGGATTCGAGCGTCTTGGGCAAATCGCTCAGCACACGCCGCCCGCGCGGAGTCACCAGCAGGTCGTCCTCGATGCGCACGCCGCCCACCCCCGGCAGATAGATTCCAGGCTCGATGGTGACCACCTGGCCCACCACGGCCGGCTTGTCATAGCGTCCGGAAACCACCGGCAACTCGTGAATGTTCAGCCCGATGCCGTGGCCCAGGCCGTGGCCGAACTGCTGACCGTAACCGGCCTTTTCGATGACATCCCGCGCGGCACGGTCTATGTCCGCAAAACTTCTTCCGGGGGCCACCACCTCGATGGCCGCCTGCTGCGCCTCGAGCACGATGGCGTAAATCTCGCGCAGTTTCTTCGAGATCGGCCCCGTGCTGATCATGCGGGAAAGATCACCGCAGTAACCGTGATAGGTCGCGCCCCAGTCGATCTGCACCAGGCTGCGCTTGCCCAATCGCTTCGGCCCCGGCACCGCATGCGGCAGGGCCGAGTTGGCGTCAGCAGCCACGATGGTCTGAAAGCTCGGACCCTCGGCGCCCAGGCACTTGAGTTGGTAATCCAGATACGCGCCAACCTGAGATTCGGTCATGCCGGGCCTGGCGAAGCGGCGAAGCTGCTCGAACGCCTGCTGCGAAATGGCAATCGCCTTGCGGATCAGGCGCAGTTCGTCGTCGTCCTTGATCGAGCGCTGCTCGAGCAGGCCGTCGTCGATGGCGCGCAATCGCCGCGATCCCAGTTGTTTGGCCAGCGCCTTGTGCTGGTTGAGCGTGACGTAATCGCGTTGCAGCAGGATGCGCCTGGGCTTGAGCTTGCGGGTGACTTTAGCCAATTCCACGCTGAGCGCTCCGTCGCGGATCCAGACTTTGGCGTGCGGGGCGTCGCGTTGAATCTGCTCCTGGTAGCGTGAATCACTGATGATGTGCAGCGGCCCGCCGTGCAGGGGGACATAGGCCCAGGAGTCGCGGCCGTAGAAGCCGGTCAGGTAGTGGATGTCCAGAGCATGACAGACCAACAAACCATCGCCCTGCTCGCCGAGACGGCGGCGGAGTTGGCGAACGCGCTTCACGATCGGTTTCGGCATGGGCATGGCGGGCTAGTGTAACCGAAGCGATAGAATGCACGCATGCGAATCTACTGCTGCCAGTACGACATCGCCTGGGAAGACCGGCCCAGGAATGAAAAGAAGATCGCCGCCCTGCTGAATGATGCACTTCCGGGGGCGGGAAGTCTGGTGCTGCTGCCGGAGATGTGCCTGAGCGGTTTCAGCATGAACGTGAACGCCACGGCCAGCGATGATGATGCGTTCTTCATCGATCAGGCCCGCCGCCATGACATCTACCTGGCGGCTGGACTCGTGCGCCGCGGCAGTGACGGGCGCGGGCGTAACCAATCGGTCACCTTCAGCCCCGATGGCTCAATCATTTGCACGTTCACCAAGCTGCACAGCTTCACCTTCGGCGGCGAGCCGGAACATTTCACCGCTGGAAGTGATGTGCAAACATTCGCCTGGGGTGGCGCGGTGGTGTCGCCGTTCGTCTGCTACGACCTGCGTTTCGCGGAGGTGTTTCGGCGGGCAATCGATCACGGGGCAACGGTGTTATCGGTGATCGCCGACTGGCCGACCTCGCGGCAGGAACACTGGATCACGCTGCTGCGGGCACGGGCCATCGAAAACCAGAGCTACGTCGCCGGCTGCAACCGCTGTGGCAGTGCCCCCAAGGAAACCTACAGCGGCCAGAGCATGATCATCGATCCGCGCGGCCGAACGCTCGCGGAAGCCAGTGACGGTGAATGCGTGATCGAAGCGGAAATCGACCTGGACTATCTCAAAGACTGCCGCGCGAAATTCCCCGCGTTGAAGGATCGGCGATTCGGTTAACCACGGATTGGAATTAGCCACGGATGAACACGGATGGGCGCGGATGCAAAGGCATTGATGTTGTGATCCTTGTCTTTAATCCGTGTTCATCTGTGTTCATCAGTGGCTAATTTTTTTCTCCGTCCGCTCCATCCGCGGTTGCCTCAGTGCACGGTCAGTTCGGGCTGGTCCAGCTTGAGCACCGCCACCTGCTGCTGCACCTGCTGGGCCACGTGGTTGAATGCTTCGGCCAGTTGCGGATCGTGGAAGTTGGCCCCGGGGTTGCCGCCGTCGCAGTTGCGGCGAAGGGCGGTGTTGATCGGCACGCTGCCCAGGAAGGGCGAGCCCAGCGAACGGGCCATCATCTCCGCGCCACCTTTGCCGAACAGGTCGTACTCCTTGCCGTCGTCGCCGATGAAGTAGCTCATGTTCTCGACGATGCCCAGCACCTCGATGCCGAGCTGACGGAACATGGCCAGGGCGCGGCGGGCGTCGTCCTGGGCGACCTTCTGCGGGGTGCAGACGATCACCGCGCCGGTCAGCGGCAGAATCTGGCTCATGGTCAGCGGCACGTCGCCGGTGCCGGGCGGCAGGTCGATGATCAGGCAGTCGAGTTCGCCCCAGGCGGTCTGGGTGACCAACTGCTGAAAAGCGCTGTGAGCCATAGGGCCGCGCCAGATCAGGGGTTTGTCGTCCTCGACCAGCACGCCGATGGTCATGGCTTTGAGGCCGTGGATTTCGAAGGGGTAGATGGTGTGCTCGTGGGAGTGCGGGGTGGCATCGTGCAGGCCGAGCATGGTGGGCAGCGACGGGCCGTAGATATCGCCGTCAAGCAGCCCCATGCGCAGACCCTTGCGGGCCAGTGCCACAGCCAGGTTGACGGCAATGGTCGATTTGCCCACGCCACCCTTGCCGGCCCCCACCGCGATGATGTGTTTGACGCCGGGAATGGCTTGCGGTTGCGGCGGCTGGTTGGGTGCTGGCATGGCAGACTCCTTATTGGGCACGACCCTGGGTGGGGGAGCAATTCTAGGGGTACGTCAGAGTGCGGGCAATATTCGAATCAATCGTGCGTTGAATCAGCGGACAGGCAAGGCAAACATTGGGCTCACCAGCCCGGAAAGGATTGCACCGTGAACAGGCTACATCGAATCATCGCTGGATCGGCACTGGCCGTGGCAATGACAGGCGGCGGCGTGTGCATGGCTCAGACGGAGAAGGAAGCGCCTCCGCCGCAAACCGCTCAGCAGAATGATCAGGCCAATGCCCCGCAGCGTCGCGGCGACTGGCGTCCCCCGCAAGACGGCCAGGACGACAGGCGGGGTGATATGCGCGGCGATATGCGCGAGGGCATGCGAGACGGTATGCGTCCCGGCGGCTCCTTCGCCCTGTTGCGCGGGATCGAGTTGACCGACGAACAGCGCGAGCAGGTCAAGCAGATCATGCAGGAATCGCGCGAACAGCGCGAAGCGTGGCGCAACGAACACAAGGACGAGGTGAAGGCTGCTCAGGATGAGGTTGATAAAGCCCGCGAAGCCCTGCGCCGGGCAGAGGAAAAGATGCGCAATCTGATGGAAAACGCCCCCGGCGGTCCCAAGGACACGGCTGAGAAGATCAAATCGATCCTGACCGACGACCAGAAAGCACAGTTGGAAGCGAACATCGAGAAAATGAAGGAGCAGGGTCCGCCTCCGCCTCCCGGAGACATGATGGGCGGCCGCGATGGGCAGGACGGCGATCAGCCTCGAATGAACTGGAGGCGAGACGGCGGCCAGCGTCCTGAAGGCGAGCAACCCCGCCGGCGCCAGGGCGACCAGCCCCCGCCGCCACCGGCGGAAAACTGATGCATTCAAGACACTGATGCATTCAAGTTATCGAAGCCCACGGTGATCGGCCGTGGGCTTCCAGCTTGCGCCCAAGGCCACGATTCATCCCGACGCCCCGCGGTGTTCTCGCAACACCGCCCTAACCCCAAGCCCGTGGCGCGTGCCGCGGGCTTTTTGCATGGATGCGGTCATCCAGACATGCCGACTGAAGTCGGCACGCCCCGAGGCAGGAGTTTGTAACTGGAAACCGTGTGGTTCGGTTTCATCCGATGCCCCGTTACTTTGCGTCACTGGCCCATCATCTGTTCCGCTTCGATGATGGAGCGCGCCAGTTCCGCCATCGGCCGCCGATTGTCGCGCGCCTGTTTCTGCAGCCGCTTCATGGCGTCCGGCTCGCTGAGCTGCAGCTTCTGCATCAGCAGGCCCTTGGCCCGCTCGATGATCTTGCGCTCTTCCAGCTTGCGCTCCAGCTTGTCCACGTCGCCGCTGAGCTTCTGCTGATCCTGGTAGCGGCCCCAGGCGATGCGGATCGCCACGCGCAGACGATCGCCCTCGGTTGGCTTGAGCAGATAGCCGAACACGCCCGCATTCTGAGCAGAGTTGACGTAGCTGTCGTCAGAGTGGGCGGTCAGCACCACAACGGGAACGTGATGCTTCTCGTACAGCACCCGGGCGGCCTCGATGCCGTCCATCTCCGGCATGCACAGGTCCAGCAGCGCCAGGTCCGGGCGATCGCGCTCAGCTAATTCCAGCGCCGCTCGCCCATTGGCGACCGGCCCCACCACGCGGAAGCCCAGCTCGCCCAGTTGCCGCGACAGATTGGCGGCCAACAGGTGCTCGTCCTCCGCGATAAGGATGCTTCCGGGCTGATCGGAAACGGTAGTCTGATGTGTGGGCATGTTGATCACCGCGGAAAACGGAGTTGAAGCCGGCCCAATCTTTCGCTCCTGATTGATCGGCCGTCATGGTTCGCACGCACCCGAACGGGTGACAGTGAAAACGGACCATCGCATTCCACTTTGTTCACCCGATAATAGCGGATTTAGCGAATAGGTAAAAGTCCGCCTCTCGAATTTATCCGCCTTAACCATATCCAGTCCCAAGTTTCCCGGGCGCCACGACGACGATGAACGGGCTGCACCGGGTTCGGAGGAGGCAGATTCGGGTGCGGTCTGCGCGCCTGTCGGCCGCATCAACCTGAACGGCTGGCAGACAGCCACGACGTTAAAGCTCGCTCGATCCGGAAATTGCTCGTCCGGGCTGACCACGACGGAGCTGACTCATGAGCAGCATTGAAGATACGCGTCCGATGATGCCGCTGGACGGACACGCCGATCCCGATGCACATCACATCGAGATCGAAAATCGCACTTCAGCCGCATGGTGGCTGGGGCTGCTGGTGCTGACCGCTTTGGGACTGCGGCTGCTGGTGTTTGCACTCGGTCCAGCCGCGGATACATCCCTGGCTCAACATCCAGACTCCACCCGCTACGAAATGCTGGCGGCCAATCTCATCAGCGATCACGCCTTCGCCGTTGACACGATCGACCCCCAGAGCCCAATGACCACGGTTGATCAGCTGCGCAGCGAAGCCGGCCAACTCGAATCGCCTCAGCCCAACGGTAAGCAACCGGAGATTTACCTGACGCCCGGCTATCCCGCATTCCTGGCGGCGATCCAGTCGGTCGGATTTGGAGCGGGCGCGGTGCTCATCATCCAGAGCCTGCTCAGCGCGTTGTGCGTGGTGCTGACTTACAAGCTGACTTCGACACTGCTCAAGTCCACCACGGCGGGACTGCTGGCCGGCGTCGTCGTCGCCATCCATCCGGGCATGGTGACCATGAGCAACGTGCTGCTGCCGCAGGTTCTGTGGCTGACGTTGATGCTGGGCGGGCTGTGGCTGATCGTCTCCAGCGAGAAGCAGCCCACCGCGTCGATGGCCATCGGCGGATTGCTGATGGGGGCCGCCGCTCTGGTGCAGCCGTATGCCCTGGTGTTGCTGGCGCTGTTGGGATTGTGGTCGATGCTGAGGGTGCGCCGGTTGAGCATGGTGGCGGCCGCGGTGGTGATGGTGGTGGCCGGCTGTCTGCCGCCGGGTCTGTGGATGGCGCGCAATTTCATTGTCGGCGCCGGGCCGATCCTCTCCAGCCAGCCGATTATCGATGGTTACTACCACACCGTCGCCGACATGCGCAGACTGCCGGCAGACAGTGCTGAGCGGACGCTGACCAGCGAACTTGTGGCCGCCCGCCAGACGGATGAAAACGTGCTGGCTGCGATAGATCGCCTGACCGGCCAGACCATCCGTGAGAATCCGACTGCTTATCTGGTCATGATGTGGCGTCATGCGGCGCACCTGACCACCGGGCATTCGCTGGGTGAACTGTACCGGCAGGTCGGCATGACGTATCAGCCGCCGCTGGTGCAGCAGCGCATTCTCACCGAAGGATTGGCTGCGAGTGTGACGACGGAAAGCAGCGATCTGATCGCCAGCCTGCTGGCCATGTCCTGGATTGGATTCAATCTGCTGCTGGCCCTGGCGGCGATCGTGGGATTGCCGCTGCTGGTGATGCGCGGGCATTGGTCGGCCGCCCTGCTGGCGCTGTTGCTGATCGGCGCCACGCTTGCGTCGATGCACAGCGGCCTCTACGACCAGCCGCGCGTGCTGGCTTGCTGCTTCGAAGCGGCGCTGGCAGCCGGCATCGTTGCACCGAGTCTGCGGGTTCGCACGGTCAAGACCAAAACCTCGCGCCAGGAGAAGCTGCTGAAGCGCGAACTTCGCCGCCAGCAGCAGTGCCTCGGTATCGAGGACCTCGCCAGCCAACGCGATCCCATCATGCCCGGCCACGGACCGCGAGAAGGCGTCAGACCGATTTGAACAGCCTATTGAGGTGGGCAAAAACCCGAAACCCGAAACTCGACGGCTTCAACAGCGGCTGTTAGCCGCTAAACCCGAAATAAACTCAAAACTTGAACACGAAAAAGCTACTACTCGGTGTATTTTGAGGTTTGGGGTTTGGGGTTTATTTCCAGTTTTGTGTTTCGGGTTTCGAGTTTGCGGATGACGCGAAGGTAGCCGACAGTTCAGCTCGCTTCGAAGAAACGTGCATGTGTGCCTGTGGGTCCGATGCGGATGTGCACCGCCCGGCCGCAGCGCGGACAGCGCCCCTCATAGGCGTCGGCGGTCGCATTGCGGTAAATCCGGCTGTAGGTCGAGCAGCATCTCCACAACACCGCCAGCCAGGGTCGGGCCGTTCGGCCGCTCTGCGACAGGGCCAAATCGTGCCCGTCCGCGTCCCGCCCCGCCCGCTCCGCAGGCTGCAGACTGTCGATATCGACAATGTAATCGGGACCGGCCATGGAATTCTTATCGTCATAAACCCCGTGTTGAGGTCAGTTACACCCATGGAATGAATCGGCCGGTCAAAACGTTGAACTTTTGTGTCCCGGCTGCGTACCATTGTCAGACACCTTTACAGGAGCTACTGATGCAAATACAGGTCAACTACGGAGACGTTGAGGTCAGTCCCACGCTCAGCGAGCACGTGATTGATCGCGTGAATCATGCCCTGAAACACCGCCAGGAGCGGGTGACGCGGGTGGAGGTCCATCTGCGCGACGACAAGAGCAAACGCAAAGGCCAATCGGACCGGCGATGTGTGATGGAAGCGCGTCTGGCCGGGTGCGATCCGCTGGCCGTCACACACCGTGGGGACGATATTTATGACACGGTCAACCGGGCGGCTGAGAAGCTGGCCCGAGCCATCAGCCACCGCCTTGGCCGCAACGGCAAGACCAACCACAGTCACTGAGCCGCCAGTTCAGCGCTGATCCATGTGATCAGCATGAGCCTGCCACGAGACTGCGATCAGTGATACGGATCACGTTTGCTCCGCGTGCGATCCCCACCATCAGTCCCCGGTTCTGCTGGGGTATCCCGGACAAAACCCGGGGCTAACGGGCAAATGGACGCACAAGCTGCAAACGGAATCCCGATGATAAGCGCACAACCGCATTACAACCTTCACTCTCCTCTGCAACAGCCGCTTCGCTCCTCCTCGAGGCGGCTGTTGTAGTCTGGTGATCGTGAGCCGTCGGTGATGGCCAGTAAACCCGCCTCCGCCGAATGCGGCCTCCGGCGAATGGACTGATCTGCGCCGGCGCTGCTGTTACGGCGGGCAGCAGGCGCGGAGAATTATTCGTCCACAGATGCCTCAACCTCCGCAGTTTCAGCGGCCACGGCGGGCACGTGCTTGACCTCCATCACCTTGCGGCGGATTTCCTCGAACAGATCGGAGTTATCCTTGAGGAACTGCTTGGAGTTCTCACGTCCCTGGCCGATGCGCACATCGCCGAAGCTGAACCAGGCGCCCGACTTCTGCACGATGTCAGCTTCCACTGCCAGGTCCAACAGGTCGCCTGTGGCGCTGATGCCTTCGTTGAACATGATGTCGAACTCCGCCTGTCGGAACGGCGGCGCGATCTTGTTCTTGACCACGCGGGCGCGGGTGCGGTTGCCCACGGCCGTTTCGCCTTCCTTGATGCTGGCGGTGCGGCGAATGTCGATGCGAACCGAGGCGTAAAACTTCAGGGCCCGGCCTCCGGGGGTGGTTTCCGGGTTGCCGAACATGACGCCGATCTTCTCGCGAATCTGGTTGATGAAGACCACCGAGCACTTGGAGCGAGCGATGGCGGCCGTCAGCTTGCGCATGGCCTGGCTCATCAGGCGAGCCTGCAGGCCGACGTGGCTGTCACCCATCTCGCCTTCGATCTCAGCGCGGGGAATGAGTGCGGCCACGGAGTCAACGACCACCACGTCCACAGCATTGGAGCGCACCAGCAACTCGCAGATTTCCAGGGCCTGCTCGCCGGTGTCGGGCTGACTGACCAGCAAATCTTCGAGGTTGACGCCGAGTCGGCGGGCCCAGGAGGGGTCCAGGGCATGCTCAGCATCGATGAAGGCCGCGACGCCGCCAGCTTTCTGGGCGTTGGCGATCACGTGCAGGGAGAGGGTGGTTTTGCCGGAGGATTCAGGGCCGAAGATCTCGATGACCCGCCCGCGGGGGATGCCGCGGCCGCCCAGGGCCAGGTCCAGGCTGATGGCGCCGGTGCTGATGCCGGGTGGCACGCTGGCGGGATCGTCATCGAGACGCATGATCGAGCCCTTGCCGTAGGCTCGCTCAATCTGGGCTACAGCCCGGTCCAAAGCCTGCGTGCGTGCGGGTGAATCGTCGGTTTTGCTCATATCAGTTCCTCGCCTGCTGGATCCGTTGGATTTGGGGTTGACGGTTGCGCTCACCATAATAATCAGCTCCTTGACTTGGCGACTGGTTAGGGACTTGTCAGGTTCGCCCTACCATAACTCTTGTTCGGGTTCTGTCAAGGTCCAGCTTAAGAAATTTTTGAAAATTGTGCGGATTATGTTCGGTGATCGGAGGTCAGTCCAAGGCGGACAGCGGAATCTGTGTCAGGCCGACCTGCTGCTTGGCGATGCTGTAGATCACCAGCAGCCGATCACTGAGGCGGATGGCGGCCTGGTACTGCGGGCCTTCGGGATTGCGGCCTTTGCCGAGGCCTTCCAGCGGTTGCACGGCGGCATCAACCAGCAGCCAGCTGCGGTCGAAGTGGATGCCGTCGTCGGAGAGGGTCAGATAGAGGTTCCGCCGTGTTTTTTCGTTGCCTATGAGCCACACCCGACCATCGGGCAGAGAGCCGGCCTCGGGTTGGACATCACCGAAGAGGTTGGTGCGGAAGGCGGGCGGGTAGTTGTCGTCAACGTTGTCCTTGACCGCGGCGTAGTAGCAGCCGCCGTTGACCAGGTGATCGCGTACGACGACCCATTTGCCGTCGGGGCGTTGGAACTGGGTCTGGTGGGCCAGGCCGCGCGAGCCGTCGGCAGCGAGGTTGCTGGTTCCGGGCGCGTACTTGGGAACGTTGTGCAGGCGGAAGTCGGGCTCGGCGTGCAGAGCCTGCTGAATTCCCGGTGGCGCTTGATCGATCGACGCAGCCTCCGCATACACGGGAAACACCGCCACCACCGGCTTGAACCTTCCGGGGGTCACTTCAATGCGCTCGACCAGCGGCGCGGTGCGATAGATCGGCGATGCTGGCTCCAGGCGGTCGCCGGTAACTTGCCACTGCTGGATATAGCGGTAGTCAAGGTGTCGTTTGATGTCGTAGCGGAAACCGGCATCGCGATCGCGGCCGTCACGGTAGTTGGCCTCTGGTATGGGGCGATCCTGGAGGTGGTTGTAGGAGACGTTGTTGCTCCAGCCGTCGTTGGCGCTCAGTTCGCCGAAGACATAGAGCTTGCCGCCGATCACCTCCAGCCGGCAGCGCACGTAGGGGCAGTCGATGGCGTCGGGGTTGTTGGACTCGGGACGTCGGGCCATGACCACGGGCGAGGGCGCGATCTCCACGATCTCATCGGCCCAGGCAACTTTGCCGACCTGCGGATCGAAGCGTCCGAAACGCGCAAGCTGACGCTGACCTGCACCACCTTCATCGCGCAGATGGTTGGTCCAGACCGCGATCACGCCGTCAGCGAATGGGATCAGGTCGGGGGCGTGGCTGTACCAGCCCTGCTCGACGGTTCGGCCGTCGATGGTGCGGATGGGCGTGTTTTTTGCGGGGTTGTAGAGGATTTCGTGGGTGCAGCCGGGCAGGCGGGGCAGGCCCAGACCGGGCGCGGCCGGATCAAAGGTCGAGGGCTGCGACCATTGGATCGGAGCTTCATCCTCCTGCGCAGCAGAAGCATCACCGACGCCAATGAACAGAAAAAACACCAGGCTGCAGCATAACGATGATCTCACGCCGGTTCTCCTTTGAACCATGATGTTTGCTTCTGACCGTGCGCCGCCACCTGTTGCTTGCGCCACTGGCCGGGCGGACAACCCATGCGTTGTCGGAAGATGCGCACGAACAGGTTCGCATCGCGCCAACCACAGGCCCGGGCGATCTGCTTGACGTTCAGGTATGGCTCCAGCAGGTGTTTGCAGGCAAGGGTCATCCGGCAACGGATCTGATAGGAGATCGGCCCGCAGCCGACATTGTCGCGGAACAGTGCGGTCAGATGGCTGGCGCTGCAACCGGCCAGTTCGGCGATGCTCGCAGCGTCCAGGTCGTCCACCATGTGCGTTTCGATGTAACGGATGGCTGTCACCAGTTGCGGATTCTGCTGGCGCGTGCGCAGAGATCCTTCTTCCGCGGCGCGGACTCGGCCGAGGATCGCAGCCAGCAGGCCATAGGTCACGACCGGTTGCGGCGGATGCTCGTGCTTGTACTGGTTGACCAGGTCGTTCATCCACTGCCCGACGAACGAATCGCCGCGCATGTCGATGATGCGCAGGCTGTTGCTGAGCATCTCGGGCATCCAGTATCCGCCGACGTAGTAGGTGCGGACCAACTGTTCGGAGTGTTGATCGTGCGGCTCGTGCTGGGGGATGACGATCAGGTCGCCGGCCTCCAACAGCCGCTGCTGGCCGCCGACGTTGATCCAACACTGGCCGTCCACGACCAAGATCAACTCGTGAAAAGGATGCGCGTGCAGCGCCACGTCGTCGGCCGATTCGAATCTTCCCGCCAGGCTGAAGCGAAGCGGGCCCGGATCGACTTCCATCAACGGGTTGAAGGTGCGGCCCTGGATCATTGCTCACCTGCTCCGCGAGACGATCTTTCAGCACAATCTAACTGTTTGATGCTATAGATAATCGTATAATACGGTTGATAAAGACGATTATTCAATTATATTCTACTATCGCGATGAGAGCAAGCCTCATTCGATCATCAGAGGACGACGTCACTTTTTTCCACCATGAGGAGTAAAGATCATGTCCAAAGCCATCATCCAACAAAAAACAGGTGTTCTGGCGGCCATCGTGCTGGGACTGGCCGGCATATCTGCACAGGCAGCGGTGCTCGCTGAATGGAACTTCGACTCCTTGGCCGGCGGCACCACCGTTGAGGACCAGGTGGCTGGCACCGATCTGGTCGTCACCGGCTCGGTCTCCCTGGTGGCCAGCGGCGCAGGTCCCGGCGGCGGATTCGGCAACGCGGCCCAGGTCGGCAACAGCTCCGGCGATTACCTGCTGGGACCGACTGATGCACTCGGCTTCGGCAGCAGCGCCTTCACCGTGGCTGGGTGGATCGCACCCAACTCCGGCAATGCCGCGTCGCTCTACCGCATGGTGGTCGAGAACGGTTCACACAACAACGGCGGCTACAACGTCTGGATCGGCCCCAGCAATAAAAGCTGGCGCGGCAAGCTCGGCTTCGATCTCAAGGGCTCGACCAACATCACCGTCCAGAGCAACGCACGCATCGATGATAACAACTGGCACTGGTTTGCCGTGGTCAGCGACGGCTCCACCGCCAGCATGTACGTTGACGGCGTCAAGCAGACCGCCACCGCAGCGGTGACCGGCACCACCGCCACACCCCCCAGCGGTTTCGCCTTCTCCGTCGGTGACGGCTTCGACGGCGACCTCGACCAGATCACGATCCACAGCACCGCGCTGACAGGCACGATCGACGGCAGCAGCATGCTGACCGGCGGCGAACTGTATGACCTGTGGCAGCAGAGCATTCCAGAACCAACCGGTCTGGCGCTGCTGAGCATCGGCGGGCTGCTGGCGTTGAAGCGGCGGGTATAGAGGTTTAACGGCGATTTCGCTGTTTAATGCTACAAATAGTCGTTTACTGCGATTGATTAAGCAGATGATGCAGTTCATCCTACTATTTAGATGCTCACGGCCGGGCAAGGCCGGTCAAGCTGTTACCGTCTGCACTCATCGCAGTTTTCCATTCAACCATGGAGGTCGAAAATGTTGACACAAACCGCATCCTTAATTCGCTGGAGTTTTCTGTGCATCGTGGCTGGTCTGCTCGTCGTGAGCTTGAGCCCGACGGCACAAGGCCAGATTTCACTGTGGGACTTCGAATCGCTGTCAGGAGGCACGACGCTGCCCGATCAGATCGGGTCGGTGGACGGCACGGTCAACGGGGCGGTCAGCCTCGTACCCAGCGGGGCCGGCGTCAGTGGTCTGGGATTCGGCAACGCCGGTGCGCTCGGCAGCACCAGCGGTGATCTGATCGACCTGGGCGATGTGGCGTCGTTCGATTTTGGCACCAGCGCCTTTTCCGTGGCCGGCTGGGTTCGTCCCAACTCCGGCAGCAGCAACAACCTTTACCGCTTCGTCCTTGAAAACGGCGTCCACAACCAGGGCGGCTTCAACGTGGTGCTCGGCCGCAGCGGCGCCAGCTTCCGTGGCAAACTCATCCTCGACGTCAAGGGCCCGACCAATATCTCCGTCTTCAGCGACACGCGCATCGACGACGACAACTGGCACTGGTTTGCTGTGGTATCTGATGGTGCCACCGCCACCATGTATGTCGATGGTGTGCTGCAGCTTGACTCCAAATCCGTAGCCGGCACCACCGCCACCGCGCCCTCCGGCTCTAACGCCAACATCGGGCATCAACTGGACGGCGACGTCGATCAACTGGCTGTTTACAACTCCGCCCTGACCGGCACGCTCGACGGTGGGGCTAGCGGCACGCTTATCAGCGGACCGCTGTATGACCTGTGGCAGCAGAGCTTCCTGCAGCCCGGCGACGCCAACGGAGACGGCATGGTCAATCTTTCCGACCTTCAGATCCTCGGTGATAACTGGCAGTCCACCACCGCCACCTGGGCGGAAGCTGACTTCACCGGCGACAGCACCGTGAATCTTGCGGACCTGCAGATTCTCGGTGACAACTGGGGCTTCGGCACTGGGCCGGATGTGTCATTCGGTGAGGCCCTGGCCGGCGCGTCCATCCCCGAACCGGCGTCACTGCTGCTGCTGGGTTCGGCCCTGCCGCTGATTCTGCGCCGACGTGCGCTTCGTTGAGTTGTTCCTCGCGCAAAGGCCGCTTGATCGCGGTCTCTGCGTTTTGCGTTTTCCGCCATGCGGTGTGAAGTGATCCAACGATGAAAAGTCTGTGCTGTGGGACCATCATGCTGCTGGCGCTGTCAGCCCTGCCGGCCGGTGCGGTCGATGTGCAGCACGGCATCGTCTTTTCCGATCCTGCCCTGTTTGCAGGCTGGCCCGCCAACGAAGGTTTCTGGCAATGGGGCGACGAGATGCTCGTCGGTTTCCGACTCACCAAATACGAGGAGTCCTCCACCGGGCATAACGTCGCCTGGGGCCACTACGAATGGACCAACTTCGCACGCAGTCTCGACGGCGGCCTGACCTGGACCATCGAGCCGCACCCGGAGGTCAGCATCCCCGGCGTCTTCAACGTCGGCAACTACGCCAAGGATCCCAGCTACCCCGCCATCCCCACGGCTGTACCCAGCCCAGGCGGTTTCAACTTCGCTGATCCTGACTTCGCACTCAAGGCCCGCGGCTCATCGTTCTGGGTATCCAACGATCGCGGCCACAACTGGTCCGTGCCTTACCAGTTGCCCAACTTCGGCCAGGACTACCTCGGCGCACGCACCAACTATCTGCTGCTCGATTCCCAGACCCTGCTGCTGTTCTATCAAGGCACCGACTATCCGCCCAGCAGCGGTGAATACACCAACACCCTGGTGGTCAAAACCAGCGACGGCGGACAGACTTTCCAGCAGCTTTCCTGGCTCACTCCCGATCCGCTGCAGGGCCACAGCCTGTCCGACCTGCCCGCATACACCATGATGCCCGGCGTCACCCAACTCGATGACGGCACCATTCTCGCTGCCACACGCAGCCGATTGGATGGACACCACTGGAACGAACTGCGATCCTCATCCGATGGCGGCAACACCTGGCAGACCATCAGCACTCCTGTTGACGGCAACAACAATCCCGCCAGTCTCGTGCGACTGGGCGGACAACGTCTCGCATTGGTCTATGGCTATCGCAACGCGCCCTACGGCCTGCGCGGCAAGATCAGTGAAGATGGCGGGCACACCTGGTCGCAGGAATACATCCTGCGCAACGACGGCCGCGAATGGGATCTCGGTTACGTCCGGGCCGGCCTGCGCAGCGACGGCAAGGTCACCGCGGTTTACTACTACACCACCAACGACCAGCCCGCCAACTTCATCGCCTCCACCATCTGGGACGTGCCCGACACCGCGGCCA
>JADLFV010000107.1 GCA_020849625.1 Phycisphaeraceae bacterium
AAGGCGAAGCATTGCGCCAAAAGCCTACGGCTTCCGCACCTTCGACGCCGTACAAGTCGCGCTCTATCACCAACTTAGCTGTCTACCCGAACCGCAGATCACCCATAGATTCTGCTGAGGAGGCGAAAAATTTTCCGATCCGCTTTTCCGCCTATCCGCCTATGGGTATGGCCTCTGTGACTGTCGTGGTTCTTGCTTGTGACCTGTGCGCTGGCCAGATACGCCATGGACCGTGGTCCCGTATTGCTCTTATGTCCCATTCGCCGTGGATATGGGCGTTGGGATCGGCGACGCCAGCATAGGCGACTATGTGCTTGTTCGTGTAGTGTTTGCGGATGGTGCTCGCCCCCGCTCGTCACTCGCCAACGTGCCCGATACGCACCAGTCGCAAAGAGTGTTCCAGCGTTGCGCCGTCACGCTGCCGACATCAATCGGCTCGTGCGTTGCTGATGCCGAGGTAAACCAAATCGAGGAGATCGCCATGCCAGCCGACATGAATGTCATGGAACCTGGACAACGCATCACCGGCGGCGAGTGTGCCGTCCACGTGGCCAGACATCATTCTGGGCCCAAACCTGCCACCAAAATGAAAATATGATTTCGGTTGGGAGTCAGGTTCAGAAACCAGAATCCACGGCCTTGAGTCGGCTGGTGATTTCCTTGACACGGGAAGCCTTCACCCCAGCCGCCTTCGCCAGTTTGGGCCATGACGCGAGGGTGTTGCGGGTGGCTTTGACCGCTTCATCCACGCCTTGAAGTTTGAGTCGGGCAGCAAGGGCTTTGACGTCGGCATACGTCGGGTTCGGCGACTCACCGAGCGCCAGCGAATGCAACCCGTTTGGTCCCTCGGCGAAGGTCAGGTCATAAACAGGCGAGAGCGTCCACTTGCCATGCCGGTCGCAGAGGAACGCATGGTTTCTGACGTGGTCGTCGCGGTTGTGGCTCAACAGGTTGAAGACCATGCGGCCGAGCATCTCTCGCGCCGCGCGGGCACCAGCGATGCGCCACGTCGCACGTAGCAAGTCCTCGTAGCCGGTGGCGTAGGTTGTCACCAGGTCGCCCATGTCGAATACATCAGCGAAGGTCAGTATATGCAGTCGGCGATTGTTGTCGCGGTCAAACCGTTTGACGCCGAAGACACCACCCTCGAACAACCGGAACTCGGGTGTCTGCAATCCCGCCAGTTCGGCCATCTGCATGTAGGCGTATTCGACCGCTCCAATGTCGTCCGGGTCGGACCTGGCAGGAAACTTCACGAGCCACGCCTCAGCACCAGTTGGGGTTGGACCGATGTAGAACCGACCACGCTTGATACCGACTGCATACTTGGGCCGAGTGCCGCCCATGGAACTGCCCGCCATCGTGATCTGCTCGGCGAGGTCTTCCAACTTGCCTTCCAGCAGTAGTTGTGTCTGGGTGGCGAGCTCCTGCAGCTCCACGACCGAGGTCTGCGACTCGGCATCTTCCAGCGGCGGTCGATAGACCAGCGCCCCCGCCGTGTTATCACCGAGAAAAGCGAGGCGGTCGAGGTCCAAGGCAAAACGCAGGCCGCGTGCCATGGCGCGCCGGTCCATGACGAATCGACCCCAGTGGTCAGGCAGCGAGCCGGCGAAAACGCCCGGCAACATGGACCACGGCCCGAGCAATCCCGCATTGCGAGGAAAACGCGGCGACAAGTCGATGCCATCATCAAGCCACCGCGGCGCATACTCGAAGCGATAACCGTCCGGCGCATGAGCAAGCGTGCCGACTGCTCGCTCGTCGTCGGGCGACCAGCGCACCCAAACTTCAAGAGTCCGCACACTCATTTGCGCACCCGTCGGCGCGACGCGGCCGATTTCTCACGCAACACCTCGCGGTGGCGAAGGTCGTCAAGGGACTGAAGATCGCGCGGCGCAAGCACGTGCTGAAGGTCATCGAGTCGACCGAGTGCGAGCATCACGCTCAGGAACGTTTCCATGCTGACGTTGCGACCGGCCTCCAACTTGTGAATGGTCAACGGCGATACTCCAGCGCGCTCCGCCAGTTCCTGCTGGGTGAGACGGGCATCAACGCGCGCCAACCGCACACGTTCGGCCAGGGTGGAGAGGATGTCTGCGGGCAACAGCCAGAAACTGCCAGGAGCTCGGCTCATACATATATTATCGTATAAAATATATCAAAAATCAAGTAATAAATTATACTTTATGATATTTTAATTTCACGCAAGCCGGGCTGTAAGATGTCCTGTCGAATATTCTTCCACGTCAAATGAGGAGAAATGTAAATATCTACAAAAAAACATCTTGTAATTGGGACGCTCCAGCCAACGTGCCCGATACGCATCAGTCGCAAAGAGTGTTCCAGCGTTGCGCCGTCAGGCTGCCGACATCAATCGGCTCGTGCGTTGCTGATGCCGAGTTCCTGCCGATGGGTTCGGCGGGTGCACCACTCCATTCCACCAGGCATCGCCACTGATGCCGGTTTGGGGACGACGGTGTACCCCCGCCCGCTGAGGCGGGTGATCTGCACGGTGACGTGTGTGCTGTCCATTACCCGCCTCCTGCTGATCAAAGGCCCTGCAGCCGCTATAACTTCAACATCATGCCATAAAGTTAGTTTTTAACCTTACTTTGTGGTATAATAGTCAAGTCATGGGTTTGGGCTGGCCGATGCTTGAACATGCCACCAGATAGTTAGCGTATATGCCTTGGTTTATGGTCAGATCGTCAAGTGATGGGTCAACATGCAAGCGTTCCTCGCCCGACATCCTGTATTCACCGTGGACGAACTGGACGCTGACCGCGTTCATCGCGGAAAGTTCAGCAAGGCTGCCGAACCACCTCTCAAAACGCCAAAAAAGGCGCGAATAACCACCCCAATTCATGCTATTCAGGTCGTACTGTACCGGGTACAAGACGCGCCGCGAAGCAATGGCGCAAGTGATGTGACTTGAAGCTCTTACGGATTTCCAGGGGAGCCAACTGAGCTAATCGCCCGCACGAGCTGACCATTGTAACGGGCGGCGGGTTATTCTCCACTCAGGCTGCCCCGGCTGGGGATGGTGGCTTCGAGACGCACCGGCGAACCCATGCGCAGGGGCACGTTGTCACCGTCGTGGCCGATGGGAAGGCCCGCCACCGCGGGTTTGCCCAGGGCGGCCAGTTCCTCGGCCAGGACCTGCTCGATGGTGGTGCCGTCGTCGTCAGGCGCCGATTTGCTGAAACGTCCCAGGGCCACGCCCGCCACGCGCTCGAACACGCCGGCCCGTTTGAGTTGAACCAGCAGGCGATCGATGCGATAGGACTTTTCGTTGACGTCCTCCAGCAGCAGGATGCTTCCATCCAGTGGTGGAAAGGCATCGGAGCCGAGCATGGCGACCAGCAGGGCGAGGTTGCCGCCCATCAGGGGGCCGCGGGCGGAGCCGGGGTGCAGCGATGGCAGGTTGTCGAACGTCGGCGGCGCAGTCTGTTCGAGCACGGCGAAGTAGCGCTGTCGTGTCGGTTCATCCAGAGTCCGCAGCCACTCCAGGTTGGGGCCGTGCACGGATTGGCAGCCCATGCGCGCCCACTGGGCGTGCAGCACGGTGATATCGCTGTAACCGATCAACCACTTGGGATGTTGCTTGAGTGGATTGAAGTTGACGCGATCGATCAGGCGCAGGCAGCCATAACCACCACGGGCGGCGAAGATGGCGTTAACTGACGGATCATCGATGGCCCGTTGCAGTTCATCCGCGCGTCGCTGATCGTCACCAGCCATGTAGCGCCAGCGGGCGGTCAAACCATCGATGTCCGCCATCACCTCGTAGCGCTGACGCAGCAGGGCGAGGCTGGGTTCGATCTCATCGCGATGGAGAATGCCTGCCGGCGCGACCACCGCCACGCGATCGCCCGGTTGCAGCAGCGGCGGGGCGGTGAAAGTGGGGGATGACATGGGGAGTACTATACCGCAGGGCGGAAATTCGAATGACGAAATTCGAATGGCGAATCAATGTCCGAATGACGAAACCACGGAACATTCGTCATTCGGACATTCGTCATTGTTTCGAATTTCGAATTTCGTCATTCGAATTTACCTCACGTACTGACGCTTCAATTTCGGGTGCAGCCGACAGAGCATTTCCCACGGGTGCGAGTCGGCCAGGGCAGCCAGTCGGGGCAGGCTGTTAGTGGCGGCCGGGTCGTCGCAGATCAGTTGCACGATGGCGTTCATCAGTTTGCCGGGCTCACCGCCATCCTGCAGCGGCGGGGCGTCGGTCAGGTCGATGATTAGTTGATCCATGTTGACGCGGCCGAGCACCCGGGCGTCGAAGTGCCGGCCATTTTCGCCGGGCACGAATACGCGCACGGTCGCCTTGTTGGATAACGCCAGCGGATAACCATCTGCGTAACCGACGGGCACGATGCCCAGCGTGCTGGCGCGCTTGAGCCGATGCGTTGAGCCGTAGCCGACCGGTGTGCGGCGGGGGTATTGCTGCACGTGATCGATGCGCGACATCCAACTGACGCAGTGCAGCAGATCGGGCGTCTCGGCGATGACCGGCCCCGGCGCCAGTTGATCGGGGCCGTAGCCGTACAGACCCAAACCGATGCGCACCATGTCGAAGTGGTAGCTACGATCGCGCAGCGTGCCGGCGGTGTTGGCCAGGTGCAGCATGATCGGTTCATCGCCCAGGTCCGCGGCGTGGTCTGCGATGATGCGCTCAAATGTCTCAAGCTGCGTCTCGGCGAACTGCGGCTTGTTGTCCGCGGTGGCCAGGTGCGAGCAGACGCCCACCAGTTTGGCCCGCGTCTGGCTGCTCAACCGCTTCAGGGCCGCGGCGTATTGCGTTTCGTTGAGGCCCGATCGGCTCATGCCGGTGTCCAAGTACAGATGCACCGGCAGACGCAGCCCGTAGGTCTGACCGACCTGTTCCAGTTGATCCAACTGCTCCAGGTCGTGCACCGTCACGTGCAGCTTGTCCGCCACGGCATGACGGTACAGGGCATCGGTGCGCTGCAGCCGGCGAAGCGGACTCAACAGCAGGATCGGGCAACTGACCGCTTTCTGGATCAGCGCCTCGGCTTCATCGGGTGAGAACACCGCCAGCATGTCGCAGCCGGCCTTGACCAGGCAATGGGCGACCGCTTCGGCGCCAAGGCCGTAGGCATCTTTTTTGACCACGGCACAGAGCGCGGGGCGCTGGCCGCCCTGTTTGCGGAAACTGGGACGATCGGTGTCGTCGCCGCTTTTGCTTTTGAGCAGGCGGCGGAAAGCGTCCACGTTGGCGGCGATGCGGGTCAGGTCGATGCGCAGCCAACTGTCCACGCCGGCCGGGGCCGGGTCCACTTTGACCGGTTCAGGAAGCGTCAAGGGTCCGCGCAGTTGTATCACCGCAGGTCACTCCGTACAATTCGCACCTGCCGACGGCGGTTGTTGTTCTGCCATCGGCTAAACCTTCGACTGCAAAGCACTTTTAGCTATTTTGCCGTCGCCGAGCCAGTCCGCCATGAGCGACGCATTCGACACCACTAAGACCTTTGCCGATCTGGAGCTGTGCGACAGCGTGCTGCGCGGCGTGAACGAGGCGGGCTTCCAGCACCCGACCGATATTCAGGCCGCCCTGATTCCTGCCATGCTGGCCGGCAGCGACGTCATCGGTCAGGCCAAGACCGGCACGGGCAAGACGGCTGCCTTCGGATTGCCCCTGTTGCACCTTCTGCACAAGGACGAGCCCATGGCCGCCCTGGTGCTCACACCTACCCGCGAGCTCGCCGCACAGGTTGCCGCCGAGATCAACGAGTTGGGCAAGCACACGCCCATCCGCTGCGTCTGCATCATCGGCGGCGAATCCATGCGCCATCAGCGCAAGGACCTGGAGCGCGGGGCCCAGATCATCGTCGGCACGCCCGGCCGGGTCATGGACATGCAGCAACGCGGCTTGATCAAGTTCGATGCCGTGCGCTTCGCCATCCTCGATGAGGTCGATCGCATGCTCGACATCGGCTTCCGCGAGGACATCCGCCGCATCCTCAAGCTCGTACCCGAAAAGCGGCAGACAGTCTTCGTCTCGGCCACCATCGACGACCAGATCGAACGCCTGGCCCGCTCCTTCATGGGCGAGGATGTCAACCGCATCACCACCGTCTCCGGCTCGCTCACCGTGCAGATGGTTGATCAGAAGTACCTGTCGGTCGAGCCCTGGGACAAGCGCTCGCTGCTGCTGCACCTGCTGCGCAATGAAGACCCGCCCACCACGCTAGTCTTCTGCAAGACCAAGGCCACCGTGCACAAGGTCACCAAATACCTGCGCGACAAGAGCATCGAAGCCCGCGAGATTCACGGCGACCTGGAGCAGAACAAACGCAACCGCGTCATGGCTTCCATGCGCCAGGGCAAGCTCAACGTGCTGATCGCCTCCGATCTGGCGGCCCGCGGCCTGGACGTCGAGCACATCACCCACGTGATCAATTACGACCTGCCCGAAGACCCCGAAGTCTATGTGCATCGCATCGGCCGCACCGCCCGCGCCGGTCGCCGCGGCGTCGCCTGGTCCTTCGTCACGCCCGAGGAAGGCCAACGCCTCACCGAAATCGAAAAGCTCACCGGGGCCCTGATCGGAGAGTTTGAATACCCCGACTTCAAGCCCGGCCCCGTGCCCTCCGACATCCACGACCAGCGCAGCCGCGAACAGCGCCGCGCCGAGCAGACCAAGCCCGATCGCAACCTGGTCACGCCGGTCGAAGAGTTGTCGGAGCAGGAAAAAGCCCGCCTGTTTCCCGGCGGCATCGCGCCCAAGTCCACCACCCCGCGCCGCACGCTCGGCTCGCGCTTCCGCCGCCGCGGACGGTGAGGCTCAAACGTAATCACGGTGAAGGCAGCGCCTGCCCGTACGCCAATTCCGCCACGTAAGCGATCATGCCCGGCAGATTGATGAATGCGGTGTAGTGATCGCCCGGCATCCGCACGTGATGATCTTCTTCCATCCCCACCGCCGCGGCCAGGGCATCGCTGCTGGCGGCGGGGATCACCGTGTCGCTCTCGGCAGTAAACAGGTAAAACTTCCCGGGGCTGATGCGATGGGCGATGCGCGTCGGCTCGATTCGACGCACCACGGCCAGGATGTCCGGCCACGCCAGGCCGGTGGATTCCAGCATGGTCCGCGCCTTGGCGGCATCGCGCTGACCTTGCGTCAGCACCACGTCCAGTCGTCCGCCGGACACCGACACGCACACCAGGTCGAACGCGTCATCCATTGCCGCGGCCGGCGTCACCACGAAACCGCCCAGGCTCGTGCCTTGTATCCCGATGCGGTTCACATCAACGTGCGGCAGAGCGGCGATGGCATCGCGCGCCCTTCGAGCATCGGCGATCCCCTGCACCATGCGCGGGCTGAACGTCGCCGGGTCATCACGCAACGCGCCCTTGCGCAGGCCGTAGCCGGGCAATTGCAGCATGAACGTGTGCACCCGCCGCCGCGACAGGGCCGAGGCGATCAGCCGTCCGACGGACATCGACGAGGCTGATTCGTGGATCACCAGCACAGCCGGGGCGTCGATCACTTCGCCATGGTCATCGCGGGCGGCGTACCACTCCATGCTTACCCGGTCGTTGGCTGGTTCACCCAACGGGCGCGGCGAATCGAACTGCACCAGGGCGTCGCTGCCCCAGTTGGCATCCGGCTGACAGGTGACTTCAAACGCCGTCGGCTCCCAGGCCAGGTCATCCAGCATCGCCTGGGTGTCGCTGTCGGCATCGGGCTCGATATGCAGGGTATCCTGCGCGGCAAAGGTTTTGACGGCTGACTGCGGTTGCGGCGGCGCGGCTTGCGCCATCGCGCAGCACAACCACAAGATGAACAGGCCGTGTCGCATAACCGTGCCATACGCCCCGGTCGCGGCGGCGTTGCGGGCTTCAGTTGTCCAGCCGCAACATCTGGCTGAACTCTCGCAGGCGGGCGTCGATGTCCGCCCGCGAAATCTGCTTGAGGCGGCCGAGGCTGAACGATTCGATGTTGAAGCTGGCCGCGATCGTGCCGCAGGCCATGGCTTTTCGCAGCCCGTTCGCGCTCAGATCGCCCGTCGATGCCAGGTAACCCATCATGCCCCCGGCGAAGCTGTCGCCGGCGCCCGTGGGATCGACCACCGCTTCCGCCGGCCAGGCCGGCAGCACGATCTTGGCGCCGCCGTGGGTCACGAACACGCCGTGCTCGCCCTTCTTGACCACCACGAACTTCGGGCCCAGTTCGGTGATCCTGGCGGCCGCCTTGATCACGTTCGAATCACCGGCCAGCATCTCCGCCTCGTCGTTGTTCAACACCAGACCATCGACGCGCTGCAGCAGCTTCAGCAGCGTCGGCTTCTCGTTGTTGATCCACAGGTCCATGGTGTCGGCCACGGCCAGCTTGCGCTGCGGGAACTGCTCGAGCAGTTCGATCTGACCGGCCGGGTGGGTGTTGGCCAGAAAAATGTACTCGCTGTCCTGATACTTGCCGGGGACCGGCGGGAGCTTCTCAGCCAGCACGTTCAGCTCGACCGACACCGTGTCGCGGTGGTTCATGTTGGTGTGGTAGCGCCCGCGCCAGCGGAAGGTTTTGCTTCCCTGGCGTTGTTCGAGGCCGGCCAAGTCCACATTGAAGTGGCGAAAGTCCTCGAGGAACGCTGCGGGAAAATCCTCACCCACCGCGGCCACCAGGCGCACGGGGCTGAAGAAGCTGGCCGCGGCCGCGAAGTAGATGGCGCTGCCGCCCAGCACGTTGTCCACGTTGCCCGCAGGCGATTCGATGCTGTCAATGCCGATGGAGCCGGTGACGATTAACGACATGGCCGCCTATTGTGCAGATTTTCCCGTTTTGTGCAGAAAGGAAGGCAATGTCTGATGTCTGATTGCTGCTCTCTGATGTAAAGACAGAGAAAGCGAATAGTTTTTACATCATCCATCATCCATCATCCATCATCCATCAGACATCAGACATCCCCCCCTCTCTCCCCCCGCTTCCTGCTATAATCAGCCCTTGCCGCGGACCTGCCTCCGCGGGCTTTTTTTGATTCGAGGACCCACGATGGCCACCAGCTACGGCGCCCTGTGCACCGATTTCTACGTCAACCAGAAACTGACGGTCAAGATGGACCTGCCGGGCGACCGCGAAACCGTCCTGCACTACTTCGACCGCATCCGCAAGGCTCATCCGGGCATGAGCCAGTTCCGTCGCTACGAGAACGAAGTCGCCCTCGAGTCCGCCAAGCGCGATGACGCCTATCGCTGGCTGGCCATGCGCGTCCACAGTCTGCGCAGCGGATGGGTCAACCCCGACACCCTCGAGCAGGTGCTCGACTACCACCGCAACCTGCTGGAGGTCAGCCCGCACTATCTGACCATCGGGGCGCTGGACGTCGATTACCTGGAACTGACCTTCGGCTTCGACCTCGAGTGCGGCTCCAACCATGACGAAGTGGTTTACGAAGCCCTGCTGGCTGATTCGCCTCTGCGCCAGGTGCTGGACATTCCCGACAGCAAGCTGCTGGACGTGCAGCCGGTGCTGGGCGTAAACCTGACCGAGAGCGGCGATCGCCAGGCCTACTTCGAGGTGCGCACCCGCCGCCGCAATCGCCGCGGATCGGCCCGGGCTTTCAAGCGCGAGCCGATCAGCCTGTTCACCACCGTCCGCCAGTATGGCCCGGTCGATCACATCAACGATCTGACCGGCATCTTCGACCAGATTTCCGGGCAGTGCCGGCAACTGGTGGACGAGCGGCTGATCCCACACCTGCTCAAGCCCATCGCCCGCCACATCACCTCCAGCGCCTGACCGAGCCGGGCACTGTGTGCCCGGTGTCCCCCTGCCTGCCGTCGAGGTCCGCTCCAGGTTATCACCCCCGAAGCCCACCGCGAATCGCTGTGGGCTTCTGTTTTAAAAGCTGCAATAATGAGAGGACCGGGGCGTTTTTCCCATCGGGCAGGTGCGCATGACCACGCAGGGCAGCGAAAACTCGATCCAGGCCACGCTGGCGGCGGCGGCCGCGGGTGATGAGTCAGCCTGGCGCAGCCTGGTGGAGCAGTACACCCGCCGGGTCTATGCCCTGCTGGCCCACCAGTGCCGCGACCGCGAGCTGGCTGAGGAACTGACCCAGGCCACGTTCGTGAAGCTGTTCGATCAGCTTCGCCGCCAGGACGGCTACCGGGAGCAGGGACGCTTCGAGGCGTATCTGTTTCGCATCGCCATGAATCACCTGCGCGATGAGATGCGACGGCGCAAGAGACAGGCCAGGACCATGGACGTCAACGGACAGGACTTTTTCATTCCGCCACAAGCCAGCGGCCGCCGGCAGCAGGCCCCGCTGGAGCGCATGCAGCACGAGGAGCAGGTGCGCAAGCTGCGTGAAGCGATCGCAGCCATGAGCGAATCGGATCAACAGATCCTGCACCTGCGGCACACGGCCGGGATGGCTTTCGCGGAGATCGCCGAGACCTTGGGCGAACCGCTGGGCACGGTGCTGGCCCGGGCGCATCGGGCCTTGAAGAAACTACGGGAGCTGTTGGGGCCGGAGGCATTGGAGACGGTTGAGTCATGAACGAGCGACACGATGAACAACTCGAGCCTTTGCTGGATCAGTTGCTCGGCGCTGAGGAGCCGGCCGATGATCTGGTCGAGCGCATCTGTCAGTTGACGGATGGTCCGCTGTGCGACACCCTGGACCAAGCGATCGGACCCGATAGCGTGACGTGCGATCACGAGGCGCTGGTGCGGCGCATCATGGCGGCCACCAGCGAGCGCCCGGCGGTGCTGGCCCGCATCGGGATGTTCGGCGTCGCCTGGCGCATGGCGGCCATGCTGGCGGTGGCCGGCGGGCTCTACCTGGTGGTCCTGGGGCTGACCGGCTCTGACCGCGACAGCGCTCAAACCCCGCAAATTGCAGACGTTTTGCCGCCTGCGACCGATGACAGCAGCAACAGTTCGCTGTCCGACATCGAACAGGCCATCGCTTCGTTCACGGCGGCCACCGACTGGGCCTTCGATCAACGCGTGCAGCGGGTCAACTCGGGCCTGGATCGCGTGGCTGCTGAGAGCTTCTGGGCCGATTCACCCGTGGCGCTGGTCGAGCGGGCAGCCGAGTCGGCTGACATGTATGAGGGGGCCGCCACCAGCACGGGAGCGTGGTTCTAAGCGGCGGCACTATGTCTGAGGAAGGACGCACGTCATGGCTCGCTATGCACTGTTACTTCTGGCTGCGATGGCGATGGTGGGTCTGATGACACTGGCGCGAGCGGGTGATGAGCCGGCCGCGACTTCGCCTCCGCCTCCGCCGCCCGCGGATCGGACGTGGGGTGATGGTCCGCCACCGCATCACGAGGCCATGCGCGGCGAGGGGCCGCAGGTTGAACTCACACCGCAGCAGATTGAGGAAACCATCGAGGTGATGCGCGACATGACGCCCTGGCTGGCCGAGCGGCTGGAGGAGGCGCGCAAGGAAAACCCGCAGAAAGTGGAAGGAGTGATCCGCCGCTTTTTCCCGCGCTACCGCGAGTTCTTGGAACTGAAGCGACACGATCCGGAACTGTATGAACTGCGGATCAAGGAAATCCGCCTCGACATGGAATCGCGCAAGCTGGCCTGGCGCATCCGCCAGGCTGAACAGCCCGCTTCACCCCCGCCCCCGGAAGATGCGAACAAGCGGCAGCCTCCGTCCCCGGAAGTGAACCAAGAGCAGTCCCCGAAACAGGCGCCGCCGCCTGAGTCAGCCACGCCGGAGGAACTGCGTGAGCAGTTGCGCGGCGTGCTGGATGAGTTGTTCGATCTGCACCGCCAGACGCGCCAGCACGAGATCGACATGCTCAAGAAGCGGGTCAAGGAACTGGAAGCCTCGCTGGACGAATCCCGCGACAAACGGGAGCAACTGATCGACAAGCGGGTGGAAGAGTTGCTGGATCAGGCGGAGCGCGGCCCGCGCTGGTGGCAGCGTGGCGAGGGCGGGCCCCCCGACCGGCCCGGCGAACCCGGCGAGCGGCGCGAGCGCGGCCCGGACGATCGCCAGCCCTTCATGCCCGGCCAGCGCGGCCCCTATCCCAACCCCGCCCCCCCACCTGCCGATGGATCACCCTCAGCGCCTCCCGCCTAAGGTTACGACCACCCATCGCGCTGCCCATTTATTAGTCATATCTAATGTCTTTGCGCGCTATTCGTGCTTACTTGCTCAGTATAAACCCATTTATTAGCCGTGAATCAGGTATTTGTCTCTGGCACGGGCTTTGTGTGTTAGGCAGTGCCTCATCCGTGGCGGATGGGGACGCTACCGCCGGGCGCGGACTGGTGTGCAGCGTAGGGTTCGTGTCTGCTTGCACTAGCGGAGGTTTCCATGAAACGGCTTTTACTTTTGTCAGGCGTCATTGTCGGCGCCTGCCTGTTGCTGGCCGGCAGTGCCTTCGGCCAGGAAGAGTCAGGGGCATCTGAAGCGGTCGCTCAGGCTGCGGAAGTCGTCGCCGAGGCGGTTGAGCCTGGCCCCAGCCTGGAGATGTTCACGGTCAACAACGTCTGGATGATGGTGGCCACCTTCCTGGTGTTCATCATGCACTTGGGGTTCGCCACCCTGGAAACAGGTCTGGAGCGGGCCAAGAACGCAACCAACATCCTGTTCAAGAATACGTTGATCCCGGCCATCGGTCTGCTGACGTTCGCCATCTGCGGGTTCAACATCGCTTACCCGGGCGACACTTGGTCGATCAACGGCATCCTCGGTTTTGCCGGTTTCGGTCTTCACCTGCCTGAGGGTGGTGGCACCTCGGCCTACAACGTCGGCTACACCTACTGGACCGACTTCCTGTTCCAGGGCATGTTCGCCGCCACGGCCGCGACGATCGTCTCCGGCGCCGTGGCCGGCCGCGTCAAGCTGCTGCCCTTCCTGCTGTTCTCGACCATCTATGTCGCCATCGCCTACCCCATCGTCGTCAGTTGGGAATGGGGCGGCGGCTTCATCAGCGAAAGCTTCCACGACTTTGCCGGGTCCACCCTGGTGCACTCGGTCGGCGGCTGGGGCGCCTTGATGGGCGCGATCATCCTCGGCCCGCGCACCGGCAAGTTCGTCAATGGCTCGGTCAAGGCCATCCCCGGCCACAACCTGGGGCTGGCGACCATCGGCGTGTTCCTGCTGTGGCTCGGCTGGTTCGGGTTCAACGGCGGTTCGGTGCTGAGTGCTGATGCCGAGGGCACCAGTTTCGTGCTGTTGACCACCAACCTGGCGGCCGCGGCCGGTATCATCGCTGCCAGCGTGACCAGTTCCATCGTGCAGAAGAAGCCCGACCTGACCATGGCCCTCAACGGTTGCCTGGCGGGTTTGGTAGGCATCACCGCCGGGGCCGACGTCGTGTCCCCGCTTTCGGCCGTGTTCATCGGTCTGATTGCCGGTGTGCTGGTGGTGCTCAGTGTGCTGTTTGTGGACCGTGCCCTGAAGATTGACGACCCGGTGGGTGCGGTCAGCGTCCACCTGGTCTGCGGCATCTGGGGCACCTTGGCCGTCGGCCTGTTCCGGATGGACGGCGTGGAGGACGGCAGTTTTATCTCGCAGTTGAAAGGCGTGATCGCGGCCGGCGTGTTCTGTGCGGCTTTTGCCGGCATACTGTTCCTTGCCCTCAAATACACGATCGGCATCCGTGTCAGCCGTGAAGAGGAACTGGGCGGTCTGGATATCGGGGAGCACGGGATGGAGGCCTACAGCGGCTTCCAGATCTTCACCACCACCTGATTGTCAGGTAGCCATGCCATGGCCAGTTGTGAAGCAAATCCACCCCGTGTCATCTGTAGGTCAGAGTCAAACCCCGATTGTGAAAAGGAAAACTCACGATGAAACTGATCATCGCATACATTCAGCCAGAGAAACTCAACGACGTCAAGCAGGCGCTCTACAACAAGCAGGTCTTCAAGTTGTCGGTGACCAACGCCATGGGCTGCGGTCAGCAGAAAGGTTTCCACGAGACTTATCGTGGTGCCGACATCGAGGTCAACCTGCTCAAGAAGGTTCGCCTGGAGATCGCGGTCAACGAGGATTTCGTGCAGCCCACCATCGATGCCATCATCGCCGGGGCACGAACCAACAAGATCGGCGACGGCAAGATCTTCGTCATCAGCCTCGACCAGTGCATTCGCATCCGCACCGGTGAAACCGGAAACGAAGCGATCGGCTAGCCCTCCGCGGTCGGCCCGTCCTTGCACGGGCTGACAAGGGGGGAGGAGGCGCCGTTCCGCGACGGCGGGGTCGGTTCTCGAGTCGTGCTCGACCCCCGGACCCCCGGAAGCGCCCCGAACACGCTGACGGGACCGGCCCCGCCCTTTGTCATGGTTGAATCCCGGGGGGCCTTGCGACGTGCCCCGTATCCGCAGTGTGACTGTGGATGCGGGGCATTTTCTTTGCGCCTCTGCCAACGCCTGCTGATGCGGTAAACTTCCCTGTCGGGCCGGCCGACGCCGGCTTCAATCGATCCGTCCATTCACACCCCTTTTTTGCAAAGGATGCAACATGGCAGAGACCGGCGAAACCACCGTGGTCGGCGCTGATTCCCACTTCAAGGGCGAGCTGACCTTCGAACGCACCGCTAAGATCATCGGCCGTTTCGACGGCAAGATCAGCGGCAACGGCATTCTCAACGTCGCCCCCAACGCCCAGTGCAAGGCCGACGTCACCGCCTCCGGCGTCCAGGTCGATGGCAACATCGAAGGCAACGTGGCCTGCAAGGACACCGTCAAGCTCAACGGCTCCGGCGTCGTCCGCGGCGACATCACCGCCGCCAAGATGGTCATGGCCGAAGGCGCTGCTTTCTACGGCATGTGCAACGTCGGCCCCGAATCGAGCAAGCAGCCCGCCGGCCGCGGTGGTTCACCCGCTCAGGGCGGCGCTCCCGGCGCTTCCACTTCCGGGGGTGGGGGCGAGCAGTCCCGCAAGTGATCGTGCCTTGATCCCTACGTAGCGCCGCGGCTCCACCGCGTTGCGCCGGCCTCTCCGCGCCGCCTTGGCGCGCATCCTCTGGGATCATCATGGCCCGACATGCCGGACCACGACTGGTGCAGTGTTACCTCTGCCGACATCGCTTCGAGGTCGGCGGCCGGGCCCAGTCCACCTCCTGCCCCAACTGCAACAAGGCCCTGCACGTCGGCGACGAGATCATCAAACAGTTGCGCGGCCCGCTCAAGGAGCTGCGCACCTGCGGCCGAATCGTGATCGAAAAGAAAGGCCGCCTCATCGCCGAGTCCATCGAAGCCCACGGCGGCATCGAATGTCTCGGTGTCCTCGATGCCCGCCGCATCATCAGCGGCCGCACCGTGGAACTGGGCCCCAAGAGTCAGTTCAAAGGCGACCTGTCCGCCCCGGCCGTGGACATGAAGCTCGGCGCCCGCGTCCACAGCCGTTTCAATGTTCCCGCCGATCCGCTTGGCTTAAAGGATTTACCACCGTAGCACCGCATGTCAATGCGGTGCCCTCCGAATAGCCATGTTGAACCGCCAAGACGCCAAGAGCGCCAGGAAGACGCAAATCAATAGCCGGCGAGCTACGTCTCGCCGGACTGCAACGCAGCCAACCGATATGCTTTTGGCAACAGGTGGCAGATGAAAGTAACTCAACACATCGTGACGACTGTTGATAGCGTGTCAACCACCGGCATGAGCATCGTTGTGGCGATTGTCGCCTTCATTGTTTTTGGTTTACTTTTGTCATTCATTGTTGGTGTGGTTGAGTCCCGTTTTGAAACGGTTACACCGATCGTACTTTGGTTGGGATTAACCATCGTATCGATTATGGCCATCCTCTCGGGCTGGCTGTTTGCCAGATGGCGTCGGTAACGACTTCCCCTCGGCGTCCATGACGTCTTGGCGGTTCAATTCATTCCCCAACCACCACCGTGTTTTCATTTCGTCTTTCGTTTCCTACCATCTGCGCCATGCCCACGTTTTTCGCTGACCTGCACATGCACTCGACGGCCTCCGACGGCTCCGATCCGCCGCGTGCTTTGCCGCAGTTGGCGCGGGCGGCTGGTTTGCACGCCATCGCCTTGACCGATCACGACACTGCGGCCGGCCTGCACGAGTGTGCGGATGCCTGTCGCAAGCACAAGATCACCTTCGTGCCGGGCATCGAGCTTTCAGCCGACCCTGCCGCGGTGCGGCCCGATCGTCAGCCGACCGGCACGCTGCACCTGCTGGGCTATTTCATCGCCCCCGACTCGCCTGCATTATCCGAAGCGGAGTTGCACTTGCGGGAGGCACGCAAGACGCGCAATCAGCGGGTGGTCGAGCGCCTGCGCGAGCTGGGTGTCAACGTGACCTACGAGCAGGTCGTCGAGCAGGCGGGGGGCGACATCATAGGCCGGCCGCACATTGCCCGGGTGCTGATCAACAAGGGTTACGTCCGCACCACGCACGAGGCTTTCGATCGCTACCTTGGCCAGCGCGGAGCGGCCTACGTCCAGCGCGATCGGCTCAGCCCCGCTCAAGCCATCGAGTTGATCCACCGGGCCGGCGGCATTGCGGTGCTGGCTCATCCCATCCAACTGCGACTGGACGAGCCGGACCAACTCGATCATGCCGTGGCCAAGCTGGTGGACCTGGGGCTGGATGGCCTGGAAGTGCGCCACAGCGATCACGACGGCAGTGCCATCCGCCGCTACCAGAACATGGCTGAGCGGCGCAACCTGCTGATCACCGGCGGCAGCGACTATCACGGCCCGCAGAAGCCGGTGCAGATCGCCAGCCAGGGTCTCGATCGGGCTGCCTTTGAGCGCCTCTGCGCGTCTGCTGAACGACGTTAACCCGACACATCCGGTTACCGGGAGCGAGCGCGGTTTTTGTCCCGCGAGTGGCCTGTTGGCCGATAGATCCGTCAAAGGTGCGCGATGATTTTGCGCGGTTTGAAGGGTGCGTGATGGCCAAGAGCAAGCGGAGCAGGACCGATAACACGGACAAGCCCGACCTGGGGCGCTACATCGCCTGGGCCCTGATGGCCGGGGTTTGGCTGCTGCTGGTGGCGTCGCTGGTCAGCTACGATCCAGCCGACCCGCCGGGGCTGAGCGTCGGTCTGGTCAATCATCCGACGCACAACTGGGTCGGCTACGTCGGAGCCATGATCGCCCATCACACCTACCTGATGATCGGCCCGGGCGTGTGGGTGGCGGTGGCGGGGTTGAGCGCTTTTCTGGCGGTCACCGGGTTCGGCCGCAAGGTCGATCAACTGCTGCTGCGGGCGGTGGGTCTGGTGATGATGACGCTGGCGACCAGCGCCTTGGTGGCGGTGTGCCTGCCGCAGAACGTGGGCTGGGCGGCTCAACCCCATGGCGCGGGGGGCCTGGTGGCGCTGTATCTCAACGATCAACTGCTGCCGCGCTTCGCCACCCCCGGAAGTCTGGTCATTCTGGTCGTCGGGTTCTGGATCGGGGCGATTCTGGCGGCCGACCGTCTGATCATGCTGGTGCCCAAACTGCTGGGGGAAGCGGCCCTGCGCGTCGGTGACATTCGACTGCCCAGACTGCCGCGTCCGCAGTTGGCCGGGGTGTTCACCGGATGGCGCGGCCGGGAATCTACGGCCGCCAGCAAGCCCTCGCGTCCGTCACGCAACCGCAAGCGCAGCGAAGCTGAAGCCATCGACGAGTTGGCCGGCGGTCTGGGCGCGACCGAGTCGTTCGATCCCGATGAACTGATCGAGCCGCAGGACGACGAGGAGGACCAAGAGGAGCAAGAGGTCGAAGAACAAGAGACAGACGACGAAGAAGAGAAGCAGGACGACGACGAAGAGTTCATGGACAAGGCGGAGGGCAAGAAGCAGTTCGATCCCGAGCAGTTGCGGGCCAAGATTCGCAAGCTGCCGATCAACTTCGCTCCGCCGACCGCCAAGAAGGTCGATCCCCCGCGCGAGGTCGATTTGTCGGGCTATGCCTTTCCGGGCATCGATCTGCTGTTCGAGCCGGAGAGCAACTTCACCGCGGAGATGGAGCGCGTGGTGCGCGAGCAGGCGATGCAGCTCGAAAGCGCCCTGCAGCAGTACCGCATCGACGGCGAAGTGGTGGGCATCGACAGCGGCCCGGTGATCACGCTCTTTGAAGTGCGCCTGGCGCCGGGAACGAAAGTGGCGCAACTGAATGCCGTCAGCAGCGACCTGGCCCGGGCCCTCAAGGCCCAGAACATCCGCGTGGTCGCCAACATGGCCGGCAAGGACACCGTCGGCATCGAAGTGCCCAACACCCGCAAGGAGCGCGTGGCCCTCAAGGAACTGATGACCACCGAGCGCGACGGCGTGGCCAAGATGGTGCTGCCCATGTTCCTGGGCAAAGATGCCAGCGGCAACCCGCTGATCCAGGACCTGACCACCATGCCCCACATGCTGATTGCCGGCACCACCGGCAGCGGTAAGAGCGTGTGCATGAACTCCATCATCATGAGCTTCCTTTACACCAAGCGCCCCGACGAGGTGAAGCTGGTGCTGGTCGATCCCAAGATGGTGGAGATGAGCGTCTTCAAGGACATCCCGCACCTGATGTGCCCGGTGGTCACTGAGATGAGCCGGGCCTCGGCCATTCTGGAGTGGGCGGTGACCAAGATGGACGAGCGATACGAGTTGCTGGCCGAGGCCTCCGTGCGCGACGTGGCAGGTTACAACAGTCTGGGCGAAGACGAGCTGCGCCAACGCATGGGGCCGTCGAATGACGAGGAATGGGCCCGCACGCCCAAGCACCTACCCTACATGGTCTTTGTCATCGACGAACTGGCCGACCTGATGATCACCAACAAGGAAGTGGAAGCCTCCATCGTGCGCATCGCCCAGAAGGCCCGCGCCGTCGGCATCCACCTGATCCTGGCCACCCAGCGCCCGCAGGCCAACGTGGTCACCGGCCTGATCAAGTCCAACATGCCCTGCCGCATCACCTTCAAGGTCGCCAGCGGTATGGACTCGCGCATCGTGCTCGACCAGAAGGGCGGCGAACTGCTGCTGGGACAGGGCGACATGCTGTTCCTCTCCCCGCGCTCCAGCAAGCTCATCCGGGCCCAGGGCACTTTCGTGCACGACACCGAAGTGCGCAAGACCGTCAAGTTCCTCAAGAGCATCGCCGTGCAGAACTTCGAGCCGTCACTGGTGCAGCTCAAGACCCCCGGAAGTGCGGAAGAATACGAGGGCGAAAGCGATCCGCTGTTTGACGAAGCGGTGCAGATCGTGCTGGAGAAGCAGAAGGGCAGCGTCTCGTTCCTGCAGCGGGCGTTGCGCATCGGCTACTCGCGTTCCAGCCGGCTGTTCGAGCAGATGGAAGCCTTCGGCATCGTGGGTCCGCAGAACCGCAAAGGGCAGGAGCGTGACGTGCTGATCGGCATCGACGAATGGCGGGCCATGAAAGCCCAGGCCGAAGCCGACGCCGCGGTCACTGCTCTGGCCAGCGACGGTGTCAAGCCAGGCGAGACTGCCGAAGAAGGCTACGAGGACGTCGAATCCTTCGATGAGCAGGATATCGACGACTCCGATGAATACGAAGATGAAGATGAAGACGAGGACGAAGACGAGGGTGAGGAAAAATGAGCGTGGACTCAGTCTTGCATCGCGTGCTTCGTGCAGTCGTGCCATCCTTCGTGCGTCACGGGTACTGGCGGCTGCGGGCCGCCTTGCAGCGCAGGCGCATTATCAAGGGGCGCGAGCACGAGCCGCAGGTCTGTCGGGCCTTGCGCAAGCTTGTGCGTCCGGGCGATGTGTGCATCGATGTCGGCGCCAACGTGGGTTTGCTTTCGATCTTCATGGCCCACCTGACCGGACCGACCGGCCGAGTGCGGGCTTTCGAGTTGTTTGCCCAGAACGTGGCTGCCTGGAAGCGCAACGTCGCGGCCGCGGGCGTGGCGGAGCGGGCCATGATCACGCAGGTGGCGGTCAGTGACGGCTCGCGCAACCGCCTGACGCTGTTCGCCGGCCGCCGCCGCTCCAACGCCGAATGGAACATCACCGGCCTAGACGCCGAGGGCAAGGCCGCGCCCGCCGTGGCCCAGGTGCCTGCCGCGTCGCTGGATGATTGTCTGCGTGACGAGCCGCGCATCGACGTGGTCAAGATCGACGTGGAAGGCGCCGAGTGGCTGGTGCTGGCCGGGATGAAACGCATCCTGCCTCAGCATCGCCCGCGCCTGTTGATCGAATGCCACACCGCCGACAACTGGAAAGCCTGCGCCGCTCTGACGCAGTTGGGCTATCAGTTGTTCGACCTGCAGCAGCAACCGCTGGATGCGGCCGCAGACTATCCCGCCACGCACCTGGTCGCTCTGCCCGAGGCGCAAGTTGCGCAGCAGGTGGCATAAGACGCGGGGGGATGAAACTCGAAACCCGAAACTCGAAATTCGAAATAAACTCAAACAAAACCGCAACAATGTGAATATTGGAGTTTGGGATTTATTTCGAGTTTTGGGTTTCGAGTTTCGGGTTTCCTGGTACGCGCCTCCCGCTGGACGCTCTACGCTCTTCGCTCTACGCTACCGCGTCTCATGGCGGAACGTTTGCCCAACTTCCTGTTCATCGGCGCCGCCAAGTGCGGCTCGACCTGGGTCTATCGCGCCCTGCGGGCCCACCCCCAGGTCTTCGTGCCCCCGGCCAAGGACGTTTACTACTTCGATCGCTACTACCACAAAGGCCCGCACTGGTACGAAAGCTTCTTCCGCCACGTCCCGCCCGAAGCGCTGGCTGTCGGCGAGCTGTCACACGACTATCTGTTCTCCCCTGAAGCCGCCCAACGCATCCACCATGATCTTCCGGGGGTGAAGCTGCTGGCCATGCTGCGCGATCCGATCGAGCGGGCCTGGTCTGCTTATCTTTTCCAGAAGCGCAACGGCACCGCCGGCCGCGATTTCGACCAGACGCTCGAGCGTTCGCCCAACATCCTGCAGCGCGGCCGCTATGTCGAAGCCCTGGAGGTTTACCTGAACCGCTTCGGGTCTGAACGGTTGATGGTGTCGCTCTTCGACGATCTCAAGGCTGACCCGGTGAAGCTGGCACGGGATATTTACAGCTATTTAGGTGTGGACGAAACCTTCGAGTTCACCGCAGCCCGGGAGCGGGCCTTGGGGGCCTCGGCCGCGCGCATCGGGCTGGTGGGGGCGGCGGTCAAGCGGATGAGCTGGGCCGCCCGGCAGATGGGCATGGCCAACCTCATCGGGCGGGTCAAGGATTCAGCGGCCGTGCAGCGCATGCTCTATCGCCCGCTCGACGCCCGCCAGCGTGAAGCCGAGGGCAGGCTCACCGATTCGCAGAAACAGCGCCTGTGCGAGTATTATCAGTCCGACGTGGACAAACTTTCCCGCCTGCTCGGCCGCGATCTCTCACATTGGTTGCAATAGTCTGGCCAGAGGGCGGGGCATTGGGGTAAGATGTTTCACCATTGGGGTGGCCTTTCTACTTCCGGGTATCTACTTTCGGGGGTGACAGGACGGTCGCAGCGTGCGAGAGCAGACACCGCTGACAGCTCTGGTTCAGATGGTTGAGGAAGCCGATGCCCCGGGTGGCGCTGAGGATGTTGCATCCCGCGGCCGGGTGCTGGCGGGCGTGCGTGTGCAGTCGCGGCCGTGGCTGACGGTGCTGATCCAGTTGACCGCCGACCTGATCTCCCTGGCGGCCGCCCTGGTCATCGCGGTGGGCCTGCGCTGGCTGATGGACGACTCGTTGCAGTGGCACCGCTACGTCGAGGTGTCGCCGGTGCTGCTGATGTTCGTGGTGGTGTTCGCCTGGGCGGGGATGTATTCGGGCCTGTCGCTGTACCCGGGCGTGGCGTTGGGACCAGCCGACGAACTGCGCCGCTCCACCGCGTCCATCACCGCTGTCTATCTGATCCTGATCACCATCAGCTTTCTGCTGCTGCGGGCCGAGCGCGGGGCGATGCAGCGCTGGGAGTATTCGCGCGGCGTGGTGCTGATGGCGTGGATGATGTCGCTGCTGCTGGTGCCGGTCGGCCGCTCCGTGGTGCGCAACCTGTTTGCCCGGCGAAGCTGGTGGGGTCACCCGGTGGCCATCCTGGGCGCGGGGCGGACGGCGGAACTGGTGATCGAAGCCCTGCGCCGGCGACCGGCCATCGGGCTCAAGCCGGTGGTGGCGCTCGATGACGATCCGTCCAAAAAGGGTGCGTTTCACGGCGTGCCGGTCATCGGCGGGCTGGACCTGGCGCCCAGGCTGGCCCGACGCCTGGGCATCACCTACGCCATCGTGGCCATGCCCGGCGCCACCGCCGAGCGCATGCGCGAGCTTGGCCGCAAGTACGGCGACGTGTTCCCGCACCTGCTGCTGATCCCCAACATCGTGGGCTTCTCCAGCCTGTGGGTGGTGGCCCGCGACCTGGGCGGCGTGTGCGGATTGGAGGTGCGCCAGCGTCTGCTGCTGAGTTGGCCGCGCACGCTCAAGCGGGCGATGGATCTGTGCCTGACGGTGGTGGGGGGATTGGTGATTCTGCCGCTGCTGCTGCTGATCGCGCTGGCGGTGAAGCTGGACTCGCGCGGGCCGGTGCTGTTCGGGCATGAGCGCATCGGGCGCGAAGGTCGGCCGTTCAATGCCTGGAAGTTCCGCTCCATGCGTCACGATGCCGACAAACGACTGGCCGATTATCTCGAAGCTCACCCCGAGTTGCGTCAGCAGTGGGAGCGTGATCACAAGCTGCGCGATGATCCGCGCGTGACGCGCCTGGGCTGGCTGCTGCGCAAGACCAGTCTCGATGAGCTGCCGCAGTTGTGGAACGTGCTGGTGGGTCAGATGAGCCTGGTGGGCCCGCGCCCGATCGTGACTGAGGAGATCGACCGCTACCGCGAGGACTATGCCTTGTACCTGAAAGTGCGTCCGGGCATCACCGGCCTGTGGCAGATCTCCGGCCGCAACGACACCAGCTATCACGAACGGGTCAACCTCGACGCCTTCTACGTGCGCAACTGGTCGGTGTGGCTCGACCTGTACGTGCTCTCGCGCACCGCCTGGGTGGTCCTCTTCGGCCGCGGCGCCTATTGACGAAACACGCCGAGCCCTGAGGAGCTTTGCGACGAAGGGCCGGATAGTATGGCAGTCGTGCGCCGTTGACTTTCTCACAGGCGGCGGGTACCGTCCGAGCCTTGATGAACCAGGCACAAGACACGGTGAACCTGAGTGGACTTCTGCGTCGTCTGCTGCGGGGAGCGATCGCGGCTGGACTGCTGGCGGCGGTGATCGCGGCCGTGGTGTGGGTGGGGGGCTTGCTCACGATTCGGCCGACCTACCAGGGCCTGGCCCTGGTGCAGTTCAGCGATCCGCCGATCTATCCCAACTTCGCCGACGCACTGATCGGCGTGACTCCTTTGGTGATGGACCGCAAGTCCCTGCCCCTGCAGGCGGTCAGCGCCGAGGTGATGGCCCGCACGTTCGCCGACGCCTCGCTGGCAACGTATGCCGACCGCGAGCAGGAGTTGGACAAAGCGCGAGAGTCCATGACCTGCAACATCTTCGCCAAGACAACCATGGATCTGTCGGTGCGCAGCGCCGATCCCCAGTTGGCCGCCGACGTCGCCAATGCCTGGGCCGAGGCGGTGGTCTGGCGGCTGAACCAGGACAATGGCATCAACGACAGCACCATCACCCTGTTGGAAGAACGCACCGAAGCGGCCCGCGAACATTGGGCGGGACTGCACAAGCAATGGGCCGGCAAATCTCAGGCAGCCGCGCCCCCCGCGGGCGGCAGCAGCTTCGAAGCCGATCGCCTGGCGGTTGACATCGAGGTAGCCCGCAATCTGTATTTCGCTTTGTCACAGGCCCTGGAGCAGGCGCGTTTGAGCCGCGATGTTTCGCGCGAGTCGATCAGCGTCAGCCTGCGGGCCTTGCCGCAGGATCGGCCCAGCAATCCCCAGCCGCGCCGTTATGCCGCGATGGCCGGGCTGATCATCTTCTCTGTCAGCCTGTTTATCGTGCTGGTGGTCGAGCTGTCGCGTCTGGAGCGATGAAGCCGGCAGTTACTTGCGTTTAGAAACCGGTTTGGCAGGCGGGGCCTGGCGAAACTTGTCGCGCAGCTCCGCTTCGTGCAGCGAGTAGGGCGGCCGATCCTCTCCGCGCGACACGCTGGCGATGGCCGGGCCGCTGTCCACCGGTAAACGCTGCATCACCTGGTTGGGGCCGCTGTCGTAGGGCTCGATCATGAAGATGCGCGGATAGTGGCGCAGCAACTCGCTCAACTGCCACTTGTCCAGCCCCGCGCTCAGCCGCAGTTGCTTGGGATCCATCACCGCCCGGTGGCTGTACCAACTGAGCACCTGGCCGTCCTCGCCGATCACCAGGTCGTTTTCATCGGCGTGCTGCGCGATGACCTTACCTAATTCCTGAAGCGCCACGAAACGCCCGCCGGCATAGTGTTCCAGGAACGGCCGACGACGCTGATCGTGCACCACGTCCACCACCCGCACCAGGTTGGGACAGATCCACAACACCAGCATCCCCGCTGCCGCGATCCGCACCCACGCGCCCTTCCATCGCTGCTCCAGCCACCGCGCCGACTGCCACCAACCCACCAGCAGCGGCAGCAGCACCGGCAGAAAATAGCGATCACCCGGCAGAAACAGCAGCCATTGCGCGAAGAACGCCGCCACGATCCAACCCCACAGCGCATTGGTCAGCATCAATCGCCACCACACCGCGATCACCGCGGCCGCCACCAGTAGGCTGAACACCGGCCCAAAATCCACGCCCAGCAACGCTTCGGCTGTGTTCTCAGTCGCCAACTGCGGCAGGTTCTCGTTTAAAAGTCGCCCCAGCGTGCGCGGCAGATCATGGACCAGTCGATCGATCACCCGGCCTTCATCATGCGCCCACTGCCCGGTCGTCACTGTGATCGGCTGCGCCAGGCGCGCCACGCACCATGCCGCGATGGCGGCCGCGCCTGCCGCGATCATGCGCCCCTGCCGCGGTCCACGCACCATCCGCCACAGCACGTGCAGCACCACGCCGGCCAGCACGGTGATCACCACGTTGCGAAACAGCGTCATCAACATCACCCCGCCGATCAGCAGCGCCCAGTGCCCAACCTGTTTTGCGCGGCCGTCGCGCGGCTCACCCGTCCGCATCAATCGCTGCCAGCCCAGCAGAAGCATCACCAGCCCCAGGCAGAACGGCATGTCCGTCAGCAGATCGGTGCTCAGCCGAAAAAACGTCTCGGTCAACGCCAGCATCACCGTCAGCAGCACCGCCGTCGCCCGATCGAACGCCTCGCCCAGCAACACGAACGCCAGCGCCAGCGTACCCAGCGCGATCAGCAGCATCACCACCTGGTTGAGAAAAGGCTGCACACCCCCGAACGGATAGCCGATGGCCGCCATCAGGTACGCCAGCCCCGGCGTCAGTTGATATTCCCAGCCGGTCGGATGCGTGAATCCCAGCCCGCGCAGCAATCGGTCGGCGATCAGCAGATGCTCAGCCGAGTCCGGCCCTGGCCGCCATTGACCATTGAAGGCCAGGGCATACACCGTCAACACCACCGCCAACAGCGCCCAGCGCCAGCGATCCGCCCAGTTGAGCAACTGCTCGGTGATCGGAGGAGGCGCGTCAGTCATCACGCACTTTTGATCCGATACACCGTCGCAATTAAAGATTGAGCATCGCTGCCGGCCTCAGAGTCGTCGGTCAGCACCTGGTCGATCCAGCGCAGGGCGTCGGAGCGTTTCTCGCCCAGCATCACCAGCGCTTCGAGCGCTTCACGAGCGGCACTGGAGCGCGGCGGGGCGGGTTGATCCGTTGCGCCTTCTCCGCCGGCCATCGAGCCGTCCAGGAAGCGCGCCACCTTGCCGCGCAACGTGGTCACGATCGTCTCGGCTGTGCGCTTGCCGATCTCGGGCAGGCTCTGCAGCGTGTTCAGGTCGCGATCTTCGATGGCCGCGGCGATCTGAGCGCCCGGCAGGGCCATGGCCCGCAGTGCCCGGCGAAGACCGATGCCCTTGCAGGTGACCAGCAATTCGTAAAACGCCTTGTCCTGCTCGTTGAGAAAGCCCGCCATGCGCGGATAGAACGTCGCGCCCTGGTTGTTGCTGTCAAGATATTGCAGCGTGTGCAGCGAAATTGTCTGCCCGATGCGATCGCCTAACCGGCTGGCGGTGAAGCAGGGCAGCATCAGCTCGTAGGTCACCCCCCCGGCCGCTTCCAGCAGCGCCTTGTCACCCCGGATGGCGATCAGTGTGCCTTCGAGTCTGGCGATCATGCGTCAGATCATACACCAACGCGATTTTCTCGGAACCGACCTGGTCAGCACAAGTCGCTGCGTCTGGTAACCGATGAGGAAATTGAGGTGGACCATGCGTATTGCCTCCAGCCTGTTTCTGGTTTTCGCCGTCGCCCTGATCCTGGCCAGTGCCGGCGCCATCCTGGCATGGCGGCAGCAGAGCATGCTCGCCAACGCCCACCCCGTGCCCGCCAAGGTCATCGCTTCGCAGTCCAGCGGCATGGGCCAGGTCTTCATTCGTTACGAATACCAGGACCGCTTCACCACCGTCAGCTCCAATCGCCTGACGCCGCTGCCGGTCGTCGCGCCCTGGCTGGATGCCGCCGACGTGCTGGCAGCCTATCCGCCGAAGCAGAAGGTGGAAGCCTACATCAGTGCCGGTAGCCGAGGTGCGTACCTGTTGCGCCGGGCGCAGGCCTATCCGTTTCTGTTGATCTGGTCGGCAGCGGCCCTGGTGCTGCTGACATTGGGTGTGCTGGGGCGCAGCGGCCTGTTGTGCCCATCGCCGTGCCCGATGACCGTGGCCGGTAGTGACTGGTGCGTGCTGAGCCGCTGGCTGTCGGTGCAGCAGGTGGTGACCTGGCGACTGGTCGAGGCGATGTCGTGGTATGTCATCTCAGCGTTGTTCGCCGGAGCATATCTGTTTAGCGCCCCGCAGCCTTATGACTGGAGCATCGCGCTGGCGGCCGTGGGCCTGGTGATCGGGATCGTCCCGCTGGTTCGGGTTTGGCGCTGGAGCAATCTGGCCATGGCAATGGGCGAGCCGGTGATCACCATCATGCGCAGCCCGTTGAACCTGGACGTGCCGGTGCGGGTGCACCTGGGGCTGGCGGTGCGGCGGCCGATTGCGGTGCGTGAACTGCGCGTGGCCCTGGTCTGCGATCAGCGTCACGGCTGGACGGCGCAAAACCTCTTCCTGACTTCCGCCATCGCGGCGGAGCAACAGCAACTGATCCCCCAGCAGCCGTTGAGCGTCGAGTGCGAACTCCAGGTGCCGCACAAGAAGCGTCGTCCGAGCAGTGGCGTGGAGGATCGCTTCGAGTTCCCACGCATCGACTGGCAGATCGAACTGCACGTCCAGCCGATGAAGGGCAGCTCCTTCGTCGTGCGCCTGCCCGTCGAGGTCCGCCTCGCTGGCGAAGAACAGGTCACCGCCGAAGCCGCCTGAACGCCGATCAGTCAAACTCCGGCAACTGCACACCCGCTTGCACCGGTGGCGGCGTAGGTATCGTCCCAATGTCCAGCTTCTGCACTAGGTTCTGCCGGGTGGTCAGCCACAACGAAACATCCAGCAGCGGCTCACGATTCAGCCGGCAGACCCTGGCCCGGCCGCGCCGCGCCTGACGCAGCAGATCGGCCCGCTTCAGCACCCGCAGATGCTTGCTTACGGCCGGCAGCGAAAAATCGAACATCGCTGCCAGCTCCCCCACGGTGCATTCCCCCTCCCGCAGCCGCTCGACCATCGCCCGGCGGCTGGGATCAGCCAGGGCGGCCAACACGCGGTCCAGGGGCAAGGCATTTGATTTAACCATTTGGTTAAATATAAAACCCGGCCAGCCCCTGTCAATACCCAAGTTCTGATCCGCTATGATGCCCCGCCCATGAGCATCATCAAACCCCATCACAAGGCCCTGATCTTCGATTGCGACGGCACCCTGGTCGATTCCATGCCCCTGCACTGGATCGCCTGGGAGAAGACCGCCCGCAAGTATGGCCTGGAAGCGCACTTCCCATTCGACCGCTTCATGGCCTGGGGCGGCCGACCCGCCACCGCCATCCTCGAACAGTTGACCCGCGAGGCCGGCATCACTCTCGACACCGAAGCCGTGGCCCTGGAAAAAGAGGCCAGCTACGTGGACCTGATCGATCAACTCCAGCCGATCGAGCCGGTGCTCGCCATCGCCCGTCACTTCCGCGGCAAGCTGCCCATGGCCGTCGCCACCGGCGCCCATCGTGCCGTGGTGCTGCGCTCGCTGGGATCAGCGGGCATCACCGACTGGTTCGATGCCATCGTGACCTGCGAAGACGTGACGCACCCCAAGCCGCACCCGGAAACCTATCTGAAGGCAGCCGAAGCGCTGGGCATGGCGCCGTCCGCCTGCCTCGCTTTCGAAGATGCCGAGCCGGGCTTCGTCGCGGCCCGCGAGGCGGGCATGGAAGTGATCGACGTGCGCGATCTGCTGGGTCAGACGTCCGCCTGAAATTGCGGGAGAAGACATTTAGCCACGGATGAACACGGATAAACACGGATGGGAACCATGAAGGTTGCTAACTGGTTCTGTTACTACCGGGAGCATCCAATAGTTGACACTTTGGGCAGTCACGCGGCGGCGTAGCGGACGTGCTGTTCGTTGAAAAAGCGGCGCAGCACGTCGGGCTGTTTCTGCCGGCGGCGCAGGTGCGAACG
>JADLFV010000108.1 GCA_020849625.1 Phycisphaeraceae bacterium
CATCTGGGCTGGACGATCGCCGCGTTCAACCTGATGCTCGACACCAACGCCGACCGCACCCATGACGACGACCGGCCCCTCTTCAGCATCGCCGATTTTGTGTTGTAAAAGTAGCACCATTGGTTATCTAATGGTCCCGGAATGCAGGTAGTGATCTGGAATGCCTCGCGAAGGACTCGAACCTTCAACCTGCGGATTAAGAATCCGATGCTCTACCAATTGAGCTAGCGAGGCAGGAAAAGCAAAGAAAAGGATTGTAGAGTCAACGCCGTGGCCGTCAAACTGAAGCGGCAAAGCCATCAGCCGCCAGCGGCCGGCCATGATTCAGCCGGCAGAATGACTCCCGTTCCGGCAGCTGCTGGTGACTGTTTCCCGGCATGCTCAGATGACACCAGCGGGGCGGGGCCGTATCATCCGCAGCATGTCGCGCTTCATGGCGGTTTTCACAATCCTGGTGTTGGTCTGCACGCTGGCTTCTGCTGCCCGGGGCCAGCAGCGGTACGAGCTTAATGACGGGCAATGGGTGGCCCGGACGCCGCCGGACCCCGCATCGCCGGAGGGCAAGCTGGAGACGATCCGCAAGAGCATCGCGGAAGGCGACGGCAAAACTGCGGTGACGCTGGCCGATGACTGGATCGCCGCATATCCCAATCACAACATGCTGGTCGAAGCCTACCTGCTGCGCGGCGACGCCAAGGTCGCTCAGCAGCGCTACTGGAAGGCTCTTTACGATTACGAAGCGGTGATCCGTCTCTATGCCGGTTCGGAGCAGTATGCCGTCGCCCTGGAGCGCGAGTATGAGATCGCCCGCCTTTATGTCAACGGCCTCAAGCGCCACTTCATGGGCATGCGCATCCTCGATGCCTCGGGCGACGGCGAGGAACTGCTGATCCGTTGCCAGGAACGCGCACCCGGCAGTGAGATCGGTCAGCGGGCCAGCATGACGCTGTCGGATTACTATTTCGACAAAGGCGACATGAGCCAGGCCGCTGAAGCCTATGATCTTTTCCTGCAAAACTACCCCGACAGCCGCCAGCGCGAGTGGGCCATGCTGCGGCTGATTCAGGCCAATCTGGCTCGTTTCAAAGGGCCGCAATTCGATCCCACCGGCCTGCTGGAAGCCCGTCAGCGTCTGGCGGATTACAGTGAGAATTTCCCTGCTGCTGCTGAGCGTCTGGGTTCCGACGCCCTGACGGTGCGCATCGATGAGTCGCTGGCCCTGGAGGATTACGTGATCGCCCGCTGGTACGAGAAGCGCCAGTTGCACGTCAGTGCGGTGTATCTGTATCGCCGGGTGATTGAGAAGTATCCGCAGACCGGCGCCGCGCAGCAGGCTCAGGATCGGTTGAAGGCCATGCACGAGCCGATTGTTGAGGAGGCCGCCTCGTGAGCGAGATGCGATCCATTTCGAGGCCGCTCCACTTCAGTGGAGCGAGGGCGTGCGGCAACGCTCCACTGAAGTGCAGCGGCCTGGCGCTGCTGCTGGTGATGCTCACCGGTTGTGCCTATAGCGCCAAGACGCTCTACCCGGAACAGTACCACACGGTCGCTGTGCCGGTGTTCGAGAACCGCACGTTCTACCAGGGCGTCAATGCCAGCCTGGGCGAGGCCCTGGTCAAGCGTATCGAGCAGCAGACGCCATACAAAGTCGTCGCCCCCGGCACGGCTGACACCATCCTGGAGGGCACGATCACCAGCATCAGCCAGACCCAGCTCAGCCGCCGCCGTCGGGGGGCGGGCGGCCTGCCCCAGGAGCTGGAGGTCACTATGGTCTGCGACTGGCAGTGGAAGGATTTGCGCAGCGGGGAACTGATCCGCCAGCGCAAGGGCTTCGCGGCCGTGGGCAGCTATATCCCCACCTCGCCCGTCGGTGAGCCGGTGGATATCGCCCTGCAGCAGGCGGTGGACCGCATGGCGACCGATATCACCAACACGCTGCAAGCCGACTGGTGATCGGACCGATGAAATAACAGCCCAGTGAGGCGGCGACGCAGGTGTCAGGCTGCGCCCCGGCCGCGGGGGCGGGTCGGGTCTATAATGACCATTGTGACCAGCCCCAGGCAACGGATAGTTCCATGAGCGATCAGGACGACAACAACACCAGCCAGGACCAGCGACGCAACGGCAAGGACGTTCCGCCCCAGCGGCCCAACCCCAACTTCCCCGGCCGCAGCGCGTTCGTTTACATCATTCTGATCGCCCTGGCTATCGGTCTGCTGCTTCTGATGCAGCAATCCAGCCACCAGGTCGCCTATGTCAGTTGGCAGCAGTTCTACAGCATGGCCCAGGAGCACGCCTTCGACGGCTCGCTGACCGCTGAGGATGAGAGCATCTGGGCTACCGTCAAGGACAACCCCAGCGTCAGCCTCGCTGAAGGCGTGACCCCCGGCGGCCGCGTCGCCACCCGCATCAGCCCCTACACCAAGCAGCTTCGGCTCTATCAGCTCGACAAGATCGACAACCTCGACCTCAAAGAGGAGCACGGCACCGGCTGGCTGGCGCCGCTGCTGTGGAACTTCGGCCCGCTGCTGCTGCTGGTGCTGCTGATCTACTTCTTCGTCTATCGTTCGCTGCGCAGCGCGGGGGCTGGTCCGGGCATGCTCGGCAACTTCGGGCGATCCAAACATCGCCTGATGAACAAGGAGCACTCCAACGTCACCCTCAACGACGTGGCCGGCATCGACGAGGCGAAAGAGGAAGTCGGCGAGATTATCGAGTTCCTCAAGAATCCTAAGCGCTTCCAGCGCCTCGGCGGCCGCGTGCCCCGTGGCGTGCTGCTGATCGGCGCCCCCGGCTGCGGCAAGACGCTGCTGGCCAAGGCCGTGGCCGGTGAAGCGGACGTGCCGTTCTTCTCCATCAGCGGCAGCGACTTCGTGGAGATGTTCGTGGGCGTGGGCGCCTCCCGTGTGCGCGATCTGTTCAAGCAGGCCAAGGACTCTTCCCCGTGCATCATCTTCCTCGATGAAATCGATGCGGTGGGACGTAAGCGTGGGTCTGGCTTTACTTCCGGCGGTCACGACGAACGCGAGCAGACGCTCAACGCCATCCTGGTCGAGATGGACGGCTTCGATTCGTCCGACCAGGTGATCGTCATGGCGGCCACGAATCGCTCGGACGTGCTGGACCCGGCCCTGACCCGGCCCGGCCGCTTCGATCGCCAGATCACCGTGCCCCTGCCGGACGTGGCCGGCCGCGTGGAAATCCTCAAGGTCCACAGCCGCAAGATCAAGATGTCCCCGCGCGTCGATCTGGAGAAACTGGCCCGTGGCACGCCGATGTTCTCCGGTGCGGAACTGGCAGCGATCATCAACGAGGCTGCCATCGCCGCGACGCTGCTGAACAAGGACTTCGTGGAGCAGGACGACCTCGAGGAAGCCCGCGACAAGGTCAAGTGGGGCCGGGCCCGCAAGAGCCACAAGGTGGAAGAGGAAGAAAAGGTCGCCACAGCCTGGCACGAGGCAGGCCACGCCGTCGTGCAGCACCTGCTGCCGCACACCGATCCGCTGCACAAGGTGACGATCATCCCGCGCGGCCAATCCATGGGCGCGACCATCGGATTGCCGGAAAAGGACCGCCACAACTACACCCGCAAATACATCCACGACACCCTGCGCGTCCTGTGTGCTGGCCGCATCGCCGAGCAACGCAAGACCGACGATGTTTCCTCCGGCGCCGCCATGGACATCCGCATGGCCACCAACATGGCCCGCTACATGATCCTCGAGTGGGGCATGAGCGAGAAGCTCGGCTTCGTCGATTACACCCCGCAGGGCGACCGCGACGCCCTGATCCCCGAAAAGGCCTTCAGCCCCGAGACGGCCCGCATCATCGACCAGGAAATCAAGCGCCTGATCGACGAGGCCTACGGCGACACCGAGAAGATCATCGGAGAAAACTGGGAAAAAATCGGCGCCATCGGCGAAGCGCTGCTGAAATACGAAACGCTCTCGCGCGAGGAAGTCGATCGCATCATGCGCGGTGAACCGCTGACCAAAGCCACCGTCAGCGACCTGCTGGCCGCCGAGAAAAAGAAGCAGGAAAAGCCCAAAGCCAAGACCGGCGACCGCCCCCAACCCGCCGGCCCCCCCGAAAGCGGCGCCCTGCCCAGCCCGGCGTGATGATCTTCTGACCGTTTAGCCGCCGCGGCTACGCGGCGAGGAGCGAGCAAGCTCGCCCGCTAAACAGGGACTGGTGAGTAGCGCACCATCACCTGCCCGCGCGGATGATTCCAGTTGCCGATGTATTGGGCTTCCCAGCCGTTGCGGCGGCCGAAGTCCAGCATTTGAGCCTGTGTGTACTCGCAGCGCTGATGATCGTGCACGCGCTCCGGTACGTCGCGCGACACGGCTGACTCGAAGAACGTGGCGTAAAACGCACCGCCCTCAGCCATGTGCGGCCGCAGCTTGGTCAGACAGTCATCAATCAACGACGGCGGCAGATGCGAAAACAGCGACTGGGCCAGTGCGTAGTCCGCCTTCTGCCCGAATTTCTCGAACTCGAAGCTGTCGCTGACCACCAGTTGCGGCCGCTTGCACTGTCGCAGCGCTTCGGGCAATTCGTGTTGCAAGCCCGCATCGATCAGCTTCTGTTCTTTCTCCAGTCCCAGGTAGTGGCCGGGTTCGAGATAAGGGATGAAGTGCACCCCCGCCCGCAGGCTGCCGCAGGCGATGTCCAGCAGGTAGTGGTGGGGCTTGAGACCTTGCTCGAGCAGGAATTCAAATTGCAGCTTGCCCATCTGGTCCCACAGGCCGCCGACGGACTTGCGATGTCCGACATCCTCGACGCCGCGCTGGCCGTGCCTGATCATGGCATCGCCGACGCGCTGCGGCATCTGCCCGAACCATAACAATCGCGTGCAGTCGGCGCACATCAGCAGGACACTTTGTCGGCCGCGGGGGTTGACGCCGACCAGACGAATCCCGGCCGGCTCCAGCGGCATGATGCCGGGCACGAACACGTCGTTCTCGCAATGCGGGCAGGTGATGCTTCGGCCGGCGGCGGCGAAACGACCTGGGGCGAGGCTGATAGTCGTGGCGCCACCACTTCCGGGGGCGAGAGCAGGGGCGGGATTTTGCATCATGGTTCTATCATCGGGCCGACAAAAAGGTAGAGGCTACATTTCCAACACTTCCGGGGGCGGGGGCGGTAGGATGGCAGCGTGGGTAGGGACTTTCCCATCACCAGTCCGAGCAATCCGCGGATCAAGCGGCTGCTGAAATTGCGCAAAAGCCGGGACCGCCGCCGCGACGGCGTGTTCCTGGCTGAGGGTCTGCGCGAGGTGGAGAGGGCGTTTGCCGCAGGGTTGCAGTTGGAGGAGTTGTATGTCTGCCCGGCATTACTGGGCGGTCAGCGAGTAGCGGCCGAGGCGGCCCAGCGGTTCGAGGTGACCGAGGCGATCCTGAATAAGGCGGCCTATCGCGACGACCCTGAGGGCGTGCTGGCGGTGGTGCGTCAGCCGGAACATTCGCTGGCCGATCTGCCGATCGGCGACCTGTGGCTGATCGCGGTGGGCACGGAGAAGCCGGGCAACCTCGGGGCCATGGTGCGTACAGCGGCGGCGGCGGGATGCGCGGGGGTGCTGGCGACCGGGCCGGTGGACGTGTTCAATCCCAACGCCATCCGGGCCTCGACCGGCGCGGTGTTCAGTCTGCCGGTGGTGGAGGCGGAGGACGAAGCGATCATTGCCTGGTGCCGCAAGCGTGATCTACGCCTGATCGCGGCGACGCCGGAGGGTGGACTGCCCTACCAGCAGGTCAGCTACCAGCGGGCTGCGATCGTGATCGGGCCGGAGGACAAGGGCCTGGACGATCGCTGGCTGGCGGCGGCGGAGCAGCGGGTGACGATTCCGATGGCGGCCGGGGTGGTCGATTCGCTGAACGCAGCGGCGACGGCGGCGGTGCTGCTGTTCGAGGCCCGCAACTGGTATGGCGGGCAGAAGCGATAAACCGTAAAATGCAATCTCAGCATGACCAGGCAAGCCATGATCTGCGATGAGTGCCAACAACTGTACGAGGAAGTCGGCGATCGGGTCAGGCAGGCTCAGGTGTTCGCCAAGGTCCGTCGCACCGATCACGCCCTGCGCTGCGCCGCCAGGGGCATCAAGAGCGAAGCCATCTATCGCGCCACCGTCGATTTGCCGGAGCACGATGTGGTGTGGGTCGGCCTGTACACCCCCGACCGCTGGCTGAGTGAGTCGATCGAAGCGGAGCTGATGCACGTCGGCGACAAGATCGAGGACCTGCTGGAGGAGGAGTTGATCGATCAGGGTTTCGAAGGCCGGTTGGCGGTGGAGCATTTTCGCGATGACGAGAAGCTATTCGTCTTTCGCTCGCCTGTGTTTGTGCCCGCTGGCAAGCAGGTCAATGACCTGACGGTGATTGATCAGGTGGCGAAGGTGTTGCTGGCTTACGAAGCATGTTTTCGTGAGCTGGGTGATATGAAGCCTGGTGATGGATCGGACTAACGTCCCTCCACGGATGAGGGGATCATCCCATGCGCATCTTCATGCTGGGTTGGGAATTTCCGCCGTACATCAGCGGTGGTCTGGGCACTGCCTGCGAGGGTTTGACCCGCGGCCTGACGCAGAAAGGCGCGCAGATCACCTTCGTCCTGCCGCGCCCCGTCAATGGCGGGCCTTCGCCGACGGTCAAGGTGCTCTCGCCGCGACAGGTTCGCCTGGCCCGCCAGCGCCTGGCTGCCGAGGCAACCGAGAAGATCAGTTTTCACGTGGTGCCCACCACGCTGTCCACGCCGTACCAGGCGACTGCGGCTGTGACCGCCGCGCCATCCATTGCTGCCCAGCCGCCCGATCAGGAGAATGCCGACGAAGGCCAGGATCTGGGGCTGACCAGCGAAACCCCGGCCATCACCCGCTACGGCGGCGACCTGATGTCCGAAGCCCAGCGCTATGCCGAACTGTGCGTGGCCCTGGCCAAACATGAGCAGTTCGACGTCATCCACGCCCACGACTGGCTGACCTTCCCTGCCGCCATGGCTGTGGCTGCGGCGACCGGCAAGCCCTTCGTCGCCCACGTCCACTCCACCGAGTTCGATCGGGCCGGCGAATCGCACCTGCACCGCCAGATCTTCGACATCGAACGCGATGGCCTGCAGAACGCCAACCGCATCATCGCCGTCAGCCACCTGACCCGCCGCATCCTGGAGACGCGCTACAGCATCGACCCGGCCAGAATTGACGTGATCTACAACGCCGTCGAAAACGGCGGCCCGGTGCGCGTGCAGCCGCGCCTGGCGGCCATCCGCTCCAGCGATCGCATCGTCCTCTACCTCGGCCGCATCACCATGCAGAAGGGCCCGGAATACTTCATCACCGCCGCCAAGAAGGTGCTGGACGTCATCGACGACGTGAAGTTCATCATGGCGGGGTCCGGTGACATGGTCAAAGAGGTGATGAACCTGGCAGCCCGACAGGGCATCGGCGGCAAGGTGCTGTTCACCGGCTTCCTGCACGGGGCGGATGTGCATCGCGTCTTCGAAATGGCTGATGTTTATGTCATGCCCTCGGTCAGCGAACCGTTCGGCATCGCCGCCCTGGAGGCGATCACCCACGACGTGCCGGTGATCATCAGCCGCCAGTCCGGCGTCTCCGAGGTGGTCAAGCATGCTCTGAAAGTGGACTTCTGGGACACCGACGAGATCGCCAACAAGATCATCGCCGTGCTGCGGCATCCGCCGCTGGCCCGCATGCTGACCGAACAGGCGGACATGGAGATCCGCACGCTGACCTGGTCCGGGGCGGCTGAACGCTGCCTGGCCTGCTACGACCGCGCTTGCGCCGCAATCACCGCCTGAATGACGGGTATCGGGTATCGGGGTTCGGGTTTAAGCCAGAAACCGATGCCCGACATGCGATACCTATTCCCACTCCCCCGATACCCGAACCCCGATACCCGATCCGTCTGCTAATCCTGCGGCCATCGTCGCCTGCCTGCCGATAACACTTCCATGCGCCGTGTGCGGTCATGGATGGCGGTCTGTCTGCTTGTCGCCCTGGCGGGCGCGTCGTTCTACTTCGGCAACCTCATCGACCTCTCGGCCACCACCTTCAGCATCGGCATGGGCTCCGTGCCTCGTGCCAACTTCGATGATTCGCCCTTCTCCATCGGCTCGCCGCAGCGCTACCGCGAGCCGGGCGTCTATCTCGACTACCTCAACGCCCACGGCGTTATCATCGTCAGTCACACCGGCATGGTCGTGGCGCTGTCGGCGCACAACCCCACCACCGGCAAGGCCGTCCGCTACGAGCAGTTGACCAGCCAGTTCTCCGACCCCGCTACCGGCGCCCGCTTCAACCGTGACGGCATCATCACCAGCCTCAACCGCGCCCAGCGCCGCATCCTCGATGATAACGACCTGGCCAGGGACGCCCTCGATGAGAACCCGACGATGCTCCGTTCGCTGGAACGCTGTTACATCCGCTTGCGCCAGACCGACAGCGACCGTGATCAGGAGCTGATCGTCGATCCTCGCCATCGCTTCATCTTCGAGTTGAATCAGTGGTCGCGCGAGTTCTGCTGCTACCTGCTGAACAGTCAATAAGTCGGTTCGAGCAGGGCAAGCCACTCCGCGTTGCCGCCCTTGCCCCCCGGAAGCGGAGATTTCACCCAATTCAGCACGCGCACGCCCAGGGTCGGCAAGTGCTCGATCACCTGCAGGGCCACCCGCTGTGCTTCCTCATCATCGAGCCGATGCACGCCCGCTTCATAGTGCGGCTTGATGAGCGTGATGACACGCCCAGTGGGTGGAGTGAGCCAGCGCAAGGCGGCGGGGATCGCCTGCTGCTGTTTGGTCCAGCCCAGGTCGATCACGACCAGATCGCATGTCGTATCCGGGGGCGCCAGGTGCAGAGCATTGCTGCGCTCCATGACAGTGACCCGCGGATCGTTGCGCAGCTTCCAGTCGAGCTGGCCGTAGGCGGTGTCCACGGCAAAGACACGGGCCGCACCGCGCTGCAGCAGACAATCGGTGAATCCGCCGGCCGAACAACCCAGGTCCGCGCAGGTCATGCCAGTGACATCAAGTTGAAAGTGATCGAGGGCCGCCTCCAGCTTCAGTCCACCGCGGGAAACGTAGGGTCTTTCGCTCACGTTGGACCTCGACCGGCCGCCATTGTCCGCCGCACGAACTCCACCAGCGACACCACCGCGGCTGTGAAAAACAGCGGACACAGCGCGATCAGCACCATGCCCGTGTTGTGTTGAAGCTCCAGATCAACCCCCGGTTGCTGCTTGCCCAGCAGGTAGGCGACGCCCAACACCGTGCCCTGAATGCCGACGGTGAGCATCAGCAGGCTCACGGCAATGGGAAGCAGCGCCGGCGCGGGCTTGTCCTGTGGGCGCAGCATCATCATGTGCAATCCACCCAGCAGCAGGGCGGCCCCCATGCCGATGAACTGATGATAGATAGCGAACCCGAAGCCGCTGAGGATCACCAGGACGTTGAGGACCAGGGCGGCGCGGCGGATCATGTTGGTAGGGTAAAGGCAAAAGTGAAAAGTGAAAAGTGAAGAGTGAAAATGAAAAAAGCGCGGCCGAGCGTCCAGCCGCGCTTCATCACTCAAATTTTCACTTTTCACTTTCCCCTTTTCACTTTACTTCGCCTTGGCGAAGTTCTCCGCCACCTGCTTCCAGTTGACCACGTCCCAGAAGGCCGCGATGTAGTCGGGCCGGCGGTTCTGATAGTTGAGGTAGTAGGCGTGCTCCCAGACATCCAGGCCGAGGATCGGCTTGCAGTTGCAATCGACCAGGCCCTTCATCAGCGGATTGTCCTGGTTGGGGGTGGAGCAGACGCAGAGCTTGCCATCGGCGCCGAGTCCCAGCCAGGCCCAGCCGGAGCCGAAACGGGTGGCGGCGGCATTGGCGAACTTCTCCTTGAAGGCATCGACCGAGCCGAAGGCGCTTTCGATGGCTTTGAGCAGCTCACCTTGCGGGGCGCCGCCTTTGCCCTTGGGCGCCAGGACCTTCCAGAACAGCGAATGGTTGGCGTGCCCGCCGCCGTTGTTGCGGACCGCGGTCTGTTTGTCCTTGGGCAGTTTGGACAGGTCAGCGATCAGCTCGTTGACGTCGGTCGGGACACTCAGGCTTTCGATCGCCTTGTTGAGATTGGTCACGTAGGCGTTGTGGTGCTTGCCGTGGTGAATCTGCATGGTTCGTTCGTCAATCACCGGCTCGAGGGCGTTGGGTGCGTAGGGCAGGTCGGGCAGCGTATAAGCCATGTCGGAATCTCCTGTGTAGAAGGAATAAAAGGGCAGACCACGGAGTTTAGGTAGCAGCTTGAGGCCGGTCAAGCATCCAGCGGGCGGGTTCTTGGCGATAAATCATTATTTTTTAATAACTTGAGATCGTAATAGCCTGACGGGCGTTCGCGGCCATCCCTTTTTTGCTAAATATTTTGGAAATGTTCTAGTATTCTGAACGACAGTTTGTGATAATCGTAATCATTGTAGGGTGGCGAAAGTGCCACCGGTGACGATTCAGGGATCCGGGGGTTCCAAGATGAAGGGATAGGGCCATGATGCACCTGACCGACATCCCGACGACTGAGGCGACTACTTCCAGGCGAAGAATCGCCCCCAAACCCTCCAGCGAAGCACTGAGCGACGCTGAGCGTGAAACTGCGCGTCAGATTCTCGATCAGCCGTACGATTTCACGCCGCACAAGCTGTTTAGCAAGCGGGACCGTGAAGCGGAGCGGGCGATTTTTCATGATGCTCCCTCGATTCCCACGCCGGACACCAGTTGGTACAACCCGGTGATGGAAGGCATCGGCGAGTCGCGCTCGATGAACCAGGGATCGGTGCTGCTGACCGCCAGCCAGGAGCAGGCGTTGTTCCTGCAGTTCAACTACTGCCGCTACCGGGCAGCCCAGTTGCGCCAGCGCCTCCAGAAGCAGGGCCGACTGGCGCCCACCACCACGCGCAAGATGCTGTTCTGGCACAGCCAGGCGGCCGCCCTGCGCGATCAGATCGCTGACACCAACCTGGCCCTGGTGCTGGCCATGGCCAAGCGGGCCCGGCTCAACGACATGGATTTCGCCGACCTGGTCAGCGAGGGCAACATGGCCCTGCTGCGGGCGGTGGACAAGTTCGATGCCGCGCGCGGGTTCAAGTTCTCGACCTACGCCTGCCGCGCCATTCTCAAGGCGTTCAGCCGGGCCGGGATGAAGATGACCCGCCATCGCCAGATGTTCCCCACCGACTTCGATCCGACCATGGAGCGCTCCAACTACATGGAGGTCAAGCGCGACGGGCACGAGGATGATTGTGCCGGCGAAGTCAAGGACATCGTGCTGGACAACCGGGCCGACCTGACCGACATCGAGCAGGAAGTGATCGAGCACCGCTTCGCTCTGAACCGGGCCGCCACGGATAAGCCGCGTCGTCCGCTGACGCTGGAGCAGGTCGGCCGAATCATCGGCGTGACCAAGGAGCGGGTGCGTCAAATTCAGAACAAGGCCCTGGCCAAGATTCGCGCTTCGCTGGAGGATGATTTCCTTCGTTAGCGTGACGGGCTTGGGAAAAACGTCTGTTGGCTCTTCTGAGGCCGTGGGTATTCTCCGCCCACGGCCTTTTTACGTCGCTCAGGCCGAGCGCCGGGTCATCAGGTCGCGCAGCAGGCGGTCGTTGTCCGCCAGACGCGCCCGCAGACGCGCCAAAATCGAACTGTGCATCTGGCTGACGCGCGATTCGGACAGATCCAGCGTGCTGCCGATCTCGCGCATGGACAGGCCTTCGTAATAGTAAAGAATCACGATCAACTGCTCAGCCCGGGTCAGGTCGCGCAGCAGGGTATTGCGGATGTTGCGCCGCTCGGCGTCCTCGTGCGGCGGCACGACCCGCGGGTCGGCCAGGGAATCGGTCATCGGGCGCGACGAGCCATCCTGTGATGAATCATCACCTTCAAACCGGCTCATCGGCACATTCACTGACGCCAGCCCCTCGCGCTGGGCGCGGCGAACCTGGGACAACGTCAGCCCGCACAGACCGGCCAGCTCCTGCTCGTCAGCGCAACGCCCCGTGTGATGAAACACCGATTGGCGCGCCCGTTCGATCAGGCGCAGCCGCCGCCGCTGCAGGCGCGTCACCGCGTCGATCGAACGCAGGTAGTCGAGGATGGCGCTGTTGATCTTGTAGCGGGCATAGGTGGAAAATGCGGTGCCGCGATCGCCGTCGAAACGATCGATGGCCTCCATCAGCCCGAACACGCCCTGTCCCGCCAGATCGCCCACCGCCACGTGACTGGGCAGCCGGCCCGACATGTGCTGGGCACACTGGCGGACCAGCGGCAAGTAGTGGGTGATCAGATCGTTGCGTGCGGCGAGGATGCAGTCTTGCTGCGCCGCGGTGCGGGCATGGCGATATTTGCGCCACAAGGACGCCTGCGGATCACTCAGATCGCGGATTGTCTGCGCCACGCCGCCTCCATCTTCCCGGCCCGTCCGAACAACTCATGCGCGGGTTGAACTTACCTTCATCGGCCAACACTGACAACGAGTTTTCCCGCTTTGAGGATTAAGCGTGTAAAGCCCGTGAAAGAACGTCATTCATTGCCCGATAACCGGCGTTATCATGGACCTGCCCCGCCGCTGACCCGGCAAACAGGAGCGCATGATGAAAAGCGAAACCTTCGCCGCTGATCGTTACGATCGAATGACCTACCGCCGTTGCGGGCGCAGCGGACTGATGCTGCCGGCCATCGCCCTGGGCGGGTGGCACAACTTCACGCAGCGCGATGCCGCCTTCGCCATGATGAAGGCAGCCTTCGATCAGGGCGTGACGCACTTCGATCTGGCCAACAACTACGGCCCGCCCCCCGGAAGAGCGGAAAAAGTGGTGGGACGCCTATTGCGAGACCACTTCCGGGGGCATCGTGATGAGTTGATCGTCTCCAGCAAAGCCGGCTACCTGATGTGGCCCGGGCCGTATGGTGAATGGGGCAGCCGCAAACACCTGATCGCTTCCTGCGAGCAGTCGCTGCGCCGCCTGCGTCTGGACTACGTTGACATCTTCTACTCGCATCGTCCCGACGATCAGACACCGATGGAAGAAACCGTTGGCACCCTGGATCAACTGGTGCGTCAGGGCAAGGCGCTGTACGCGGGGGTGAGCAACTACAGTGGCGCTGCGACGCGCCACGCCAACGAGTTGTTGCGCGGCATGGGCACGCCGCTGCTGATCCACCAGCCGCGCTATCACATGCTCGACCGTCGGATCGAGGACGACCTGCTACCGGTGACGGATGAACTGGGCATCGGCGTGATCGTGTTCAGCCCGCTGGCTCAGGGCCTGCTCACCGAAAAATATCTCGACGCCATTCCCGCCGACTCGCGGGCGAGTGATCCGTCCAGTCCGTTTCTGCGGCCCGAGCAGGTGACCGAGCAGGTGCGTGACAAAGTGCGCCGGCTGCAGCCGATCGCCGCCGAGCGTAATCAGAGCATCGCCCAGTTGGCGGTCAGTTGGATACTGCGCGATGCGCGGATCACCAGCGTGCTGATCGGGGCGCGCACGGTCGAGCAGGTGGCGCAGAACGTCGCAGCCCTGGAGGCCGAGCCGGTGAGCGGCGAGCATCTTCAGCGCATCGAGGCGATCCTGTCACAGTGATCGCGGTTGAACGTGATCGCTGAATGCATTTGGGGTGAAATAAAAGAAGCCCACGGTTTCAAACCGTGGGCTTCCAGGTATTGTTGTGTGGTTTGACCGCTCAGCGGTTGGCGTTGTAGTCGATCGGGTTGGCAGTGATGCCCGGGAACAATTGCTCTTCCTGTTCGCCCTGGATGATGATCGACGGTCGGATCAGGATCAGCAGCGTTTTTTCATCCTTGATGGTTGCTGAGTTGGTGAACAGGCGGTTGAGCACGGGGATCTTGGACAGCACGGGGACGCCGGCCTCGATCTCAGCTTCGCCGATCAGGCGCTGGCCGCCCAGCAGCAGGGTGCCGTTGTCCGGGATGCTGACCGTGGCGCGGATCACGGTGATTTCCAACTCGGGCGTCTGGATATAGCCTACGACGCCGGTGCCCGGAATGGGATTGCCATTGTTATCCGTTTGCTGAGCGCCGGAGATGGCGATGCGTTCGATCGGTTGGGCAAGGTCAGCCAGGGACGGTCGCAGAGTGAGCGTGACATATCGGCGGTCGGCGCTGACGGTGCCTTCAACGTCCATGATCACGCCGGACTGCACCACCGACAGTGTAATGTCAAAGCCGCCTGTGTCCGGCACCGGCTCCAGGTCGCTGATGAAAGCGATCTGCTTAGCCACCTGGACATAGGCACGCTGGCCATTGAAGAAAGTGATCCGCGGCGCGGTGAGCGTGATGGAGCGGTTGCTGACCTGCGTGGCCTTGACCATCAGGTTGACTTCGAAGTCGTCCAGATATGTCACCGACATATCCAGTCCGCGACCACTTCCCGGAGCGCCCACGCCCGGAAGGATCGGGCCGGAGTAGGTGCCGATGCCGGGAGTGGGGATGATACCGGCAGGAGTCAGGCCGGAAGTCACGGCCCCCGCCTGGGCCAGGGACACTGAATCCTGGTTGATGGCGATCGGCCCCAGCCCGTTGCCCAGGCCGGTGATGCGGAAGTCCATATCGACGCCGATTTCCTCGAGGAAGTGTTCCTCGACCAGCAGGAATCGCGTTTCCACGGAAATCTGCGCGGTCTTGGCTTCGCGCAGGCTGGCCAGCAGGGCCACGATTTCGCGGTGGTTCTGCGGGGTGGTCTTGATGATGAACTGGTTGCCCAGGACCTGGAGGCTGGAGACGGTGCCGCCGTAGAAGGCCCACTCCTCGGGCTGGCCGACGGTGTCCTGAATGAGGCTGGTCACCGACTGAATGATCTCAGTACGGGTGGGAGTGTCGGTTCCCTCTCCCTCCTGCTGGCCCTGCTCCTGGCCGAAGAGCCCCTGGCCGCCGCCACCGCCGCCACCGCCGCCACCACCGCCGCCGCCGCCCGTGCTGGTGTTGGACAGGGCGTCCTGAAGGCTGAAGGAGGATGCGTCAGTGAAGTTGGGCACCTGCACCAGCAGGTCGCGGATGTCGTAGGTGCGGATTTCGGTGGTGCGGCTGAGGTCACGGTTGGTGGAAACGGTCACGATGCCTTCGATGATCGAGTAACCGACCGGATCGAAGTCGCTGCCGACCTGCTGCAGCACCAAACGCAGGGCCTGCTCGGCCGAGACGTTGGTCAACTGGAGGCTGATGGGGGTGTCGGGTTCGACGCCGGCCTGCTCCAGCACGGTCCAGTTGACGAAGAAGTTGACGCCGGTGGTGTTGCGCAGGTATTCGATGACGTTGGCCAGGCGGTTGGCCTCGAAGTTGATCGGCACCGGCTCCTTGAGCTTGCGCATCACCTGGCGGTTGACGTCGGTGTCGCCGCCGGCCTCATCAGCGCTGGACAGGCGAAGCTCGGTCAATTCCGGCCAGTCCTCGGGATAACGGATCAGCTCGGTGTAGGGCACCGAAGCCTCGGCGTCGTCCGTACGCAGACGGGCTCGGTAAACATTGCGATTGCGGCGGACCTCGCGGCCACGGACCAGGATATCCGCGTCTTCGCACATATCCTTCATGGCCTGGGCCGCGATATTGTTCGGCTCCAGCCACAGCACCTGGCTGAGCACATCCAGGGCCTCGGTGTACTTCATGTCCTTCTGCAACTCGCGGGCACGGACCAGCAGTTCGTTGACTTGCTTCTCACGATCACGGGTCGCGGTTTTCTGAGCCAGTTGCTGCTGCTTGGCCCGCTGCTCTTCCTGGGCCTTGAGTTCCTGCTGCTCGTATGAGCGCTGCTGGTTGAGGATGTCACTGGTGAGGCTCTCCGCTTCACCGCGCAGGGCCTTGTACTGCTCGGCGCTGAACAGTTCGCTGTTGCGGTCGAGTACGCCTTTGGCCTGGGCCACCGACTCCAGGGCCGCGGGGAAGCTGCGGGCCGCAGCGAGGCTGCGGGCGTTATTCATCGCCTGATCGAACTCCGCTCGCGTGGCGGCCGCCCGAAGCTCGCGCAGCGAACGGTCGCGGGTCAGCACATCACTGGGCGCCAACTCCTGGGCGCGGCGGGCCTTGACGGCTGAGAGTGCCGCGGCGATCTGCTGATTGTCCGGATCCAGGGCCATGGCCTGCTGGTAGCTTTCCGTGGCCAGAGAGAGGTTGCCGGCCATTTCCGCCTGCTGACCCTCAGCCAGTTTCTGCTGGGCGTACAGCTTGCGGTAGTGATCCATCGTGTCCTGGCCGCTGGGAGCTGCAGCGGTCATCGGTTCGGCTGCGGGGGCAGGTTGTTCGACAACGGGAGCAGGCTCAGCCATCGGTTCGGCGGCAGGCTGCTCGGTAGTCGTGGGGGCGGGTTCGGCTGCGGGCTGTTCGACGGCCGGCTCGGTCGCCATGGGCTGTTCGGTGGGCTCGGCTTGGGCCAACTGGCCCACGGGCTTCTCAAGCACCGGCTCGGCCACGGGCTGTTCAACCACCACCGGCTCGGCGGCGGGCTGTTCGACGACCGGCTCGGCGGCGACGACCGGAGCTTCCACGGCAGCCGGCGTCTCAGCCATCGCCATCGGCGGGGCCTGCGACGCTTCGATCGAAGCCATGTATTGATCCACACGCTGCTGCTCGAACCAGCTCAGGCTTACGCCGCTGTCGTGCACCGCGGCCAGCTTCGATTGCGCGGCCGCCATGTTGCCGGCCTCGAGGTCGCTCTGCGCCGCATCGATCAGCATCCTGGCGGTGGTCAGATCGGCGTTGGACTGGCGTCGCACCTGAGCCAGCCGCGCCGCAGCCACGGTCTTGATCGAATCGCTGGCCTGGGCGTCGGAGAGAATCGCTTCGTACAGTGAGATCGACGCGGAGGGATTGCCTGCGGCGACTTCGTCAGCGGCAGCCAGGTTGTCCGCAGCGGTCACGACCGGCACTGCGGGCGCCGCTTCAGTGATCGGCTCAGTCGCGGGCGCGGTTTCAGCCGCGGGCGCAGCGGCCGGTGCAGCCTTGGCTGCTTCGGGAGTCATCGGCTCGGCGGGTGTGGTGGGCGCTTCGTTTCGCGCTTCAGCCTGCACCTGCGCGGTGTCGGAAGCGTCAGCACCCAGCGTCTTGTCGATCTGCTGCAGCATCTTGTACAGCGCCAAACGCTCCTCGCGCGGCAACTGCATCGTGTCCACGCGGCGGAAGGTTTCGCGCGCTGTCTGCAGATCGCCGGCCTCGTACTGTCCAAGGCCTTGCTGATACAGCTCGGCGGCCGTGGAAGGTTTGTCAGCCTGAGCAAGGATCACTTGCGCCAGACCGAGAGACAGGCACAGACTGACCGTGACCACAGCGAGAATGCGTCGTGTCAACAAAGCGGAGCCTCCCAATTTCAGTCGCCTTTCGGGCAGGGATTTCGCACCCAGCAGCGACCGAGCACAAGGTATCCTACGGGAACAAATTCCGGGCCTGCCCCGAAGGGCCGGTTCCCACCGGCAGGCAGTCTAAATCCAAGCCCCCGTCGCTGCAAGTGCCTTGTTTCAAACCGCTTGTCCGATAAACCGTCTGACGCCAATACTGGTGGTCGCCGTCCACGACCGTCGTTCATTGTTCTTGCAGCCCCGCGAACACCGTCGCTTGCTGAATGGCGCTCGCCCAGGCCTGTTTCAGCGCCTTTTCAAGGGCTAGTGGATCGCTTTCGGGGACCTTCCCGCCTTCCGGAGCCGGTAGCCGCCAAATACGGAAAAAAAGTTCATCACATCGCGCCAGCGACAGGTATAACCGCCGACTGGACCCTGCCAGTTCCGGATCGGCCGCCGCCGTGTCGGCCCAGGCCAGGTGCGGGCGGATCAGCCCCATCCGTCCCGGAGCCAGCGGTGACCAGCCCACCCGCTGCACCTGCTCGGTGCTGACCCCCATCGCTTGCAGCACGTGACTGGCGATCACCATGTGCATCAGTTCGCCAGGCAACCGGTCGCCCAGCGTCAACTGCTTGAGCAATTCCTTGTCCGCCTGGTCATACACCTGGCGCATTGGGCGCTGAATGTCAACGAACAGTGCACGTTCCGTCTGCGCCACGCGCTGAGCCACATCGGTGAACTGCCGCAGCTTGGGGCCGACCTCCGCTTTGGGCAACGCCGGCGGCGACATCACAATCACGCCACCGGGGATCGAGCTGGCCTGCACCGATGGATATTGCCGCACCGCGGCGATCAGGTTCGACAGGTCCAGTTCATATTGCTCCGCCTCGTGCAGTTGCGCGTCGTTGAGTCCGAAACAGATCACCACCACGCTCGGCTGCGTGCGCTGCATCAGCGGCCGACACCATTCGACGGCGTCACCGGCCATTGCGCCATCCTTGCCGCCGTTGAAGAAGCGTTGATCGCCGGTCGGATCAAGCGACATCAGGCACGTGGCCGCCGCCTGGCTGAAGAACATCTGCTGGGTCAGGTCATCGCCCAGAAACAGCACATTTTCGCCGTGCCGCAGCGGACTTTCAGCCTGGGCCGCAGTGCAACAGAGAGCCAGCAGCAGGCAGATCAGCGATCGCATGACCGATAGGTTACCGCGCCATGTCCCTTGCGGCGCACACACCCGTCCCGCCGCGCCCGGGCGGGCGTGCATTTTTTCACATAGCCCGGCCATTCTGGCCGGGCCGACGTCCACGCGGGTAAGCGCCCGGCCAGGATGGCCGGGCTATATGTCAACACACCAGGTCACGGATGTATTGCGTCGCGCCCACGTGCTACGGCCCTTAGCTGGGGGTTTCGATCAGGAAGTAGGTGAAGGCATCCGACAGCGCTTCCCAGGAGGCATCTACGATGTTCTCGTTGACTCCGGTCGTGCTGAAACGTCGGACCACCGATCCCTGGCCGTTCTTCTGCCGCACCGCGAAGTCGATAATGACCCGCACCTTGGCAGCCGACTCGGCCGTGGGGTTGACCACCCGCACTTTGTAGTCGGTCAGATGGATACTGCCCAGTTGCGGGTAGTGGGGCTCCAGTCCCTTGCGCAGGGCGCCATCCAGGGCATTGATCGGGCCGTCACCCTCAGCCACGTGGTGTTCGAGCCGGCCGTTGACGGTCAGCTTCACGATGGCTTCGGTGCCGCAGGGTTCGCCGTTGCGCTTGAGGATCACGCAGCGGTAGTGGTCCAACTCCCAGAAGCTTCGCCGCTTGCCCAGCACCTCCAGCAGCAGCAGCTCGAAGCTGGCCTCGGCGGCCTCGAACTGGTAGCCGCGGTTCTCCAGGTCCTGCACGCGCTCCAGCACCATGCGTTGCAGTTTTTTGTCCTCGCTGATGTCGTACTTGCGTCCCAGCATGGCGACCACGTTGCTCGCCCCGGCCAGCTCGCTGACCAGCACCCGCCGCGTGTTGCCCACCGACTCCGGCGGCACGTGCTCGTAACTGCGTGCCAGCTTCTGCACCGCATGCACGTGCATGCCGCCCTTGTGAGCAAACGCACTGGTGCCGACGTACGGCTGGTTCGCCTGCAGGTTCAGGTTGGCGATCTCATACACATAGCGCGACAACTCCGTCAGCCTCATTTCGGCGCCTGAGACTAAACACTCGTGGCCCATTTTCAGTGTCCGATTGGCGACCACCGGGATCAGGTCCCCGGTGCCGCAGCGCTCGCCGATGCCGTTGATCGTACCCTGCACCTGGACGCAGCCGGCCTCCACTGCCGCCAGGGCGTTGGCCACCGCCACGGCCGAATCATTATGAGGATGCACCGCCAACAGACCATCCGTTTTCACTTTCCACTTTTCACTTTTCACTTTCACCTCGTTGACGGCCAGGCTGATCCAGTTGGGTAGCGATCCACCGTTGGTGTCGCACAGCACCAGGCGCGTGGCGCCGCCGTCGAGGGCCGCCTGCAGGGTTTGCAGGGCGTAGTCCGGGTTGGCCTTGTAGCCGTCGAAAAAATGTTCCGCGTCGTAGAAGACCTCCCCCCCGGAACCGTGCTTGGCGCAGAAGGCCACCGACTCGCGGATCATGTCCAGGTTTTCCTGTTCGCTGACGTCCAGCACCTGCTTCACGTGCAGGTCCCAGGTCTTGCCCACGATGGTGATCACCGGCGTTTTGGCGGCCACCAGCGCTTTCATCCCCGTGTCTTCTTCCGCTTGAACACCCTTGCGCCGCGTCATGCCGAAGGCGCACAGCTTGGCGTGCTTGAACGTCAGCTTGCCCGCCTCCTCGAAGAACGCGGCATCCTTGGGATTGCTTAAGGGGTAGCCGCCCTCGATGTAGTCGAAGCCCAGCTCATCGAGCATCTGCGCGATCTTGAGCTTATCGACCAGCGAGAGGTTGAACCCCTCAGCCTGCGTGCCGTCGCGGAGCGTGGTGTCGTACATTTCGATGCGGCGTGTCATGGGTAAGTCCAGTGAGTAGGGAGTAGGCAGTCGGCAGTAGGGGGGATTCGTTCTTTTCTTGTGTCTTGGGCAGCAGACCCTATTGCCTACTGCCTACTCCCTATTGCCTAATTAAAAAACCCCGCCTCGCGGCAGGGTGGTCAGCTTCCTTGGGTTTCCAGTGGATGGCCGGCCCTGCCGCTTAATGCGTGGGAATCTCGATAATCGCGATGATGGCGATGGCGAGGTTGGCCATAAGTTCCACAAGTATAGTCGGCCTTCCAATCGGGGCAAGTTTAGCCGGACAGTTTGCGGCCGCTCATTTCTCCTGCAAAGCGTCGGCCGACCGGGGCTGATCCACCAGGGCACGGATCATCCAGTCGCCGGTCGGGCTGCTGCCCATCCGGCCGGGCAGACCCGTGCGGCTGTCACCGTCCATCTGGTCGTCGTGGCTGACGTACACCCCCTTGGTGGCGGTGGCGTTGAAGCCGAAGACCACCATGAAATGCGGGGGCACCTGCGTCGGCTCCAAGGGCAATCTCACCCAGTGCTCCGCACCGCGCTGGAAGCTGGCATAGGGCAGATCGAACTGCCGGATCACCTGCCCCTGCTCGTCGCACAGCCAGACCTGAAAGTTCTCCTTCGGCGGCTGCGGCATCCCATAGCGACTGGCGAAGATCGCCACATCGGTCAGGTACCACGAATCGCCCACCACATCAAAACTTACCGCGTGTCCCGAGCCGGCGATCGATCGCTTGCCGGCTGCCTGGCCGTCATCGTGCTTCAACTCCTCGCCTTTGCCCGACAAGTCCTTGCGATTGACCGTGCGAGCGGCAAACCCGCTGCGCGGCTGCTTGAAGACCAGCACCTGCTCGGCGCTGTTCCACCAGTCTTCGATCGCATGGCCGCCGTGCACGTTCAACAGCGCAGCCCGCAGCGCCGCGCCGGGATCCTGCGGATCCAACTGCGCCTGATCCCATGCGGCAAACAGTGGGGCGATCTGTTCGTCGCCGATGATCTGCATCAGTTCGAGCCACATCTTTGCAGCTCGGGCCCGATCGTTGAGCTGAGGAAATTGCAGTTGCCGATTCAACCGCTGCATGCCCTCGCTGCGATAGTCGTACGGCTGCGGCCAAAGCTCCTGCCCGGCCTGCTCATACACGATGTCCACCAGGCGGCTTCCCAGGTAATGCGCCCAAGCCTCAGCCGCATCGGTCGTTTGCCAACTGTGGTCGCGGATCAAACGGTATTGAGCGATGTGGGCGGTCTCGTGGCAGAAGCCGTAGATGGTGAACACGCCGCTGATCGGCGAGGGGCGCAGCTTGTCTTCCGCGGGTAGGTCCAGGAAAAAGCAGCGATCGCCGTCGGTGTAGAGGCGCAGCGGCCGTTTGGGATCGACGCTGACGCGAATGCTGACGCTGTCGGGCATGTCGAAGCCGAACTGCTCACCCGCCGCCTTCCGCGCCAGGCTCGCGGTGCGTGCGATGGCTGCGGCATAGGCCTCGCCGATGCCGTCGTACTCCACCACCGCACCGTCCGTGCGATAGACCTGTGAATCCGCCAGCACCGGTCCGGTCATCAGCAGGACAAGCAACGCTCGTAAGCACATGTTTTGCCCCCTTTCCGTGGATCGTCTGCTTTTAAGACGCTCGCCGAGCCGTGTTGTTCCACCCATCGTAACATGGTGGCGTGACGACCCGGGTATCCACTTCGCCGCCGCCTGAGACGCCGCTGCCCTCCCTCGACCCGCACTGCGACGCGGCCGGGGCCATCGATCAGGACTACTACTGCTTCGGCTGCGGCTGATCAGTTGCGATGTCGAACGGGCCATGAGCCGGGTCTATCCCGACGGGAACCAGGCTCCGTGGATGAACACGGATAAACGCAGATAAGAAACAAACATTTCCTGCATTTCATCTGCGTTCATCCGCGTCTCATCGGCGTTCCTCCGCGTGCTCTGCCTTGCCTTCCTCCGCATCCTTTGCGTCTCCGCGGTTCAAATTCTTTTCGATTTCAGGCCTGCCCCCGCAATGCTCTACAATATCCCCGTGACGTTCGATCCATTGCACATTCTCTCGCCGCAAGGTCCGATCGCCCGGCGGCTGGGCGAGCGCTACGAGCATCGGCCGCAGCAGGACGCGATGGTCGAGGCGGTGCGCTCGGCGTTCAATTCAGGTGACACGCTGCTGGTCGAGGCGGGCACCGGCGTCGGCAAGTCGTTCGCCTACCTGTTGCCGGCCATCGACATGGTGGTGCGCCAGCGCGACGATCTGGACAAGCGCAAACGTGTGGTCATCGCCACGCACACCATCGCCCTGCAGGAGCAACTGATTCAGAAGGACGTTCCGCTGCTGAACGCGGTGGCGGGCGAAGAGTTCACAGCCGTGCTGGTCAAGGGGCGCGGCAACTATCTTTCCAAGCGCCGTGCCCAGCGGGCATGGGACCGTCAGGCGACGCTCTACAACGACTCGGCCGCTATGCAATCGCTGGAGCGCGTGCTGGAGTGGGCCCGCACCACCAATGACGGCTCACAGGCCACCTTGCCGCAGTTGGGACTTCCGGGGGCGCAGGTGTGGTCGGACGTGCAGTCGGATTCCGAGGACTGCATGGGCCGCAAGTGTCCGCACTACAAGACGTGTTTTTACCAGAGCGCCCGGCGGCGAATGGAGCATGCGGACATCCTGGTGGTCAATCACGCCTTGTTCTTCGCTGATCTGGCCATGCGCAAGGATGGCTACGCTGTGCTGCCGCCGTACCACGCGGTGGTGCTGGACGAAGCGCAGCACATCGAGGACGTGGCCAGCGAATACTTCGGCCTGAGCGTCTCGCGCTACCAGGTGTTTCACCTGCTGTCGCGCCTGATCAATCGCCGTGGCCAGGGCGTGCTGCCGGCGGTTACAATTCCGGGGGCGGCGGGTAAAAATCAGGTCGATCCGGGCCTGGTCAGTCGCGCCGCCCAGGCGGTGCACGACGCCCACGCGGCGGCCGAGGTGTTCTTCGATCTTCTGCTCGACTGGCAGCAGCGCCTCGGCCGCGACAACGGCCGGGTCGAGGATGCCAACATCATCGACAACGAACTGTCCCCGCTGCTGCGCGATCTGTCACTGCTGCTGAAGCGCGTGGCGGAGAAGCTGGAGAGCGAGGACGACCGCTTGGAGCTGCGCGGCTACGGCGATCGCGCCATGGGCATCGCGCTGGCGGTCGAGGCGTTGCTCAAACAGGATCAGCCCGACAGCGTGTACTGGCTGGAGGTCACGCCCGCCCGTGGTGGTCGGCCGCCGCGCATCACCTGGCAGTGCTCGCCCATCGAGGTCGCTGCCGCCCTGCGCGAACGATTGTTCGCCGCCCGCACGATCCACGATGAGCCGATGCCCGTGGTGCTCACTTCCGCCACGCTGGCCACCGGTGACGGCGAGAAGGCATTCGGGCACCTGATCAGCCGGCTCGGTTGCGATCAGGCCCGCACGTTGCGCCTCGGTTCGCCGTTCGATTACACCCGACAGGTGACGCTGCACGTCGATGCGAGCATGCCCGATCCGAAAGACGACAAGAACTTCCAGCGCCTGGCACCGCGCGTGCTCGAGCAGATCATCGCCACCGACGGCGGTGCGTTCGTGCTGTTCACCAGCTACGGCCTGCTGCGCCGCATGGCGGAGTGGTTAGGGCCCAAACTCCAGCAGCGCGGCATGCCCATGCTCGTGCAGGGCGATGGCGCGCAACGCTCGCAGCTTCTGGAGCTCTTCCGGGGTGATCCGCATCAGCGCAGCGTGCTGCTGGGCACCGACAGCTTCTGGCAGGGCGTGGACGTGCAGGGCAATGCTCTGCGCAACGTGATTATCACACGGCTGCCTTTCGCTGTGCCGGATCGTCCGCTGATCGAAGCCCGCATGCAGCGCATCGAAGCCCGCGGCGAAAGCTCGTTCATGCAGTATTCGCTGCCGGAGGCGATATTGAAATTCAAGCAGGGTTTCGGCAGGCTGATCCGCTCGAAACAGGACACCGGCCGCGTGGTGGTGCTCGATCCGCGCATCGTCACCAAGCCCTACGGCCGGCGCTTCATCGCCGCGCTGCCGCAGATCCCGCTGGTGAATCTGTCAGCCGAAACCGTCTGTCCAGTTGACGCTCAGCATTGATCGTTCACCTCAAGTCAGGAGCCTTTTCATGAAACTCAATCTGCTGCTCGCGTGTGTGATGGTATGCAGCGCATCGGTTGCGGCCGCTGCTGCGACGTTTGACTCGCAGACCACGCAGTTCAACGGCATCACCGTGCCGGGCCAGGTCATCGCCCACATGCCCGCCAAAGACAAGGTGTTCTTCGGCTCACCCGCCATCGCCGTGCTGCCCGACGGCGGCTACGTGATCTCGCACAACCTGGCCGGGCCCAACCGTCCGCTGCCCAGCGAAACCTGGGTTTATCGATCGGACGATCGCGGCCAGAACTGGCAGAAGATCGCAACAATTCCCATGTACTGGACCACACTGTTCGTCCATCGCGGCGATCTGTATGCCATCGGCACCAGCGACACCTATGGCAACTGGGTCATCTGCAAGTCCACCGACGGCGGCGTAACCTGGACGACGCCCACCGATGAGCATCACGGCCTGCTGCGGCCCGGTGATCCCGACAAGGTCGGCTATCACACCGGCTCGGTCCCGGTCGTCGTCCATGGTGGACGCATCTGGCGGGCCCTGGAAGACAACGGCACAGGAGGCCCCTGGCCCGATCACTTCAGGGCCGGGGTATGCAGCGCACCGGAAGATGCCGACCTGCTCGAGGCCGGCAACTGGACCTTCAGCAACATGATGGAAAAGGACGTCAACTGGCTGCCCAATGCCGGCTTCCTCGGCTGGCTGGAGGGCAACATGGTGGTCGACCCCGACGGCAACGTCGTCAACGTGTTGCGCGTCGATACTGATAACGGCCAACCGGAGAAAGCCGCCATCATGCGCGTGCAGGACCCCGGCACCGTCACTTTCAATTCCGGGGGCGACATCATCGACATGCCCGGCGGCGGCAAGCTGTTCACCATCCGCTTCAACGAAAGCACGCAAAGCTACTGGACGCTGGCCAACATCATCACCGACGAAAATTACGATCCCAACGTCAAGGCCAACCGCATCCGCGACATCCTCGCTCTGCTGGAATCCAAGGACCTGCGCCGTTGGGAGATTCGCCGCGAGCTGCTCAAGGACACTTCCGACGTCAAGAACATCGGCTTCCACTATTCCAACTGGCACTTCGACGGCCGCGACATCATCGGCGTCGCCCGCACCGCTTACCCCGATGGCGAAGGCGGAGCCGCCCGCTATCACGACGCCAACTTCTTCAACTTCTATCGCTTCCCCAACGTGATCCCCGCCGCTGAGTAAGGAAGGCCTCACATGCAACGATTCATCTCATCGGTCGCACTGACGGCGCTGCTGCTGCTTGTTTGCATCGCCATTCCCGCCCGCGCCCAGACCACGCAGTTCAACGGCGTCACCGTGCCCGGCGTCATCATCACCCATTCGCCGCAATCCTCCGGCATCTACATCGGTTCGCCCGCCATCGTCATCCTGCCCAACGGCGATTACCTGGCGTCGCATGACGAGTTCGGGCCCAAGTCCACGGAGAAGATCGCGGCTGTGACCCGCATCTTCCGCTCGACCGATCGCGGCCGGACGTGGACGCCGCGGTCCGTCCTCCAAGGTCAGTTCTGGTCCAACCTGTTCGTGCATGGCGATGCGCTCTACATCCTCGGCACCGACTCGCACAGCAACGACCTGGTGATTCGCCGCTCAACCGACGGCGGCGCAACCTGGACCACGCCCAGCGATGCCGACCACGGCCTGCTGCGGTCCGCTGACAGTGAACTGGGTTACCACACCGCCCCCATGCCCATGGTCAGCGCCCACGGCCGCCTGTGGCGCGGATTCGAAAGTCGAAGCACGCAGGAGCGCAACGACCTGCGTGTCGGCATCATGAGCATTCCCCTCGATGCCGACCTGCTGGTGGCGGACAACTGGACCTTCAGCAACCAGATTCCCTGCGATAAAAACTGGCTGCCCGACAATGCGGTTCGCTCCTGGCGCGAATCAGGCGCGGTGCTGGCGCCCGATGACAGCGTGGTCAACGTCGTCCGCGTTGATGTCGAACGCGGTATCCCCGAAGTGGCCGCGATCGTGCGCGTGGTCGATCCGCATACGGTGACTTTCGATCCCGATCACGACATGGTTCCCTTGCCCGGCGGAAGCAAGAAGTTCACCATTCGCCGCGCCCCCGATGGCACGTACTGGTCGCTGACCAATCCCGTCAATGAGGGAAACTACAGTGCCGACGCCCGCCCCGGTTCCATCCGCAACATTCTCGCCCTGGTGCGCAGCGATGACCTGCGACACTGGACGGTTGATCGCATCGTGGCCAGGGACTTGAGCGACGTGAAACTCATCGGTTTCCAGTATCCCGACTGGCAGTTCGACGGCCACGACATCGTGGCGGTCAGCCGCACCGCCTATCCCGACGGCGTAGGCGGGGCCCATAACTACCACGACGCCAACTTTCTCACTTTCCATCAGATTGAGAACGTGCTGCCGGCAACGAGCCATGAACAGTAAACCAACGCTGCTGCAATCCACGGCGTTTCGCGCTGCGGCGCATTGGCGCGGTTGGTTGTTGGTGGTCTTGCTGGTAGTGTTTGTGGCGGTGGTGTATTACCCCGAAGTGGCCTACTGGGTGGAACGGACGCAACAGGGCAGTCCGTACGGCCTAGCCCAGAGGTGGCCGTTTGGGCAACAGGTTCATTGGCGAACTGCCGCCATCACTCGAGTGGTGACTCTCCGTGACTGGTCAGCGAAATACCATCTCTGGCTTTCGCCACTGACGCGCGATGGCATTGTGTTCAGCGTGTTGTTGTTTTACCTGCTGGTCCGTCAACGCAGGCCGCCTGTGACGCAACGCCACGTTTTCTGCGTTGGTGTGATCTGTTATCTGTTGGGTTGCGTGGCGTCAGTGTGGCTTTTTTACCTCAGGTTCGGTTACTTCCGTTTTCTGGAGCCGTATAACCATTACGGGTTCTGGGAGGAATTAGCGCGACCTGTCACTCAGCTGGTCTCGATGTGGCAGGGGCAGGCAGTACCGATGAACTCCGTCGGCTTTGAACACATGATGAATACGGTCTGGCCGTACTACGTACGAGCGCCGCTGATCATACTGGCGGTGTTTTGCGTTAGCGCATGGCTGATGCTGCGTGGAAAACGAACCGGCGCCAGCGGGTATTACTACAAGTGCGGCTATGACCTTCGTGGGTCCGCTGAGTCTGCTCAATGCCCCGAGTGCGGCGCGAACATTGCAAGACCCAAGCCCGATTTGTCTCGGTGATATGAATCCGCCCACAGAACGATTGCCATGACGCTGCGGGTGCGGAAGTTGAAGCTGCATTACCATGTAACCCATGAGCGCAAATGGTTCGAGTCAATATGTCGCGAAATTGAGACACCCGTTGCCGGCGCTGCTGCTGCTGGTGCCGGCCCCGACGCTGGGCGTGCTGGGGGCCATGTTGTGGTTCACCGACTCGATCGTCGGACAGGCGATGTGGGCGGCGAGCAAGGTCTGGATCATGGCCCTGCCGCTGGCGTGGCTGCTGTTTGTGGATCGGTCTTACATCAGCGTGTCGCCCATCCCGCGCAAGCAGATGCGCAGCGCGCTGATCGCGGCCAACGTCACCGGCGTGTTGATCTTTGCGCTGATTCTGGGCGGTTACTACCTGTTCGGCCGCGAATGGATGGACCTGGATGCGGTGCGGGTCCACTTGACGAGCGTGGGGCTGGACAGTGTGCCGCTGTACCTGGCGATGTGCGTGTTCTGGATCGTGGTCAACAGCGCGGTGGAAGAGTATGTCTGGCGCTGGTTCGTGTACACGCGCTTGGCGGCGCTGATACCGCACCGTTTGATTCTTCCGGGGGTTGCCGCGGGCCTGGCGTTCACGCTGCATCACGTGTTCGCCCTGGGCCTCAACTTTCAGTGGGATTGGCGCATCGTGGGGCTGGCCAGCACGGGTGTGTTCGTCGGCGGAGTCACGTGGTCGATCCTTTATGCGGTCTATCGCAGCATCTGGCCCGGATGGATCAGCCACGCCTGGGCGGACCTGGCGATCTTCATCATCGGCTACCAGTTGCTGTTTAGCGTGTCCGGAAGTTAGAACAGGTTCCGCATTCAACCCTAGCGCCTACTCCCTACTGCCTGCTCCCTGCTATCAAAAACAACCAAGGCCCGCTCCCCTCCAAGCGGGCCTTGGTGATCTTGTTGATGGTGGATGATCCAGCTTCAGAAGGTTTCTTCGATTTCCTGACGACCGCGACGCAGCGTCCGCATAGCGGCCAGTCCGCCCAGCAGGCTCATGCCCGCCCAGGCAGCCACGGGTGACGGCACGGCATGGCACTGGGGCTTGTCGTCGCCGCACTTGGGCCAGTCGTAGCCGCCGCAACGCGGCCAGTTGCCATCGTTGTGATCACGGTCCCAATCCCAGCAGCCACGGTCCGACCAGTCGCCGCAATCGGGGGTGTAGTCGTCGCAATCGTAGTCCCGCCAGTTCCAATCGAAAGTCGAGCCGCCGCAATACGAGTTGTTGCTGTAGTTGTGTCCGAAGTCGAAGTTGAAGCAGTTGCTGAACGACTCGTGCTGGAAGTTGTACGGGTTGTTCTGATACCCGCCGCTGTAGCAGTTGTCATTGCTGCGGTAGTTGAAGTTGTAGCTGGAGTAGGCGTGGGCCGATGACGCGACCAGGGCCAGGGCGGCCGCGGCGAACAATGCGATGCTGAACGTGCGAAGTGCGGACATGGGATTGCTCCTTGTTGCAAAGCGTTGGTGCAAGCAAGCCCGAGGTTCCGGGTGTTGCAAGCAGGAGGGTCAAGATTCGCCGCGGAAGCCGGCCGGGTGTGGCGCTGCTACAGGCCGGGCAAGATGGGAAAGTCCGAAAATTGCTATGATGTCCCGCCTATGGACCACAATCCCCGCACCGCGATCAGCAATCGCATCATCGACTCCGGCCTGGTGGCCATCATCCGGGCCGACAGCCGCGAAGGCCTCATCGACACCTGCCGTGCCTTACGGGACGGCGGCATCACCGTGGCGGAAATCACCATGACCACGCCCGGCGCCCTGGAAGCCATCGCCGCCGCACGCAAGACCTTCGGCAACGATTACCTGATCGGTGTCGGCAGCGTGCTCGACGGCGACACCGCCCGCCGCGCCATCGATGCCGGCGCCGAGTTCGTCGTCAGTCCCGTCTGCCGAGAGGATGTCATCGAAGCTTCGCACGAGCTTGGCAAGCCCGTGATGCCCGGTTGCTTCACGCCTACCGAGATCTATCACGCCACCGCGCTCGGCGCCGACCTGATCAAAGTCTTCCCCGCCAACCACCTGGGACCCAAGTATTTCAAGGACATTCTGGCTCCCATGCCGCAGCTTAAGCTCACGCCCACCGGCGGCGTAGACCTGACCACCGCCATCGACTGGTTCGCTGCCGGCGCCAAAGCCCTCGGCTGCGGATCGGCCCTGGTCAAGAAGGACATGATCAAGAGCAAAAATTGGAAGGGCCTGACCGATCTGGCCGCCCAGTTCGTCGCCAAGGTCAAAGAAGCGCGAGGCTGAGGCAGGCACGCCGATCAATGCAGGTGGACCACAGGTTACTGCTGGTCGGATCCCGGCATTCGGGGGGTACCATGATGGTGTGAAACTCACCGCCATCTATCGTCGGGTTCCCGAAGGATACATTGGCTTTGTCGAGGAATTGCCCGGCGCCAACACTCAGGGCCAGACACTGGACGAAGCTCGCAGCAACCTGCGCGAAGCGATCGAACTCGTCCTGGAAACAAACCGCCAGTTGAGCGCCGAATCGCTTGAGGGTGTCGAGGTGATCCGAGAAACCATCGAGTTTCCCGCCGCATGAAACGCCGACCGTAGAAACGGGGTCAGACCCCGTCAGCTTCCCGCATGATGGGCAGCGAGCCAGTTCCCGAATTCCCACACCCGCCGCAAGGAAGCGCACACCGCCGGCTTCCCAGTAGTCACGCACACACCCGCACGGACATTGAGCAACCCAGGTCTTGGTGTCAGTCCGAATCGCTTCAAACCAGCGGGCTGGAAGCAGAAACTTCAGGATGCGTTGGATGGCAGACATGTGCACTATCACAGACGTCGCGGGTCAAGGCGGAGTTGGATAAACCTGATTAAAGATGGCCCCCAAGCGCCACGTGCAGACTTCCTCCAACGATGAAAAGAGCAATCATTTGAAGGAAAGCGAAGCTCAACGCCAAGGTAATCCTGATGCCCATGGATTGCCGGCGCATGACGGACAGGTGCAGCAGAGCGGCTGCCACAGGGATTGACAGAATCAGGGCATTCATCGATGGGATATACGTGGGCCAATGTTGCATCCCTGACTGGATGTAGGGGTAATCCCCCGCGACCCACATGCTCAACCATACGATGAAAATTGCAAGCTGAATAAGAACTGCACGCATTTCCAGTGCCAATGAGTTTGTTTTGTGGCCACCTGCAACAATCAGGTTTCTAACCTGTAAGTCTATTCTCTCTTGCTGATTTCGCTGGTCAAGGACGGTGGGGTACAAAGATCCCGTCAATGTCTCATTTGTGATACAGATGCCGCTGAATCCCTTTGGGAAGAACGTACGGAGTCGTACAATGGCTATTTGAAGGAATGGAGGCGCTTCATTGAGGTCAATATGAGCAATTCTCGCTTGAAATGAAATCTGATTGGATGAAATACCGGCGGGTATCTTATCGTATCCTCGTATTGGGATCAGCAGTGGTAGCTTTGTTATTGTTCTACGACAAAGTGAGCAAGCCGCCATGGCTGTGCAAGCCGGTTAGTGAGATTAAACGAGTTGAAATAATGGAGCAATGGCGTGAACCGGGGGACACGCCTGAAGAAGATAAATGGCGACGTCACGATTATCAGTTACCTGGCGACAAAGCAGCAGATGTATACAACATCTTGTACCGCGCTAAGCCCCTGCCAGAAACAAAGCTCGGCGCATGGGGCAAAATGACTGTGTATTACAAAGATCGAACAACACTTGAAATCGTGTTGTGCAACGATCGCTCCATTATCATTGATCATGCGCCATATGAGGTTAGTCATGCTCGCTATGAGATTGATATGGATAAGCTGCGGGAAGTTGTCGGCGCACGCCCATTGCCTCAATACCAGGAGTGATGCATGCTGCGGTGAACAGCCTGGAGGTCGCCGTACCCCGCGTGTATTCACGCGGGGCTAAATGGGGGAAGGTGGTGCTGCGTGTGTGGTTGTCGCAGGGCGAATGGGATAAAGCGATCGCCGGGTGCCACGGCCGCACGCGGCCGTGGCACCCCCCGGACAATGCTTTCACAATGATCAATCAATGGGGACAGGCGGTGCTGCGGGTGTGGTTGGCGCAGGGCGACGGGGATGAAGTGATCGCCTCTTGCGAATCGCCATTCGCAAATCGCACGGCCTCAACAGAGGCAGCAGCCGCTCAATCGCAAATCGAATATCCCCTCAGTCGCTACTTACGGGTTGCTCGGGGCGGTGGCTTCTTCGACTTTTTCAGCGCCCTTTTCCGCCGCGGCTTCGACGGCCTGGCCGGCTTGCTCGGCGGTTTCCTGGACCTGCTCGATAGTCTTCTCCGCGGCCTGCTCGACCTGGCCGGCGGCTTCCTGGGCCTGCTCGGTCATGGAGGCGGGCGCCTGCTCCATCGGCTCATCCGCCATCGGCTGCCTGGTGGGCAGTTCATCGGGTGGCGGCAGGTAGGTGGGCTGGGGCTTGAGGAAGTTGTTGTAGGTGATGATGCCGGCGGCGATCAGACAGACGGCGATGATCAGAATCTTGAACGTGTTGCTGCCGCCGGAGCAGGCGGGACAGGCGGGCGTTTGCTGTTGCTGGGGTGCGGGCTGCTGGGGCGGGATTTGATCCTGGGTCATGCGACACCTCGTCAGGTTTGAGCCGGGCGTGTCAGTTTAATTGCCGCGTGTCGATGCCGGCATTCGTCACGTTGGCCCACGGGCGGCTGACATTGTATCGCAACGGGTCGGCGGCTGCGGTCAAGCGACGGGTGCGGGAGCGGTGGCAGCGGCGGGTGCGGCGGCGGCGGGTGCGGCGGCGGCGGCTGGTCTGGTGGTGGTTTCGGGAGTGCCCTGGGTGGTGATGTGGGCGATGACGGTGAGCCCGGCGTAAACCTTCTGGCCGCGCTCGATGGCGGGGCGGGGCTTGAGGGTCATGGGGATATAGAGTTCGGTGGTGGAGCCGAGCTTGATGATGCCGAACTTCTGTCCGCGCTGGAGGGTGTGCCCGACGCGGGCGGCGCAGTGGATGGTGCGGGCGAGCAGGCCGGCCACCTGGTTGACGGCGGCGACGGGGTGATCCTTGACCGGGTGAACCAGCAGCACGAGGTTGGCTTCGTTATCCAGTGCGGACTGGGGATTGAGGGCGTTAAGGTGTTTGCCGGGCTTATGGGTGATGGCGGTGACGCGGCTGTGGCACGGTGCGCGATTGATATGGACATCGAGCACGGAGAGAAAGATGCGGATGCACAGGGCCGGCCCGCGGAAGGGTTCGAAGTGTTCGACGTGGTGGATGGAACTGATGCGACCGTCAGCGGGGGCGACCATGATGCCGCGCTGCGAGGGGATGTGTCGCATGGGATCGCGGAAGAACGCCAGCAGGGCGAGGGAGGCCAGGGCGATCAGGAGAGCGGCGGGCCACCAGCCGAGGACGATGGCCGCCCCAGTCAGCATCAGGCCAACGGCGGCGATGGTGAGCCATTCCTTGAGTGCGTAGGAACTGAGCATGGGAGAGAGTTCGATTATAGAATTTAGAATTTAGAATGACGATTGAGGAAAAGCACGGCATGAACCGCGTGATTCTATCCAATCGCAAATCTAAAATCGCAAATCTAAAATCGCATCAATGCCATCACTTGGCCGCGGCGCGGCCGACGGCGAAGCCGATGCCGCCGAGGACGAAGCTGATGACCACAAGCCCGATGAGGTACATCAACGTCTTCATGCCGTCAGGCTGATCGCCGCCGGCGAGCATGGTGGTGACGCCGCTCTGGACGTCGAAGATCTGGGAGAAAGTGACGATCAGGCCCAGGATCATGGCGATCAGGGCGCCGAGCAGCATGCCGGCCCCGAAGCCGCTGCCGGCCGGGTCGTAGGCTTCGGCATCGTAGGCGCCGATAGCCATCATGGTGCCGGTGGGCTCGAAGCCGGGCGTGGTCGTTTCGGTGGCCAGGTGGTCCAGGCCGCTGGAAGAACCGGTGGCTTGCGAGACGGCGCTTTCCATGCCCAGGGCGGACTCGAACACGCCGGAGGAACCGACGGCCGACTCCATGGCGGTGCCGGCGGCGCTGCCGGCTCCACTGCCAGTGGCGCTGCCCGCGGCGCTGCCGCCGGGATAGATTTCATCGAGTGCGACGCCGAGGCTGGTGTCGTCGCTCTCACGGGTCAGGTCGAGCAGACCGGAGCCGGAGCCGACGGTATCGAGGTTGAGCGCTTCATCGTCGGCAGTGCGCCGCGTCATCTGCGTCTGCGCCAGGGGGTCGGCATGTTCGACTTCGCCGGCGTCGAAGACGTTGACGCCGGTGCCCTTGACGGACGAGCCGGAGGCGTCGGTGGCCTGAGAGGGATTGACGCTGTCGGTGTCGCCGAGGATGTCCACGTTGTCGATGCCGGAGTCGGCCAGCCCGATGGAGGAGCCGCCGGCCGCCGAGCCGCCGCTGAGGCCGGCCATGGCATCGACCTGGTCTCGTTTGAACATCAGCTTGTCGCGGTCACGGAACTGCTGGAGCTTGCCGTCAGCGGCCAAGGCCTTGACCTTCTCTTCGTTGACGCCAAGTCGGGCCGCGGTCTCTTCGAGGGTGTAAAACATCTTGGCCATGATCGAGGCCTCCTGGATGGTGGGTCGAACCTTAGATCATATTTCGTAAACCCCGGCCTGACAAGTGGCAAGGGGTGGAAGAATCGTGGGGCGTGGGGCGTAGGGCGTAGGGCGTTTTCGAGCACGCCCCACGCCCCACGCCCTACACCCTACACTACCCTTATGCCCGCCCCCTACGGCTTGCTGGAGCCCTGTGATCTGAACCTGCCGCAACTGCCCGACCGACTGGTCGGCTGCCGCATCGCTCACATCAGCGACATCCACGCCTGGCGACCGAGCCATCGCTGGACCCGACTGGCTCATCAACTGTCCGGTCTGCGCCTGGACCTGGTGCTGTTCACCGGCGACTATGCCCTCAACCGCCGACGCGAGGACATCGCCTTCTCCGCACTCAAGCAACTGACCGACAACCTCCGCCCGTCCATCGGCTGCTTCGGCGTCTTCGGCAATCACGACCACACTGCCCTGCGGCAGATGGCGCGCGAACTGCCCGTGCGCTGGCTGGCCAACGAATCGGTGAAGCTCGACAACGTGCCGGTCGAACTGTTCGGTCTCGACGCGGCCCGCGAGCCGGCCAACGACGTGCTGGCCCTGCTGATGAATCGGCCGGTCGATGACAACGCCGAGCCATCGGCCGGCAAACCGCGAGCGCTGCGCCTGTGCCTCTGTCACTATCCCGATCTGCTGATGAGCGCAGCCGACCTGGGTTGCGAGTTGGTGTTCGCCGGCCACACGCATGGCGGACAGTGTCGATTGCCCACCGGCCGGGCCCTGGTCAATTGCAGTGAACTGCCGCTGCGCTACACCAGCGGCATCTTGCGCCACCGTCGCACGCTGGTGGCGATCAGTCGCGGCTGCGGCAGCGGGCCGATGCCGCCGCGCGTGTTCTGTCCGCCGCACGTGCCGGTGTACACCCTGCATCGCGGGCCGATGAGCGGCAAGGACACCGACGGCATGGACAATCTCCAGCCGTGGTGAAGCTCACGGGTCCGGCAGCGTGGCGGCCTGTGGGAACCATTGATGGAGGAATTGCACGACGGCCTGGTTGTGCTGGGCTTTGGCCAGTTGCATGGCGCGGAAGTAGCAGTCAGCCGCCTGGCGCGTATGCCCGAGCATGCCGTAGGCCACGGCCAGGTTGGCCCAGGCTTCGGCGAAATCATCGCGCAGGCGCGTCGCTTCACGGTGCTGTGCGATCGCATCTTCCCAGCGTTTGAGCCGGGCCAGGGCGACGCCGAGGTTCAGGTGGTATTTGGCGTTGTCGGGCTGATGCTGGAGTGCTTTTTGGTAGTGGGCGATGGCGTCGGCGGGGCGGTCGGCGTTGGTCAGGGCCAGGCCCAGGTTGTTCTCCGCTTCCCAGTATTGCGGGTTCAGGCGCAGCGCTTCCTGCAGCGGTGCGATGGCCTCGTCATAACGGCTGCGCTCGCACAGGGCGACGCCGAGGTTGTAGTGGGCCATGTCGCTGCCGGGGTTTTTCGCCACCGTGTCGGCATACAGCACCGTTTCATCCTGGTACAGCCGACTTTGCCGCCAGGTCAGCGTGGCCAGCAGCGCGATCACTACTGCGGCCGCGATCGTTGCCGTGCGCGGTGTCCGCTTGTGCCACAGGTTCCATCCCGCCGCCGCCACCACGCACACGCCGATCAACGCCAAGTGCTGATAGTGATCAGCCACCAGCGAGAACTTGAAGAAGTACACATCCGTCAGTCCCATCACCGGAATCAGCGCGATGCAGAAATAACCCCAGCCGGCCAACAGTGTCCTGCCCCATCGACTGCGTCGCTGCCAACACAGTGCAGCCGTCACCGCAATCGCAGCCACCGTCGGCAGCCACCAGCGCCAGTCGGCCGGCTGCACGTCCCACTTGGGATAGATGAACGACAGATGGATCGGCAGCAGCGCCTTGTAGAGATAGAACCACACCACCGCCCCCGCGCCAGCCAGGCGCTGGCCCAGGTCAGCCTCGCGGATCGACACATCCTCGCCGTGCGTCTGGAACCACACGTTCACCGCGCCCAGCGCCACGGCGATCACCAGGTACGGCCGCATCTCCCACAGCACCCGCCGCCGCAGCATGCCCTGCCACCACAACAGCAGCGGCAGAATCAGCGGCAGCACCAGCACCGATCCCTTGCTCAACATCGCCAGCAAAAACGCTGCGAGGCTCAGGCTGTAGCGAGCGCACCAGGCCCGCCGCTGCGTGTGATCCTGGGCCTGCAGATAGAACAGGATCGACAGGAGAAAAAACAGCATGGCCATGAGGTTCTTGCGCTGGGCGATCCACGCCACCGATTCGACATTCACCGGATGCACCAGCCACAGTCCCCCGGCAAGTAACAGGGCCCACGTGTTGGGCGAGTCTTTGCCTTCGTTCGCCTGCAGAACGAGCTTGCTCAGCACCGCCCACAGCAGCAGGGCCCCGGCCGCGTGCATCAGCACGTTGGTCACGTGATAGCCGATCGGATCGCGGCCCCACAGTCGCCACTCCAGCCAGAAGCTGCTGTAGGTCACCGGCCAGTAGTCGACCGTCTGCGTGCTGAACCACAAGCGATACAACCCATTGCCCGCGGCGATCAACGGGTTCTCCGCCAGCAGTGTGTAGTCGTCCCAGATGAACCCGCCGTCCAGGGCCGGCCCATAGATGATCAGCCCCACAGCGATGAACAGCGCGGCCGCCAGCAGGCGCATCGCCACCGGTCGCTGCCACAGGGGCAACAAGCGGGCGGAAGTTTTCTCGTGTCTGGCCATGGCCCTGATGAGGGCTGCATTTTACGGCCGGTGGTCAGTCGAACAAACCGGGTGGGACCGGCTGGAGCTTGCCCTGGCCATCGACGCAGACCACGGTGGTGGTGGCGCTGGCCAGCAGCTCGTCCCCTCGCCGCACCTGGTATTCGTGCTCGATCTTCACCCCGGCGGAGGGTTTGGTGGTGCAGGCGATGATCAGTTCGTCGTCGTAATGGGCCGGTCTGCGGTAGCGGATGTTCAGCCGCGCCACCACGATGTGGATGCCGCGCTTTTCCATCTCCGCGTAACTGCGGCCGCTGCGGCGCAGCAGCTCCGTGCGGGCGATCTCCAGCCACACGGGATAAGCCGCGTGATGCGCCACGTTCATCGGGTCGCACTCCCGGTAACGGACGCGGATCGGCACCTCGATGTGGTTGGACGGGGTCATGCTGTTATTCACCAGCCCGATGATAAAAAGGATTCGCCACGAAGGCACGAAGGACACAAAGAAGGAATACGGGTATCGGGTATCGGGACTTTGGATTCGGGTATCGCAAATCGCGAATCGTCTCTTGCCTTAACCCGAATCCCGATACCCGAACCCCGATACCCGTTTGCCTTCGTGGCTTTTTTGTTTTCCGCGCTTAGTCCACCGGCTCCAGGAACCAGCCGCGCATGCGGAGGGGGAAATCTTCCAGCGGCGGGATCGGCTCGCCCGTCATTTCACGCACCGCCCAGTGACAGGCGGCATTCACGATCGGTCCGCCCACAGCCAGGCTGTTGTCAGCCATCTGGCGCAGCGTCTCGAGCTGATCTTTCGCCTGCATGCGACCCATCGCCACCGCGCAGGCCACCTGCACGTCCGGGCTTTCCGGGTCCATGATCGATTCATCCAGAAGCCGCGCGGTGAACTGCTCGATCAGGGCCGGCTCCGGCTGATTCGCATACCAGTGCCCCAGGGCCCAGATCGCCGCCACCCGCGCTTCGGCTGAGGGGATGGCATGCTTGGGCACCACGCGGCGGAAGATCGGCTCGGCCTCACGCGCGTTCATGATCCCCAACGCCACAAACAGTTGTGTGCCCTCATCGCTGAGTGTCTGCGCCGCTTGCTGGGCAACATCGCGCGCTGCGTCCTCGGGCAGCTTGATGGCGATCTTGTCCAGCCGCTGGATCATGGCCGGCGCGGTCGAGGTCACCTGCAACCGGCGCAGAGCGGCGCACACCCCCAGGCGCACCTCCGGCCGCGCATCGTCCAGCGCCTGCGCCAGTGTGTCAGCCATCGGTTTGTGATCGATCCAGTTGGCGATCAACGCCGCCTGCTCGCGCCCGCGCCAGCCTGTGCCGGCCCAGACGCTTTTGATCTGCTGCAACACCGCCGGGCGCAGCGATTCCTGCTTGCCCCATTCGATCAGCGTGTCACGGGCCTCGCTGCGCACCGATACGCTTGGATCATCGAGCATCCCGGCCAGCAGCGTCACCGAATCCAGCGACGGATCCAGCGTCACCGCCCGGGTGACCGATAGCCGCACGTCCGGGTCGTCATGTTGCAGCAGCGTGCGATCCAATTGCAGAGGGGCGATTGCCAGCAGGCGCCGTGCCGCCGCCGCTGCCACGGCCGGGCTTTCGTGCCTGGTCAGGACATTCACAAGCCCAATCGCCTCGGGCTGCGCGTGGCCGTCGATCATGCGTACTGCCAGCAGCGCGCCAAGCTCATCCTGCGAACTGAGCGCAGCCGCTTCATCGACCAGACCTTCGTGGGCGCATCGGCCCAGGGCTGCCGCGGCCGCCAGGCGTAGCTGCGCGCTCTCCCGTACCTCACGCAGCACTTTCAGCAGCGGTTCACGAGCCTCCGGATCGGCGACCCGGCCCAGCGCTTCGATGGCTGACACGCGCACTTCACTGGGCGCTACGCTGTCGGTAACACGCTGCCGCCACAACGGGCGGGCAGCTTCGTAATCCCAGTCGGCCAGCACCACGTCCACGACCGGCTGCACCGTCGCGTTCAGCGGCAAAGCTTCCAGCTCGGCGATGGCATCGGCGGCGGCGCGATGATCCAGGGCGTGCAGCGCCCGCGCCGCAGTCAGGCGCACGTCCAGCGGGTGACGCTCATCGAGCATGACTGCGATCGCTGCGCACGCATCGGCGGAAACTTCCATGCCCTGCTCGTGAGCGTCGGCGAACACGTACAGCACCTGCCGCTGCAGGGACGGATCATTCTGTCCCAGTGCCTTGAGCCAGAGTGGCTCCAGGCGCGGATCGAACACCTTGTACGGCTTGGCCAACTCCAGCTTGGGATCAGCCAGGTGCGGCAGGTCGATCAGGCCACCCAGCGTCGGGCGCAGCGGGCCGGCATGACAAGGCAAAGCGCAGGAAATGCAGAAAACGCAGGAAGCGCAGAAAAGCAGACTGCGTGCGGCCCCCCGGAAAACTGTTGGCGATTTGCCTTTCATTTTCTGCGTTTCCTGCGCTTTCTGCGTTTCCTGCGTTTTATCGCGGCCTCGTCAGCCGCCACACGCGCGTCACCAGCACGATCAGGCACACCACGCACATGGCGGCGGTGAACAGCCAGTTCCACGGCAGCAGTTCATAGCGGGCGAAGCCCGGGGCGTCGATCAAACGCAACGCGGCCGCCAGCGGGTTGAGCCGCAGCGCGTTCTCGACGGTGCTGTGACTGAAGGGCGCATCTTCACCCAGCCAGAACAACAAGGTCCCGGCACACAGCAGCATCAACAATGCGTAGGACGTGGCCGAAGCCGCGGCGGTGGATGGGAACAGGCTGCTGATGGCAGCCGACACCAGCAGGGCCAGCAGGGCCAGCAATGCCAAGGTGGCGATCACCTGCACGGCGACGATCCACTGGGCGGGGTCGATGAAGATCAGCGCCGCGTAGGCCGGGAGCGTGGCCAGCAGCACCAGGGCCAGCGTGACCAGCACGCTCAGCAGTTTGCCGGTGACGATGGTGAACGCCCGCAGCGGGGTCATCTGCAGCAGTTGCCAGCCGCGGCTTTCGATCTCCGCCGCGATCAGGCCGCCGGATAAGCTGGGCGTGATCAGGAGGATCAGCGAGGCTTGCAATACCACCATGATGCCGCCCATGGCGCCGACGCTCTTCTGGGCGCTGCCCAGCGCTGAGGCCAGCATCAGCAGCAGCGACACGATCAGGCACAGCCCGATCAAGCGCATCATCCAGTTGCCGCGCCCGAAGCGGCGGCAGCGCTGCTCCTTGATCAGCACCGGATTGGTCCAGCGTCCGATCATGCCGCTGCGCCGCTGCGGATCGAAGAACCACAGGTACATCACCCGCCGGTAGGCCCGGGCCGCGGTCGAGCGATCGTCGGTGATCTTGCCGGCTTCGCGCGAGCGGTCGAACAACCTCTGGTTCATGCGCCATGCGCACCAGCCGGTGCACAACAGACTGGAGAGTCCAGCCAGTATCACGAAGCGCTGCACCTGTCCGCCGACTTCAGCCAGGCCGCCGGAGGTGATCGACAGATCGCCCATCACCGCCATCATGGCCGGCAGCGGCGAGGCGCAGCGCACCCAGTCAGCCGCCTGTCGCACGGCATCGCCCACCCAGGCCTGGTTCTGCAGGAATTGGTGGGGAATGAGCGAGATCACGCCCAGCAGCAGCACCAGGCCGTAGGTGATGCGCAGCGCTGATTCGGTGGTCTGAGCGAAGCTGGAGACCAGCAAACCCAGGGTGGCGTACATCAGTGAGAGCATCAGCAGCACGAGGTAGAGGGCGGGCAATTGTCCGGTCAGATCGACGCCGCCCATGGCGAACAGCGCGGCCGCGGCAGGCAGGGACATGATCAGCATCAGCAAGATGAATCCCACCGCGCCGACCAGTTTGCCCAGCACGATCGACCAGGGATGCAGCGGCGAATTGAGCAGCAGGGCCAGCGTGCCCTGAACTTTTTCCTTGACGATGCTGGTGGCGGGGAAGATGGGCGACAGCAGCATGAGTGAAGCGGTCATGCCGTAGCCGAACACGCGCAGCACCTGTCGGGCGGCCGCGCCCTGCAGATCGACCACCGCGCCGCTGGGCCAGCGCACCAACACCAGCGCCACCATGGCCGCCACCAGGGCGCAGAGCACGCCGAAGGCGCGGCGGGTGCGCAACATGCCAATGAACTCGCGGCGAATGATGGGATGGTTAAACATTTGCGATTTTCGAATTTCGATTTTCGAATGTTTTCACTTTTCTCTCTTCACTCTTCTCTCTTCATTCTGTCTCACCCCGGCCGATCGCCGCTGCCGCCGTGCATCTGGGCGGTGACGCTGAGGAAGGCGTCCTCCAGGTCGTGCTCCATTTCGCGGTATTGCAGGATCGTCACGCCCTGTTTGGTGAGGGCGGCCAGCAGGCGGGCGAGATCTTCGTCGGTCTTGTCGGTGGTGAAGCGGACCAGGCGCTCGGCGGGTGAAGGCGTGACCGAGCTGCCGGCATCGAGTTGGCCGCGCAGCACGTCGGCGGCATTGTCCACCTGCGCTTCACTGAGCAGTTGCACTTCCATCATGCGCTGCTGGCGAATCTGGCGCATGATCTGTTCGAGTGTGCCGAAGGCCCGTAGCTTGCCCTGGCTGACGATGGCGACCGTGTCGCAGATGCGCGACAACTCGGGCAGGATGTGGCTGGTGACGATGAGGGTCTTGCCCATCTGGGCCAGGCGCAGCAGGATGTGTCGCATTTCGATGCGGGCCTGGGGATCGAGCCCGTTGGCCGGTTCATCGAGGATCAGCACCTTGGGATCGTGCAGCAGGGTGCGGGCGATAGCGACGCGCTGTTTCATGCCGTGCGAAAGCGCTTCGACGTAGCGGTCCTTCATGTAGGACGAGCCGGTGATATCGAGGCATTCCTCGATGCGGGTGCGGCGTTCGGGGCGGGGGATTTTGAAGGCAGCCCCGAAGAAGTCGAGGTATTCGCGGACGCGCATGTTGTCGTAAGAGCCGAAGGTATCGGGCATGAAGCCGACCAGTTGCTTGATGCGTCGCGATTCGGTGACGCAGTCAGCGCCGTCGATGGTGGCGGTGCCGCTGGTGGGGCGGCTGAGACCGACGAGGATTTTGATGGTGGTGGTTTTGCCTGCGCCGTTGGGGCCGATGAACCCGAGGATATGGCCGCGCTCGAGGCTGATCGAGAGCGAATCGAGGGCCACGAAGTCGCCGTAGCGTTTGGTCAGGTCTTTGGTGACGACGACGGCTTGATCACTCATGGCTGATCTCCAATGGAGTTGAGCGTGCTGGCGGTCAACTGCACTTCGAGGCGGCGCAGGGTCCACCAGGTGGCCTGCGGGCTGTCATGGACGCGCAGGCCGAGGCCGAACCAGCCTTCCTCGAACAGCGTGGGAAGGTCATCGGCTTCAAGCGTGAATGTGTAGGACTGGTTGGGATTCTCAATCGAGCGCACGGCCACCAGTTGATTGCCGCGATAGACCACCAGGTCCACCTGCCGGCCGAGGGCGGTGATGTCAGCGTACACCTCGAGCTTCTGAAGTTGCAGGGGCATCAGCGCCGCCGGCACGTCGAAGCGCATGGCCAGTTCGCCGGACTGCTGTACGGTGTCAACGAACTTGCGCGTTTCCTCGGCGAACAGGCTGGCGCTCTGCACGCCCTCGACGTGGCGCAGCATCGACATGCTCAGGAGAGCAAAGGGCAGTTGGATCAGCGAGCCGGGCGTGCTGGGACGCTCGTAGCGGATCGGCAGCGTGAGCAAGGCGTCGCTCTGGCGGGCCACGTCTTGGCCCAGTTCCAGGCCGCTGGACAGGGCATCGCTCCAGCCCAGCAGTCGCGGGGTTTCGAGGAATTTCGGATCGGCAAACAGGTTGCGATAGACCTGCAAGCGGGCCTGCTGTTTCTGGTTGAGCACGGTCGATTGCATGAACTGCTGGTCGCGCAGGGGGCCGTCCTCGACGAATGAGCCGGGCTCCGTGAAGCGCACTGCCGTGCGGCCGTCGTGCGAACTGAGCATGGCATCTTCGAGCGCATCAGCGGCCGGCCCGACGATGCGGCCGCGCAACTGGCCATTGCTGTCCCAGCCGATGGAGGCGTACACCGCTTCGGACAACGCCTGTCCCTGGGTCAGGCTCACGTTGCTGACGGCGCCGCTGGGCAGTTGCAACTGGTGCATGACCCAGTGCTCGTTTTCATCCTGCATGAAGCGCATGATCTGCCCGCCCTGGGCGGCGAGGCTGGGCCAGGCCAGTCCGCCTTGGCCGCGCAGCAGCAGGTCGTCGTCGCGATTCTGATTGGGGGCGCGGTAGATGCTCAGGCGATCGTCGAGCAGGACGGCGGGCACGTCGTCCGCGTAGTGTGCGATCTGGGCCACCGCCAAAGTGGTGGGGCACTGCGACTGCCGCGACCAGCCCAGCACCACCAGCAGGGCGGCGGTGATCAGTGCCAGCACGATGCCCGCTGCGGACAACCATTGCAGACGTTCCTGGCGCATCAGGTAAAAGCCCGCGCCCAGCATGGCCAGCAGATACAACCCCAGCACGCCGGCCACCGGAGCCAGGCCTAGCACGCGATAGCCGATCTGCTGGCTGACCATCGGCTCGAAGGCACCCAGTTGCTGCTGTTGATGCTGGCGATGCGGCGATGGCTGCATCCACCAGCGCAGGGCCTTGAGCGAGTTGCCGGCCAGAGGCTTGTCTTGGTCGTCCTGGCTGAACCAGGCGCGGGCTTCCAGCGTGGTCAGCAGCACCTCACCGCGCCCCACCTGCTTGCGCAACACGACTGGATACCCGCGCACCGTATGCGAGATTTCCCAATCTTCGGCCACCACGCGCGTCAGGTGCACCGGGTAATCGAATTGCAACGCTTCACTTCGCCGGCTGGCTTCGATGTCGAACTGCGTCAACTCGATGGTGTCGAGCACGGCCAGCTTCCAGGCCTCGCCCAACAGGGCCTCGCCTAGCTTCGGCGGGGTCATGTCGAGCATGATCCACAGCCGCCCGCCCTTGAGCAGCCAGTGACGCAGGGCCTGGAGTTGGGCCGGCTCTAGGGTGATCGGATCGGCGGCGATCAGTAGCGTGTCCACCGCATCCCAGCCGGCCGCCTGCTCGGGCGCGTCGCCCTGCGACAGCCCGCTGGTGGCGGGAGAAAGATTTTTGTCATCCGTGCGCAGGGCGCGCACGATCCGTCGGGCAGCACCGGCCCGCGCCTCATCGGCGTTGTCCACAATGGTGACGGTGCTGACCGCATCCTGGTGCAACAACAGCAGCAGCTCGTTGACAGCCGCCTGCCGCTCTCCCGCGGCGGTGCGCTCGATCAGTTGGGTGCGGGCCGGCCAGGAGCGTTCATCTTTGGATGCGTCAGCGGTCAGATAAAAAGCAAAGCGCACCTGGCGCTGGGCGCCGGCGGGAACCCAGGGCTCAGCGGCGAACTGGGTCTGGTTCATCCCGCGCAACGTGAGCACCACCAGGCCGCTGTCATCGCTGGCGCTGGCGTTGCTCAACGTGCAACCCAACTGGGCCCAGGCACCGTCGCGATAGATGCGCGTGCCGGTCATGCCCGCGTTCTGCATCTGCACGCAGAACGCCGGCGTTGAGCAGACCAGCAGAACGATCAGCCAGATCACCTGTCGGCTGACGGTGGCGTTGCGCTTCAAAGCCTCGCTCCAGGGATCAAGGAGAACACGGTCAGAAGACGAGTAACTTAGCGACCGCTACCCATCCGAGCAATGGCCGGCGAAGATGTCGGAATATATTGGGAATGTTGACTTGCGCGCAGATGACGCACCATCACTTCGACATGGTCGCTTAAGCGACCATGCCAACGGTTCAATTTCGCGGCCGAAGATGAATAGAACCGCTTTACGCCGCCTCGCAGCGCTCGGTGATCTCGACCATCTCGAAGTCGGATTTGCTCACGCCGCAGTCCGGGCAGCACCAGTCCTCGGGGATTTCTTCCCAGGCCGTGCCGGGTGCGATGCCCTCTTCGGGCAGGCCGAGGGCTTCATCGTAGATGAACCCGCACACGCTGCACTCCCAGCGGCGGAACTTGCGCGGGGGCTGTTCACTTGGCTGTTCACTTGAAACATCCGCGGTGTTCGATGTCTTATCCCCGGCGGCTGTGGTCAGCGGTGCATCGCTCTTGTTCTGGCCGGGCAGCGGCTGCACGTACTGATAGCTCGGGTCGTGCTTCTGCCGCGTCATGATGTGGCCGATCTGCACCCAGGTCTCCAGCAGCCCGTTGAGCGTGGGCGGCATCTCGTGGCGCACCGCCTGATGCAGGCGGGCCAGGTTGTAGCAGGGCACAGCCGCGTACATGTGGTGCTCGGTGTGGTAATTCATGTGCCAGTAGAGAAATCGCACCACGGGATTCAGATAGATGGTGCGACAGCAGATGCGAAAGTCCTCGACGTTATCGACCAGCCCGCAGTGCTGCGTGTTGTTGCAGAGAAAAAACAGCCAGCCGGCGATGAACGGTGCCAGCGACACGATGATGGGAATGATCCATTGCCCGCTGGCCAGGGACACGATAGCGATCGCAGCGTGGCCGATCAGGATGACGCGGGCCCATTGGCTGACCTGGCGGCGGCGGTTGACGTCGTTCTCGGGAAACAGGTGCTCCGGCCATTCGCCTTTGAATCGGCCGCGGGCGAACCGGCTGTGATCCTTGATCTTCTGCCACAACTGGGCCGGATCGATCACGGCGGTCTTGACGAATGCACGGATCGTCTGCGTGGCGGGCAGCACCACTTCCAGGTCGTCCGGCGGGTGCAGGGTGAACTTGTGATGCTCGCTGTGGCTGCCCCAGAAGAAACGGTGATTATGCCAGCCCAGGAAGCTGAAAATGTTGACGAAAAAGTCGTTGAGCCCGGCCGTGCGAAAGACCGTGCCGTGCACCAGCTCATGCACGGCATTGATGGTGAAGTGGCGGACCGTGCCGTGCAGGAACAGGGCTGCGAGGGTGACGTACCAGGGCAGCCACAGCCAGGACAGGTACGCCCCGACGCCGGTGGCGATGAGGATGGCCAGGTATCCGCCGGTCTGCACCATGCCTTTGCCGTTGCTGCGCTGATTGAGGACGGCCAGCTCCTGCGGGTCGATGGGGACGCGATACCAACTGATCGTGCGGTCCGAGGTGGCTGCCATGGCGAGGCTCCTTGCATTTCAGTCCATTAGAACTGCTCTAGGATAGCCCTTGCAGCGCCTGTGGTCGTCCAGATGAATCAGCTTTAGAAAAACGAACAAAGCCTGGGTAGGATGTGAGTTATCTGTTGTTTTTGCAACGATCTGCGCGTACATTATCAAACATGGCCAAGACCGCAAAAAGACGAATGTTTCTCGGCAAGCAGACGCTGGTGCCCGGGGTGCGGTTTACAGGGCATGACGTGGTGCGGGCTGCGGATCAGCGCGGGTTGAACGCCCACGACCACGGTGCCGCCTACGAGTTGTGCCTCATCGTCAGCGGCGGCGTCGATTGGTGGGTCGGCAGCGAGATCTACGAAGTGGGACCCGGCGAAATCTACCTGACCCGCCCCCACGAGCGGCACGGCGCGGTCGATTCCATGCTCCAGCCCTGCGAACTGTACTGGTGCGGCTTCGAACTCGATGACCGGGCCGCCATCGCCAGCCTCAACCGGGCTGAGACCCGGCTGATCGCTCAGCGTTTTGCATCGCTGCAGCATCGCCACTTCCGCAGCAGCCCCGAGGTCGCGGACGCTTTTGCCCGCCTGATCGCCGCCCAGCGCGACGGCGGACCACTGGCTGGCCTGGAAGCGCGCGTCGCCTGCCTCAACCTGCTGCTCGGCTCGCTGCGCTGCCACGACAGCTACGCCACCCTGCAGCGACGCATCAGCGCCACCATCAGTCAGGCCATGCGCTGGATCAGCGATCATCTCGAAGACGACGTGGCTATCGACGATCTGGCCAAACACTTCTCGCTCTCGGCCACCCGATTCCACGAGCGCTTCCGGCGGGAGGTCGGCTACTCACCCGGCGACTGGCGGGCCCGCCAGCGCATCAAGCGGGCCAAGCAACTGCTGCGGCAGACGGACCAGTCCATCACACACATCGCGCTGCGCTGCGGCTTTTCCAGCAGCCAGTATTTCGCCACCACCTTCAAACGCCTGGTGGGCCTGACCCCGCGACAGTACCGCCGGCGCAGCGCCGATTCACATGATGCGTCAGCCTGAAAAGCCAATGGGAGTGGCAGGATTCGAACCTGCGACCGAGCGATTATGAGTCGCCAGCTCTAACCACTGAGCTACACTCCCTTTTGCCCGCCCCCGGAAGTGAAATATCGCTTGTCCGATGCTTCATCTGCTGCGCGGTAGTATATCGCTTGCAGGAAAGGAACGAGCGATGATGGACCTTCGCACACGTGGGCTGGCGGGTCTGCTGCTGGTGATGTTGTGGTCGGCTGCGGGTTGCGGGCCGCTGACGTTCGTGGTGGGCGTGACACCCGGCGATCAGCGACTCGACAGCACCGTGGTTGAATCCGACGGCCAAGCTGGTTCGCAGCGCGTCGTCATCGTCGATGTCACGGGTCTGCTCCTCAATCATCGCAAGAACAGCCTGCTGCGCGAGGGTGAGAACCCGGTCAGCGATCTGACCGAGAAGCTGAACGCAGCCAAACATGATCCGCGCGTGGCGGCGGTCATCCTGCGCCTGAACACGCCCGGCGGCACGGTCACCGCCAGCGATGCGATGTACCGCGAAATCCTGCGCTTCAAACAGCAGAGCGACAAACCCGTCGTCGCCCTGATGATGGATGTCGCGGCCAGCGGCGGTTACTACGTGGCCTGCGCCTCGGACACCATCGTCGCCTATCCCACCACCATCACCGGCAGCGTGGGTGTGATCATGCAGACCATCAGCTTCAAGCCCGCCCTCGATCGCATCGGCATCCAGGCCCAGGCTCTGACCAGCGGCCCCAACAAGGATGCCGGCTCACCGCTGAGCGTGATGACCGACGAACAGCGGGCTGTGCTGCAGAAACTGGTGGACAATTTCTATGCCCGCTTCGTGGCCGTGGTGCGCGAGCATCGGCTGGACATGCCTGCTGATCGTTTCGATGAATTGACCGACGGTCGCGTACTCAGCGGCGAGGACGCCCTGGCGGCAGGCATGGTGGATGAACTGGGCGATCTGCGTGACGCTTTCGCGCGGGCCAAACAGTTGGCCAAGCTCGATCGCGCGGATTTGGTCGTGTATCACCGACCGCTGACCTACGTCGGTTCGCCTTACGCGGCCGCGCCTGCCGGCCAGCCGGAGGCGACATCACAGATCAACCTGTTGCAGTTGAACGTGGATGCCATGGCGGACCTGGAAGCGCCGGCCGGGTTCTACTATCTGTGGCGGCCGCAGTTGCCTTAACCGAGTGCGTTGGCCGAGAGGTGGCCGTAGATCAGGAAGTAGAGGTCTTTGAAGAACTTGGCCATGAAGAAGTTGACGACGATGATGGTGATGAAGCTGTAAACGAAGCTCTCGGTGGCGGCCTGGCCGACGCCGGCGGCGCCGCTGCGGCAGTTGAATCCCTTGTAGCAACTGATCAGGCCGATCGCCCCGCCGAAGACCACGCTCTTGCCCAGTCCGGTGAACACGTCCCAGTTGCCCACGAACACGCGGGAGAACTGCCAGTAGCCGCCGACATCGACGCTGAAGCCTTTGACCACCACCATCCAGCCGCCGAAGATGCCCAGCAGGTCGCTGCACACGGTCAGCACCGGGACCATGATGATGCAGGCCAGGAAGCGCGGCACGACCAGGAAGGCGATGGGGTCGGCGCCCATGACGCGCAGGGCGTCGAGCTGTTCGGTGACGCGCATGGTGCCCAGTTCGGCGCTGACCGCGCCGCCGACGCGGCCGGCGATCATGACCGCCGCCAGTACCGGGCCGATCTGCTTGACCACCGACATATTGATCACGCCGCCCAGCCGTGTTTCCTGACCGATGGCGGCAAACTGATCGAAGGTCTCCACGCCCAGCACCGCGCCCACGAAGGCGCCCACCAGGGCCACCACCGGAATGCTCATGGTGCCTACCGCGTAGAGTTGCGGCATCAGCAGCTTGACGCGGCCGAACCCGCCGGGCCCGCGCAAGATCCATTTGAAGACCGCCAGCACGAACAGCGCGAACTGTCCCAGCCCCTCGAGCAACCGGGAACAGTGCCAGCCGAACAGCGCCAGGCGATCGATTGCGTAGTTCATGGTGGAAGTGGAATCGTAGGGTGTAGGGCGTAGGGCGTAGGGCGTTGGCGCGAACACGCCCTACGCCCTACGGACCACGCCCTACGAAACAAGGGTGACTGAGGGGAATCGAACCCCCAACCCTCGGCACCACAAGCCGATGCTCTAACCGATTGAGCTACAGTCACCATGCAATGGGCAAGCTCAGTAGCCTAGACGCCACCGCCGCAGCCTGTCAAGACCCAGCCCCCTCCGCGGGGTGCCACACCCGCGTGCGGGTGTGCCGGGTGTTGCGCACGGCCGACGCGCGGCCATGGCACCCGTCAGTCAAGACCCGGCCCCCTCCGCGCGGGCCAGCCCCGAGAGGTCATACAGCAGCCGCACGAACTCATCGGGCGGACTGAAGTCGATGCCGCCGTCGTTCACCCGATAGGGCAACTCCCGGAATACCCCGTCGCGGTACCAGTAAAACCGGCCGGTCACCGTGTTGGGGCCCTCCTGCGCCATGCCCCAGGCCAGCACCAGCATGTCGTGCATGCTCAGGGCCACGGAAGCATCCTCGATCGGCAGCACCGCCAGGTAATCGCGCACCGGTACAGCCACGATCGCCCCGTAGCGGCCGATGGCGTTGGGGAACCGCTCCAGACGCAGGGCCAGGGCCGAGCTGTAAGGCATGCCCCGGAGCGTGAATACCCGCGTACGCTGGCTGAGATTGATCCACTGGGCTGTGGTGTGCGGCATGGCGGTGACGTTGTCCATGGCCAGATCGAACAAGCGATCGTGCCCCACACCCCAGCCGGCCATGGTCTGGCGGTCCACGCTCATCGTCGTGGCCGGCAGGTCCAGGCTCAGCACCGTGTATGTGCCCGGCAGATCCACGCGATAGACCAGGCGCATGTTGGCTGCCTGCTTATCGAATGCTTCCTGATCGAACAGCCGCAGGGCCAGATGCTTCTTCGCCCAGGCATAATCACGGGCCAGGCCTGCATAGCGCTGCTGCTGATAAAGCTCCTGTCGCACTTCCTTGAAGTGCTCGGCCAGCAGGCGCGGCCAATGATCGCGTGACTCGTCGGCGCAGCGGCGGGCGATGTCACTCAGGCTGAACTGCGTCTGGCCCTGGCCGTCCCGGGGCACCACCCAGCCGTCGTGGAGGGCGATCGCGATGCATACACTGTCGAAGTAGGCGGTCACCGCATCTTCAAAGTCCTGCACCTGCCGCGGCGAGTCGAACGCAGCCGCCCAGGCCGGCAGTGGCGGCGCAGCCTCAGCAGTGCGTTGGCAGCCGACGGCCGCCAAGCCGTGCAACAGAAGCAGCAATAGCGCCATGGTTCGCATCATGGTCCGGTTGTCGTTATCGGCCGAATCGCGGCCGACCATGAAGCGACAGCCTCAGGGTGAAGATGTTCCGACCGCCATCAAAGCGAGCACCGCCATTATTTCTGTTTTCGCTGAAAACAGAGTAATCGCCGCATATGGGCTTGGGTGTCGTATCAACGCGGTTGAACTTCCGGGGGAGCCGCGACCTCCGGAATACGCGGCGGTTCGTGACTGGATCAATGTGTTCACCCTGGCGAAAGCCCCGGCGGGTGTTGATTTTTAGGTTAACGCCCGGTATATTTTATTGCAACAGAGGGGGCCGGTGGATGCCGACGTATTTTTTCATTTGGGATGACTCAGAGGGTGGTAATGTTGACCACCTGGCGGAACACGGCGTGACGCCCCAAGAGGCTGAAAGCGTCATGGAGCAACCTGAGTCGCACGATTTCAGCCAGTCGAGCGGGCTGCCGATTGCGTTCGGCTTCACGATGACCGGCAGATATCTGATGCTGGTGTATGAAATGCTCACGGCTGACACGATCTATGTGCATACGGGTTACGAAGTGCCGCGCCGCAACCCGAGGAGATGACCACATGGCCAAACGGATATACAAACACATGCCCGAAGCGTTCAAAAAGCGCTCGCGGGAATTGATCGAAAAACTCGAGCGCGAGGAACTGGCTGAACTGTTGGCCAAAGGTCAGCGCATCCGTGAGCGTCACGATCGGCTGCACCACGCCCTGCGCGCCTTGAAGGCGGAACGCGAGGCGCAGGGCGTCAGCCTGTCCGAACTGCAGCGCCGCACCGGCATCAGCAAGTCGGCCCTGTCGCGGCTGGAGAACGATCCCAATCCCAACCCCACCATCGGCACGCTGCAACGCATCGCCGAAGCCCTCGGCCGCGAAATCGTCATCGGCCTGACCACGCCCAAGGAAGCGGCGTAACCGGCTCACGCTAAACTCTTGTTCATGTTGGCCCAGGTCCACAGCTTCGTCTTGCAAGGCATCGAGCCGGCGGCCTGCGAGGTCGAGGTCGATGTCGCCGACGCCGGGTTGCCCAAGACCACCATCGTCGGCCTGCCCGATGCCGCGGTGAAGGAATCGATCGAGCGCGTGCGTTCAGCCATCGTCAACAGCGGGTATCCATTCCCCATGTCGCGGCTGACGATCAACCTGGCCCCGGCGGATATCAAAAAGGAAGGCCCGCTTTACGATCTGCCGATCGCCCTGGGCTTTTTGCTGGCAGCCCAGGTGGTGCAGACGCAGAAGCATAAGCGGCTGCTGTTCGCCGGCGAACTGGCGCTCGACGGCCGGCTGCGCCCGGTTAACGGCGTGATCAATCTCGCTTTGCTGTGTCAGCGCATGAAGATGGACGGCGTCGTGGTGCCGGTGGACAACGCGGACGAAGCGACCGCGGTCAAGGGCGTTGAGGTGTATCCCGCGGACACACTCTCGAGCGTGGTCGGTTTCCTCAACGATCAGCACGACATCGAGTCCATGACCAATGTGGACCTGGATGCTGTGCTGGCTTCATCACTACCGGGGGTGGATTTCGCGGACGTGCGGGGACAGGAGCAGGTCAAGCGTGCCCTGACTGTGGCGGCGGCCGGCTCGCACAACGTGCTGATGATCGGCCCGGCGGGCACGGGTAAGACCATGATGGCCAAGGCCCTGCCCGGCATTCTGCCGCCGCTGTCGCGCGAGGAAGCGCTCGAGGTCACGCGCATCTATTCAGCCGTGGGACAGGTGCCTCGCGGCACCGCCCTGCTCACGCATCGGCCCGTGCGCAGCCCGCATCACACCGCCAGTCACGTGGCGGTCATCGGCGGCGGCACGGTGCCCCGGCCCGGTGAAGTTAGCCTCGCCCATCACGGCGTGCTGTTTCTCGATGAGATGCCCGAGTTTCCCCGGGCCGTGCTGGAAACGCTGCGCCAGCCGTTGGAAGACGGGCAAGTCACCATCGCCCGCGCTCACAGTTCCATCCGTCTGCCCGCCCGCTTCATGCTGGTCGCCGCCATGAACCCCACGCCCAAGGGTGACACGCCCAGCGACGAAGTGTCGCACCGCCAGATGGAGCGTTACCTCTCGAAAATCTCCGGCCCGCTGATCGACCGCATCGACATCCACGTCGAAGTGCCGCCCGTGCCCTATAAACAACTGACCGGCAAGCGCGACGGCACCGACTCGGCGGCGATCCGTCAGCACGTGCTCGATGCCCGCAAGATCCAGTCGCTGCGCAACGGCGGGCCGCTGCATCCCAACAGTCGGCTGACCGGCCGCCAGCTCGACAAGCTGGCCGTACTGGATGAGCCGAGCCAGGTGTTGCTGCGCGAAGCGATGACCACACTGGGCCTCAGCGCCCGTGCCTACGACAAGGTCCGCCGCGTCGCCCGCACCATCGCCGACCTGGAAGCGAGCGAAAGCATCACGCAGAGCCACGTGGCCGAGGCGATCCAGTACCGATTACTGGACCGGGTGCTTTGAAACCGCAGATTACGCAGATTTTCGCAGATTTCAAAAAGACAGGAACCGCGGATGAACGCAGATAAACGCGGATAAAAACAAATGCTTTGGCATTCGATCTGCGTTTATCTGCGTCTCATCCGTGTTCATCTGCGTTCATTGTATTTGTCTTGAATCTGCGAAAATCTGCGCAATCTGCGGTTCATTTCCTGCTGTTTGTTTTTCAGTGGTTTTTCTTGTGCCCCGGTTAACCTCTCGCCCCCTTCAACCGATACGACCGTCAGAGCCTGCACGTTTCGGGCGCGGCGGAGGCGGTCGCGTGGAAGATTCAGTTCGATGGTTCATGTTTCTGGCGCTGGCCAGCCTGCTGGGCATGTGGCTGGGTGCGCAGTTGGCTCAGCGCACGCGCCATCACGGGCGGGCGGGCATTGTCATTGCCTTGATCCTGCTGGGATTCTGGGCGTGGCTGCTGCGGCATCCGGCGGTGGCGGTGCGGGTGATTCCGGTGAGCATTCTCAGTCGCATCGAAGGCGCGGCCAGCGTGCCGGTGTTCATGTTCATCATCGGGATTGCCTGGGTGCGGGCCTGCGGGGCGAGCCAGAAGCGCCTGGTGGTCTGGGGCATGGTGCTGGGCGTGGTCTATTTTCTGCAGGGCAGCATGTGGATGCTCGAGAGCACGCCGCAGGTGGGCTTCGCTGACACCTATGGCCAGACTTACGTGCGCCAGAGCCAGGAGTATTCCTGCGTACCGGCCGCGTGCGCCACCGCGTTGCACATGCTGGACGTTCCCACCACGGAAATGGAAATGGCCCAGCTCACCGAGACGCGCCCGGGCACCGGATCGACCCTGCTGCGGGCCATGGATGGCATGAACATCAAGCTCAGCGGCAGCCGCTATCAGATGACTATGCTGGAGTTGCCGCTGGATCAACTGCGCGCGGTGCCGACGCCGGCCCTGACCGCGTTGCAGTTCGAAACCACCCGCCGCCACATGGTCGCCATCACGCGCATCACGCCCTTCGGAGCGTGGGTGGCGGATCCCATGGACGGCATGGTGTTCTACGGCTGGCAGGATCTTCGTCCTCTCTACAGCGGGCAGGTGCTGGTGGCCGAGTCGCGCCGTTGAATCATCCCACCCTGCTTCATGGTTCACCCCGTCGGCCGCCACGTCCGCGACTTGCCTCGCGAAACAAAGATCATATTCAAGTTAAATATGATCTGACCCCGGCATACACAGGCACATGGGGGCAGTCTGTTCAATGAGCCATTATCCTGCCATGCGTGCCCAGCCGCGCCTGGCTGGGTCGCGCGGGGGCAGGCCCAGCACCCGACGACCTTCATCGATGTAGTAGCGATATTCGCTCAGTTTCGTGCCGTTGGGGATGCGATGGTCGAGTCCGAACACGATGCCCCCTCCGTCGCGCATCAGCGGCTGCATTTTGTATTCCAGCTCCGCCCGGATCGCCTCGCGCCCGCGCATCAGGGCGAACTTGTCGATGCCGCCCTGCATGGCGAGTTTATTGCCATATTTCTGGCGCACCACCACGATGTCCATGCCCGCGGCCGGCTCCATCGGGTGGATCACGTTGACGCCGCAGTCCAGCAGTTCATCGAGCACGGAGTAGATGTTGCCATCGGTGTCGAGGTTGAAAAGCTGGGCCCCGCGTGCCTTGAGCAGGTCCCAGGCCGCCCGGTAGTAGGGCTTGAACGTGCTGCGCACCAGGTCGGGACCGATCAGCGGGCCGTTGCGCCCGGCGAAGTCCTCGTGCACGCCCAACTGGTCGATGCGCACCTGTTTGCTTACGTCATCCAGCACGCGCAACGAAGTTTCCTGCATGGTGTTCAGGACGTCGCGCACCAGTTCGGGTTGATCGTAGTACGCCAGGCAGGCGTTCTCGACGCCCATCAGTTCGCGCAGCATGTCGAAGGCCCCCGGGATATCTGCACGCACCAATGTGTTGTCCGCCACGCGGGCCTCGGCCACGGCCGCGGCGTCGATGCGCTGCCGGTGGAACTCGAACAGCGGCTTGACCTTGTGCCAACTGGCCATGTCCGTGACCGGATGGTCCATGGGCAGGGCGATGGTGGCGGTGTTCTTGACCCGCATGACGGTGCGGCCGAGGTAGTCGCGCTGGATGATCTTCTCGTCGGTTTCTTCGATGGTCACTGGTGGCGACTGGATAGGGCCGCACTTGCCGCCGCAGTTGATCTTGGGCACGAAGTCCCAGTCGAAGCCGACCATCTCGATTTCATCGACGCTGGCGCCCTGAGCCCGCCACTCGTCGTCCAGCCCGATCAGCGGCCCGAACAGTTCGCTGAACATCGGGCGCTGGCAGCCGCGGAAGGTCATCAGGTCCAGGTATTGTTGGCGAGTCCAGCGCATGGTGGTTTCTTTTTCTGCGAGCCGCGTCGTGCCGACGCGGAACCTTCCGGGGGTGCCGCGACACGCAGCGGTTCGCGGCCGCTTTTCCCGTCCCACTCTAACAGGTCACCATCTTGCCTTCAGAGCCGAAGATCGCCAGGCACTGCCGGGTGGTCAACTCGCCGACGTCGGCGGGGGCGACGTGGAACTGAAAGGCGCAGCGGTGCTGCGGCGACTGGTTCGTGGTCGAGACGTTTGCAGCAGAGCCACACACTTTCTTAAAGTTGACACCCCGAATGACTCATGACGTGCCAAACCAAATAGTGCTGGGCAAACGCAAAGGTCGCGGTCGGGCGACCCTCGCGCGACAAAGGAAGGAAACAGTCAACGAACCACACGACGCCGAAGCATCAGCACCCCCGTAAGGAGCAGAATCACCGACGTCGGCTCGGGGATGGTCACGCCGACCTGCTGCAAAGCTTCATTGAAATCGAGGTCGAGCGACGTTCCGTAGCCCCAGTTGTCACCGATGATCTGGAGGTCGGCCAAGTCCACCTTGCCATCGCCGGTGAAATCAGCTTCAGACCAGGTGGCGGTGGTGGACTGCCAGTTGTCGCCGAGGATTTGCAGGCCGGATAGGTTGACCATCCCGTCACCGTTGGCATCTCCGGGCAGCGGGAAGGCCGAGTACCCGTACAGTTCACCCGTGCCGCCTGGAAGGACGATGGTTAGCCTCTTGTTGGTCAGGTTGATGATCTCTTGATGGCCGGTCTCGCGATTGATGTGGTACAAGTGATCAACGTCGAGAAATGTGAGAGTAAATGCCAGAGGGGTTTCTGCTGACGACAGACCCGCGCCGTGAGTCGTGTTGACGATCATGAAGAAGCGATTACCTTGGTCATCCTCGAAGTGGCCGATCATGCCGTTTTCGCTGGGGTTTTCGCTGTGGACGGTAATGCTGGACAGGTGGGGGTCGTCGCCATTGCCTGGCTGCCACTCGTACAGTCCTCTGGGCACCGAGTTGGTCGGTCCTGGCAGGTATTCCACGGCGGTGCTGGTCAGGAATCGCAACGTATTACCCAGATTCGCGAGCTCGGCGTTGACGTCGGCCGCAGTGGGGTAGAGCACGGTCGGGTCGCCGTTGACATCCACCAGCGCGCGGGGATACCCGTCATAAACGAAGTTGCCGAAACCTTGATACCCGGCGGCCAAGGCCACGTAAACCTGCATGCGGTAATCGCTCTCGCTGGGCAGACGCCTTTGGTTGGAGAGGTCTTCGTATGACTGGATATACATCCAGTACGGCCGATTGACCTGCTTCGCCGCGTTCCGCAATGTCATCAGGCAGTAATAGTAGTAATCCGCGTCGCCGTCCGTATCGAACGGATACAGGTCAACCATGATCACGTCGCTGTGGGTCTGGTTGACGAACAGTTGTGTGTAGGATTCGTATGAAGGGTTTGACAACCAGCTCCCGGGGTTGGCGTTGCTGTAGATCAACAGGTCCGGGAAGGCTTGCTGCAGCGCATTGATGTACGTGCCATAGGAGGGCATTTCCCATTCCTGGGGCTCGTCACCGTATTGAATCCCCGTAATGCCGGGATAGGTATTCATGTAATTCTGCATGTAGGTGATCACGGCCTGTGGGGAGCTGAAGAGGTTATGGTCGTTATCGTCGACGTGGTAGTGCCATGGCAACCCGGCTGCTACAGCTTGGGGGAGGAACTCCGAGGGGGGTTATTCCAGATCAGCATCGTGTTGAGGCCGGCCCCTTTGTACGTGGCCTCGTCAAAGCGGGGTGAATTCGCGACCAGTCCGCTCACGTAGAAAGGGTGAGAGCGGATCCATGCACGGCCGCGATCACCATAGATATCAGCGCAGACGCTGGCTGCGGACACAATCGCCACGGTACTGAAAACGAGCGCCTGGACAAGCGCCTTTCTCACCTTACACATCCCTTGTGGGATGGGTTGCGTTTTCAACAGAATCACACACTTTCCTTAAAGTTGACGCGCCCCAATGATTCATAGGGTTCCAAGGCAATTATTGGGGGAGTAAATGCGAAGGTCGCGGTCAGGCGACCTCCGCAAGACAAAGGAGACGGTGATCAATTACCCACGCGACGCCACAGCATCAGCACACCCGGAAGGATCAGGATCACCGATGCCGGCTCGGGGATGGCTAACTGGGCCAGAGCTTCGTCGAAGGTGACGTCAGCTCCCAGTAGGGTCCACTGGCCATAGCCCCAGTAGTCGCCGATGATCTGGAGGTCGGCCAGATTCACGTTGCCATCACCGGTGAAGTCGGCTTGGGACCAGGTGGCGGTGGTGGACTGCCAGTTGTCGCCCAGGATTTGCAGGTCGGAAAGGTTGACCAGGCCGTCGTCGTTGGCGTCGCCGGCGTGCGGGCCATAGGGGCCGATCTGCAACTGTGCCAGGGCATAATCCCTTTTGCCGGTGGCGGGTGTGCTGGCGTTGACGCAGCCGAATTGGATTTGCGTCAGGGTGAGGGTGCCGGTGTTAAATGTGTTCTGGAGCACGCCGTTGATCGAGTAAGCGACGGTGCCCGCGTTTGGATCGTAGGCAAATGCCACCGTGTAGTAGGTATCCGGGCCCAGTTGCACGATCGCATTATCCAGCGTGTTCTTCAACTGGCGGTTGGCGGGGTCGAAGGCGAGGTCCATCGAGGCCCGTACCGCAAAACCCAGTTCATTGGTTACGCCGATAATATCACAGATACCGGCATTGAAGAATCCGAAGTTGTCCTGGCCCGATTCCAGTCGCATCACACTGGTCAGTGTCCAGCCATTGGCGGACGCGGCAGCCTGCTCGGCACCTGTCAGTACGTATCGGTAAAAGGCTTCGCTTTGGATGAGTTCCAACTGCCAGGATGTGATCGTCGGGAAATCGGGGTCCGGACTCAGCGCGTTGGTGATGGTCGAGAAACCAGGCCAATTGGGGGGAACGGGCGGATCATCGGGGGTATGCTGAAAGGTCCAGCTCTCGGTCTCCGGGTCACGGGCGCCGAAGTGCTCGATGTATTGTCCGTAAGCCGTCGATACGCACAGAGCAACACACAAACCAGTCGCGGCAATCATCCATGTTTCATACTCATTGCTCCTGCTAATGGGCAGCCTTCGTCTTCGCCAAGGCCACCCGGTTGAAACATCAGGGATACCGCGGTGAGCCACGCTCATCCTTCCTGTTACGGAGGACACGCGATGTCACCCACATCACGAAACCAATTCTTTGACCACGACTTAACAGTTTCAGAACTACGCTGACCTACGGCGAACCAGCGCGAGGACGGCCGCACACGCCAGCAAGCCAAAAGTCGCCGGCTCAGGTACTGGTTGGCCGAAGTCGGGTGTGGGGGGAATGGCGCCGAGAGGGCCGGTTTCAAACGTCACGAGAGCGAAGTCTCTCTGGCCGATACCGGCTGTGGAGGCGTTCACGTCGCCCCATTGAATCTGCGAGGGGGTCAGGGCGCCGGTGGCGAACGTATTGACGAGCGTATCGTTGATGTAGTAATCGACCGTTCCGGCGCCGACGTTATAGTCGAAGATCACTCTGTAGTAAGTATCCCCGCCTATGTCCGCCTGGATGGTGTTATCAATCCCGTTCTTGATCGAACGGGTGGCGGCGGTGGCGCCTAAGTCCATCATGGCCCGTACCCCGAACCCCAACTCATTGGTGACGAGAATGACATCACAGAATCCGGGTTGAAATGTCCCGTTGTCAAGGGCCGATTCCATTCGCATGATGCCGGTGAATCTCCACCCGTTGGTGACCGCAGCGAGCACCTGGAGGCCGCTGAGTACATACCGGTACGAGGCTTCGGCGGCGCCTTCGGTGAGGTCCATCTGCCAAGAGCTAGTCAGATCGAAATCCGGGTCCGGCGACAAGGGGCTTAGATTGACACCGGAGGGGCTCTGGACCAGAGTCCAGCCTTCGGTCAGCGGGTCAGCGTCACCGACGTGGGAGGCCACGAGCGCTCCCTGGGCCGTCGAAATGCAAAAGGCCACACACGAACAAACAGCCACCGTCATCCAGGTTTTCATTTTCTGTCTCCTTCAAAAAGTGATCTACGAATCCCTCCATTGAAGAACACGATTCTTCAACATCCGATTGCCGGTCATCGAAGCAGATATGTCCGTGCTACGGGGTATCTCTTATGGCTTCTCAATCGCTTTATTAGGTGTGTGAGTAACATGAACTTACACGACAATAATTGCACGGTGTAGACGGATTAACAATGGATTTATTCTAGAATAATTTGCATTTATCCGATATAATATTGCGATGCCGGTGCAATGGGACCATCTTGGACTTCGCATCAATCGCGTGAACAGGCAACTGTGCGAACCGGGCTGGCATCTGGGGGGACCGGTCTGGAACTTGCGCCTTCACGACTTCGACCTGTGGATGGTGTTCGAGGGTAAAGGATCGATGATGATGGATGGGCAACGCATGACCCTGCACCCGGGCGTGTGCCTGTGGATCCGGCCCGGCCACCGATACGAGGCCGAGCAGGACACCGACAACCGCCTGGGCATCAACGCCATCCATTTCATATTGCTAGGAGAAGGTGGGACCGTCTATCACGATCAGCGGTCGTTCGAGTTGGCGAACCTGGGCACGTTGCCCCCGGTCGTGTTCGAGTTGGTGGACGTGAACTTCGCCGACACCGTGATGCGCCGTGTGGTGGAGTTGGTCAACCAGGAGGGCGACGCGCAGCGTCAGCCGCAGTCGGCCGCGACGTCATTGTTCAAAGGTCTGTTGATGGACATCGATGCGCAGATCACCCATGCTGCCGGTTCATCGTTGGGCGGCACCCAGCGACACCATCGTCAACTGGTGATGGCCGCCGCGGCGCGCCTCGCGCAAAGCCCCGGCGACGCGCCCTCGATTGAACAACTGGCCCGGCAGGCGGGCTACACCCCCGATCATTTCACCCGCGTGTTCCGCCAGCAGACGGGTCTGACGCCGCAGGCTTATCTGGTTCGCGCTCGCATCAATCGCGCCTGCCATTTGCTGATCGAGTCAAGTCTGCCCATTGGTCGCATCGCCGACATGCTCGGTTATCGCGATCCCTATTTTTTCTCACGGCAATTTCACGAAAAGGTCGGCCGGTCCCCGCGCCAATACCGCCGGCTGGGATCCGCTTTTGACGCTTCCTGATCAACCACTACAATCACCATTTCGTTTCCCACCGGAAACGCTGTTGGAGCGCGTCGGCGTCGGCCTTCGCTAACTCCCCAGTGACACAACCTGTTTTATCCAAGGATAAGCCACCATGGCCAGTAAGTCGAAGCGTTCTAATTCCGCCCCTTCCCACAAAATGGTCTATTACTTCGGCAAGACCCGCACCGACGGCGACAGCTCGCAAAAGCAGTTGCTCGGCGGCACAGGCGCCAACCTCGCCGAGATGACCAGCATCGGATTGCCCGTGCCTCCCGGTTTCACCATCACCACCGAGTGCTGCGACAAGTACTACAAGCAGGGCAAGAAGCTGCCCGCCGGCCTGATGGACCAGGTGCACGATGCCGTGGCTGTGTTGCAGAAGGAAACCGGCAAGCAGTTCGGCTCCACCACCAATCCGCTGCTGATGAGCGTTCGCTCCGGCGCAGCGGTGTCCATGCCCGGCATGATGAACACCATCCTTAACCTCGGCCTCAACGACGAGGCCGTCCTCGGCGTCATCAACCAGACCGGCAACGAACGCTTCGCTTACGACGCCTATCGCCGACTGATCAACATGTACGGCGACGTGGTCATGGAAGTCGATCACGAGCACTTCGAAGCCGCCTTCGACAAGATCAAGAAGAAATACAAGGTCACCCTCGACACCGACGTGCCGGCCGAGGGCCTCAAGGAACTGTGCGAGGCTTACAAGGCTGTTTACAAGAAGCACACCAGCCACCCGTTCCCGCAGGATCCCTATGAGCAGCTCACACTTGCTGTCGAGGCGGTGTTCAAGAGCTGGATGGCTCCCCGTGCCATCAAGTACCGCCAGGTCGAAGAGATCACCGGCCTGCTGGGCACGGCGGTCAACGTCCAGACCATGGTCTTCGGCAACATGGGTGATGACTGCGGCACGGGCGTGGGCTTCACCCGCAACCCCTCCACCGGCGAAAATAAGTTCTACGGCGAGTTCCTCATCAACGCCCAGGGCGAAGACGTTGTGGCCGGCATCCGCACCCCCATGCACGTGGACGAGATGGGCAAGTGGAAGACCAAGGGCCACCCGACGCTCGGCAAGAAGGTTTATCAGCAGTTGCTCGGCGTCAAGAAAAAGCTCGAAAACCACTATCGCGAGATGCAGGACATCGAGTTCACCATCGAGCAGGGCACCTTCTACATGCTGCAGACCCGCACCGGCAAGCGCACCGCTGCTGCCGCACTGAAGATCGCCGTCGATCTGGTCAAGGAGAAACTGGTCAACGACAAGACCGCCCTCAAGCGTCTCAAGCCGATGGATCTCAACCAGCTCCTGCTGCCGTCCTTCTCACCAAAGGCCAAACGCGACGTGCTGTGCACCGGCCTGCCCGCATCACCCGGCGCTTCGGTGGGTAAGTTGGCGTTCACCGCTGATGAAGCCGTGGCCCGCGCCAAAGAAGGCGAGAAGGTGCTGCTGGTCCGCAAGGAAACCAGCCCCGAAGACGTCGAAGGCATGCACATGGCGGTCGGCATTCTGACTTCCACCGGCGGCATGACCAGCCACGCGGCGGTCGTGGCCCGCGGCTGGGGCAAGTGCTGCGTCGCCGGCGCCGGCGCCATCACGATCAACGAGAAGGCGGGCACCATCGAAGTGGCCGGCCGCAAGTTCGGCCGCAACGACACGATCTCGATCGATGGCACCACCGGCGAAGTGATGGCCGGGGCGGTTGATACCCAGGCCCCCGAGATGTCCGGCAACTTCGCCACCATCATGAAGTGGGCCGACAAGTACCGCAGCCTCAAGGTCCGCACCAATGCCGACACGCCCGCCGACGCCAAACGTGCCCGCGAGTTCGGCGCCCAGGGCATCGGCCTGTGTCGCACCGAGCACATGTTCTTCGAGGGTGAGCGCATCCTCGCCATGCGTCAGATGATTCTGGCTGAGGACACCTCAGCCCGCGAGAAGGCCCTGGCCATGCTGCTGCCTTATCAGCGCAAGGACTTTGAAGGCATCTTCACCGCCATGAAGGGCCTGCCCGTGACGGTGCGCCTGCTCGACCCGCCGCTGCACGAGTTCCTCCCGCACGACGCCAAGGGCCAGGCCGAGGTCGCCAAAGCGCTGAACGTCAAGCCCGCCAAAGTCAAGAGCCGCGTGTCGCAGTTGCACGAGATGAATCCAATGCTCGGGCACCGCGGCTGCCGCCTCTCGGTGACCTATCCGGAAATCCTGAAGATGCAGGTCCGCGCCATCGTCGAGGCGACCATCAACTGCAAGAAGCAGAAGATCGATGCCAGGCCCGAGATCATGATCCCGCTGGTCGGCACCCGCAAGGAACTGGCCATCCTTCGCGCCTTGACGCTCGAGACCATCGCCCAGGTCAAGAAGGACATGCAGTTCAGCGGCAAGCTGGACATCCTGATCGGCACCATGATCGAAATCCCGCGCGCCGCCCTGACCGCCGACGAAGTGGCCCAGGAAGCCGAGTTCTTCAGCTTCGGCACCAACGACCTGACGCAGATGACCTTCGGCTTCTCCCGCGACGACATCAACACCTTCCTGCCTGATTACCTGGCCAAGGAAATCTTCGAGAAGGATCCGTTCCAGTCGCTGGACACCACCGGCGTCGGCATCCTGGTTGACATGGCGGTGACCAAGGGTCGCAGCGTCAAGAAGGACCTCAAGTGCGGCATCTGCGGCGAGCACGGCGGGGATCCCGCCTCCATCGCCTTCTGTCACAAGGTCGGGCTCGACTACGTCAGTTGCTCGCCCTTCCGCGTGCCCATCGCCCGCCTGGCTGCAGCTCAGGCCGCCCTCAACTGATCGCTCGCTACAACTGAATAACACCACGCAAATGACGAAGGCCGCAAACCTTCGTCATTCGTTTTTTATGCGCTGTCCGCGGATTGCGGGCAATGATACATATTCAGCATTTAGCCTAAATGCTAAATAGGCTCATCGGCGTTGTCGCGAAGGCGAAATTCGCCAATTGTTCTATTCCACGCCTTGTTCAGTGATGATCGCGGTGATCAATTCGCGCGGTGTTACGTCGAATGCGGGGTTGAAGGTTTTGACCCCCGGAAGCTGCGCGATCTCGCTGCCGTCGCGCTGTTCGATGGGGATGTGTGAGCCGTCGGGGATGCTGCGGTCGAACGTGCTGGTGGGCGCGGCGACGTAAAACGGGATGCCGTGATGTCTGGCCAGCACCGCCAGGTTGTACGTGCCGATCTTGTTGGCGGCATCGCCGTTGGCTGCGATGCGGTCGGCGCCAGTGATCACCGCCTGCACTTTGCCGCGGCGCATCACGGTGGCAGCCATGTCATCGCAGATCAGCGTCACGTCGATGCCGGCCCGCGAAAGCTCCCAGGCCGTCAGCCGCGCTCCCTGCAACAGCGGGCGAGTTTCGTCCGCGTAGATCGACCACTTCAGACCGCGTTGCTGCGCCAGGTACATTGCCGCGGTGGCGGTGCCGATGCCGCCGGTCGCCAATGCGCCGGCGTTGCAGTGCGTCAACACGCCGCCCGATTCGCCGCACGCTTCTTGCAGCAGCGGCAGGGCGTGCTCCCCGATCGCCTGGCACATCGCGCGATCTTCTTCGTGAATTGCCATAGCTTCCGCCAGCAACTTTTCGGGGGTGCGCACTTCCGGGGGGACGCGCTTCATGCGCTCGATGGCCCAGAACAGGTTGACGGCCGTGGGGCGGCTGGTGGCCAGGTGTGCGGTCAGCTTTTCGAAGTCGCCTTCATTGTGCGCAATCACGCAGCTATAGGCCGCCGCGATGCCGATGGCCGGGGCTCCGCGCACACTCAATCGCTTGATCGCATCCCATACATCCTGCACGCTGCGGCAATCCAGGTACGTCACCTGCCCCGGAAGTTTCGTCTGATCCAATAGTCGCAGGTGACCGCCATCAGCGGGACCAATCCATTCGATGTGCGTCGGCAGTGTGTTCATGGATATGGTCCTGGTCCAAGCAGCAGCACCACGGTGATGTTGGCGGCATTGAAAACCGCATGCACGATCACCCCCGGAAGTAAACTCCCCGTGCGTTCATAGATCCAGCCCAGCATCAATCCCAGCACCCACAGGGCGGGCATCGCCTGCCAACTGACGCTGCCCAGGTGTACGCTGGCGAAGATCGCGGCCGCGATGGCGATGGCGCTGCGGCGGCGCTGTTCGCCCAAACTCTCGACCAGCAGAGACTGCCACAGTCCGCGATAGACTGTCTCCTCCAGGACCGGCGCCACCAGCACGGCCGAGATGCACAGCAGCACAACGGCTGACATCGAGTCACTGTCGCGCAGCTTCAGCAGCAGATCGTGCGCCAATTCCGGCGCGGGCAGGCCGAGCATCAGCCCGAGGATGGCGAACAGCACGATCACGCCCGGCACGATCATCACGGCCAGCAGCGCCCCGATCACGCCCACGCGCAGATCACCGGGTACATGGCGCGGCACAAGCCCGATGCGGCGCAGGCCGTCGTCCTGCCTGATCGCCCGCAGAGCCAGGTACGCCGCGGGCAGACCCAGGCTCAGCAGTTGGCCGCCGATCATGGTCAGCAGGTAGAGCGTCAGTGGCGCATCGCGGTAAGGCCCGACCAGCGTGCCGCCCAGCATCATGCCGCCGAGCATGAGGAACCCGCCCAGCAGCAGGTCGTCAACGCCAAGGCCGATGGCGCGTGACGGCACATCGCCAAGAGCGCTGCGTCGCCACCAGCCGCGCTTCACCACCCAGCCCGCGGCGACGGCGGCCACGATCAGCATCCACCAGGGCAGTTGCAGAATCTGTTCGCTCAGCGACACGCGGGCATTGTAGTGCTGCGTCGCGCCGAGCGCGCAAACAGAACATTGTAACAGCATTCGCCGGCGAACACAGCGCCCAGATGAAGGCCCTTTGATGAAAAAAGAAGCCCGGCGATTGCCGAATCAGCCCGGGTCGCATAAGCTTCATGGTTTGGCCCATACCCGGCGAAAAGCTTGGGGGTGAACTTGTCCGTTGTTCCTGCATGGTCACCGTTCTTTCAGAGTCGCACCCGCATTCGCGGCCGCGCGTATCAAATGGACGGCCGCGTCACGCGGCTGATGCCGGAAGATGGCGAACTGATCCGCGCCGAAGTGCGCGGCACCAAGACCTACACCGTGCGCATCTGCCGCAACGGGCGCTACGCCGCGGCCGAGTGCGATTGTCCCGCTTACGAGCAGGGCGCTTACTGCAAGCACATCTGGGCCACACTGCTGGATGTGCAGCACAGCGAAGGCGGCCCGGGCGTCGCGCTTGAAGAACTGGCCCGTTTCAAGGTTCGCGCTCCCAAGGCCCGCAAGCGCGACGATGCGGCGCGTCCCATCGAAGCGCAGCAGGAGCCGGACTGGATCGGGCGCTTGAGCCTGCTGCGGCCGCCGCTGTTCGATCAGCCGCTGCTGGGAAGCTGGGCCTCCGATGCCGCGCCTGACACGACGGACAGTTCCGGGGGCGGGGGGGACTTGTTGTTGATGCAGCGGCAGGTCTGTTACGTGGTGCTGCCCAAGACGAGCGTGCGCCACGGCGGACTGGTGGTGGAGCTGCGCCAGCGCACGCCGATTGCCAGCGGCTGGAGCAAACCGCGCCCGCTGAAGATCAACCGGGACATGCTGAGCACGCTGGTGGATCCTGCCGACCGCGAACTGTGCGCCCTGGTGATCGGGGCCCAGCGCATCGATCCCGACTATGCCGGCGATCCCTTCGGCGGCAACCGGGCCCACGCCTGCTTTTGTCTGCCGCTGGGCGCTCGCCGCAACCTGATCCGTCAGATGATCGACACCGGGCGCTGCTTCATCGACCTCGACGAGGACGGCAGCGGCGAGGAATATCCCCTGCAACAGTCCCGCCCCCGGAATGAAAATGAGCCGGGCGTGACCGAGGCGAAGGAATGGACGTTGTGGATCGTGGCCACGCGCAGCGAAGATGAGTTACTGGTCAACGTGGAGCTGCGCCGCAACGAGCAGCGATTGACCATCGACCAGCCGCAGTTGATTCTGGGCGGCGCCGATGGATTGCTGTTTCACGAGGGCAAGGTCAGCTATTTTGACGATCGCGATTCGTTCCGCTGGGTGAGCCTGTTTCGCGATGATCTTCGCCGGCACGGGCGAATCAAGCCGATCCGTGTGCCGCTGAGCGATGTGGATCGATTTCTGGATCGGTTGTACATGTTGCCGCAGTTGCCGGAGATCGAACTGCCGCCGGGCATCGGACGCCAGGAGCAGCACGTGCGGCCGGTGTATCACCTGGACCTGTTCAGTGCCGGCTCGGCCCAGGCCATGCGCGTGCTGGGCGGCAACGGGGCCAAGCAGCAGTTGGCAGCCCAGGTGTGGTTCGACTACGGCGGCCAACGCGTCAGCCCGCTGCAACCGGGGCGCTTCCTGACGCTCAACGCATCATCGCCGGACGCCGAGCAATCACAGCAGGAAAGCCGGCTGATCCGCCGCGATCAGCGCGGTGAGCGTGAAGCGTTTTCGCAACTTTCTGCCGCCGGTCTGCGCCCCGCCAGCGGTGCGCCGGGCGATGTCATGCTGCTGAATGCCAAGCAGATGCCGATGGCGGTTTCGTCACTGATCGCCCAGGGCTGGACGGTGCTGGCCGATCAGCGTCTGATCCGTCGCAGTTCCGCGCCCAACCTGGTAATCACCAGCGGCATCGACTGGTTCGAGCTGCGCGGCGGGGTCAGTTTTACCCGTGAAGATGGCAGCGAGCAGCTTGTGACCCTGCCGCAGATTCTGCGGGCCGCCCGCAGCGGACAGACCATGATCGAACTGGGCGACGGCTCGCAGGCGCTGCTGCCGGAAACCTGGTTGGCTGAGCACGGCATGCTGACCGCCCTGGGCAAGGTCGAGTCGGACCATCTGCGCTTCGGCAGTTCGCAGGCGGCCATGCTCGACGTACTGCTGCGCGATACACGGATCGAAGCGACCGACGAGAAGTTCGAGCAGATGCGCCTGCGCCTGCGCGAGTTCAACGGCATCAAAGCGATCGAAGCACCGTCGAGTTTCCAGGGCACGCTGCGCGCTTATCAGAAGGACGGCCTGGGCTGGTTCGGCTTCCTGCGCTGGTTCGCCACCGGCGGCGTCCTGGCTGATGATATGGGCCTGGGCAAGACCATCCAGGTGCTGGCCCTGCTGCTGCATCGCCGCGAGATGGACAAGCCTTCGCTGGTCGTGGCCCCGCGCTCGGTGGTGTTCAACTGGATCGACGAGGCCCAGCGCTTCGCACCCATGCTGCGCGTCATGGCCTACACCGGGGCTGACCGCGCCGCCCTGCGCGACAACTTCCGGGGGCATGACCTGATCGTCACCAGTTACGGCCTGATGCGGCGCGATGTCGAGGAACTCGGCCAACACGAGTTTGACTACATCGTGCTCGACGAGGCCCAGGCCATCAAGAATCCCACTTCGCAATCCGCCAAGGCGGCCCGTCTGCTGCGGGCGGAGAATCGTCTGGCCCTGACCGGCACACCGGTGGAGAATCACCTGGGCGATCTGTGGTCGATCTTCGAGTTTCTCAACCCCGGCATGCTGGGCGCGAGCAATCGCTTCAACGACCTGATCCGCGCCACCGCTCAGCAGAACAACGGCGCTCGTGAAGCAGCCATCATGCAGATTGCCGCGGCGTTGCGCCCGTTCATTCTGCGCCGCACCAAGAAGCAGGTGCTGGCCGACCTGCCGGAGAAGACCGAGCAGACGATCGTCTGCGAAATGGAGCCGGCCCAGCGCGAAACCTACGATCAGATGCGCCTCTACTACCGCGCCCACCTGCTGCACCAACTCGACCGCGGCACCCCCGGAAGTGACGCCGCGACTGAAAGTTCCAGCCGCGTCGTCCGCGACGCGGTGTCTGCGGGCGGCGGCACGTTCATGGTGCTCGAAGCGCTGCTGCGCCTGCGCCAGATCGCCTGTCACCCCGGCCTGATCGATGAGAAACGGGCGGATGATGGTTCAGCCAAGCTCGATGTGCTGCTGGAGAATCTCGAAGAGGTCATCGACGAAGGTCACAAGGCCCTGGTCTTCAGCCAGTTCACGTCGATGCTGGCCCTGGTTCGCCGGCGCCTGGATGCGGCGGGCATCGAGTATTGCTATCTCGACGGCCAGACGCGCGACCGCAAGAGCGTGGTCGAGCAGTTCCAGACCGATCCCCACAAGCCTGTTTTCCTCATAAGCCTGAAAGCGGGTGGTTTTGGTTTGAACCTGACGGCGGCGGAGTACGTGTTCATCCTCGACCCCTGGTGGAACCCGGCCGTGGAGCAGCAGGCCATCGACCGCACACACCGCATCGGCCAGACCCGGCGCGTCTTCGCATACCGATTGATCTGCCAGGACACCGTCGAGCAGCGCATCATCGAGCTTCAGCAGCGCAAGCGCAAGCTGGCCGACGCCATCGTGGGCGGCGAGGAGAACCTGTTGCGCACGCTGACCCGCGATGATCTTGAGATGCTGTTGTCGTGATTCGGCTGTAAAGCCGCCGGCAGCGTCCGGCGGTATTCGACCGCAGGTCGAAATTGATTATCAGCAGGCGCCGGCACTCGCCACCGAGGGCTCTCGGCGACTTTACAGGGGGGCTATCCAATTAAATGGTTGTGCCGGCCGGCCGGCGCGGCTGTTGTGACGTTCGATGTAATTTCGTGTCGCCCGCCAATGCGATTCGTCGAAAATGAACACCCGCCAGCGCCCCTTGCAAAACACCGGCCCCACGTGACTCGTTTGCGCATGCACGGCACTGGTTACCTGATGCGAAAGCCACGCCGTGGTGCGATCGATGTCGCGCCCCGAATAGGGTATCTGTAGGTGCAGGTGTGTCGGCTCGAAGGCCGCGGCGCTGACGGACAGCCCGCCAGCCGATTCACTGATCAACCAGCCCACGGTTGCCGCCATGACCTCGATCATCTCGGGTGTGAATCGCACTGCCGGGTATTTCATCAATTCCGCGGCCATGCGCTGGCGCACCGGATCACCAACGTTCAGATGATGCGGTTGGCAGTAACCGATCTGTGCATCCCAGGCGCTGGACCAGTGCCCGCGCTCATCGCCCGGCAACCACAAGCCGTAGCCTGATTTGACCAGATGGTATCCCCAGGTCCGCCGCATGGGCGCATCTTAATGCACGCTTGCCGCAAGCTCGATGGGGTCTTCGATGCCCGCGGCCATGAAGGCTTCGTGGCGGCGGCGGCAGGGGGCACAGGCGCCGCAGCGCTCGCCCCCGGAAGTGGTTTTTCTCTGGCATGACCAGGCCAGCGCCCACGGCACCTGCATCTGGGCGCCCAGTTCGATCACCTGCTGATCGGTCAGTTCCAGCAGCGGGGCCTGCAGTTGCGGCATGGGTGTGCCGCCGACGTCAGCCAGGTGCTCGAGAAGTTGCATGCGTTCGGCGGCCAGGGCGACGGCCTGATGCCGGCCGTTGTAACTGGCGGGCCAGATCACGCGCTCGGCCTGGTGGCAGCGGGCGTAGTCCTGCGCGGCCAGCAGCATCTGGGGCATCGCCAGTTGGGCGTTGAGCGTGCCATCGGCGGAGCGGGCCAGGCCTGGGCCGTAGAGATGGGTGGCGTGCAGTTCAGCCACGCGGGGCAGTTGCAGGAACTCAGCTTGTTTGTGCAGGTGTTGGCGGCGGACATCCGCGTTGTCCCGTCCATCGATCATGTGAACAGGAGTCACGCGGATGTCCGGTCGCTCTGCCTTGGCCAGGGCGGTGGCGACCAGGCTGCGCAGGCCGCCGCTGTTGAGCACCACCACGTGAGGACCGGCCATGGAATGGTTATCGGTCGCATCGTCGAGGTGGGTTAAAAAAAGGGCCTCCTCAGCAGAATCTATGGGTGATCTGCGGTTCGGGTAGACAGCTAAGTTGGTGATAGAGCGCGACTTGTACGGCGTCGAAGGTGCGGAAGCCGTAGGCTTTTGGCGCAATGCTTCGCCTTCGG
>JADLFV010000109.1 GCA_020849625.1 Phycisphaeraceae bacterium
CCGAAGGCGAAGCATTGCGCCAAAAGCCTACGGCTTCCGCACCTTCGACGCCGTACAAGTCGCGCTCTATCACCAACTTAGCTGTCTACCCGAACCGCAGATCACCCATAGATTCTGCTGAGGAGGCAATTTCTTTAGCCGCTTGCGGCTTCGCGGAACGGTTGCACCCTGCTTGAACTTGCGGCTTTCAAAGCTGTACGCATCGCCTCGGCTTTCACCAGCGTCTCCTCGTATTCATCCCCGGGGTCGGAGTCAGCCACGATGCCGCCGCCGACGTGCAGGTCGAGCGTGCGGTTTTCGATCATCATGGTGCGGATGGCGATGTTGAGACATGCCTGCTGACCGCGCAGGAAACCGATGGCGCCGCAGTAGGGCCCGCGCTGCACCGGCTCCAGTTCGTCGATGATCTGCATGGCCCGCACCTTGGGCGCCCCGGTGATCGAGCCGCCGGGCATGGTGGCCCGCAGCAGTTCCACCAGATCGCGCGGGCCGTGCAGCGTGCCGCTGATGGTCGCCACGCCGTGATGCACGGTGGGGTGCGTTTCGATCGTGCGCGGCTCATCCACGCGGATCGAGCCATAGGCGCAGACTCTACCCAGGTCATTGCGCAGCAGGTCCACGATCATGTGCAGTTCGGCTGCGTCCTTGGCGCTGTCGCGCAACTGCTCGGGCGGCACATTGGCGGGGCGCGTGCCCTTGATGGGGCGGGTCACCACGCGCCGCTGAGCATCAACTTCTAGAAAAAGCTCCGGCGAAATCGAGCAGATCGTGTGCCGCGGGTCGAACTCCAGGTGCGCGCCATACCAGGCGGGGCTGGTTTGGGCCAGTTGCGCGTAGAGTTGGCGAGGGTTTCCCTTGCAGGTGGCGGTGAATCGCTGTGACAGGTTGACCTGGAACACATCCCCGGCCGCGATGTAGTCGATCACTTGCTGGACCCGGCTTTCATAGTCCTGTTGTGACAGCAGCGCCGTCAGTGGACCGGCCTCGAACGGCTGCGATTCGACGGGCTTGTTCAACAACTGCGGCGGTCGCCCGTGATGCGACCACTGCCCCGTTGCTGCATCGTGCACCGACCAGCTCGTGCAACCGGCCAGCCAGATCACCGGCCAACCACGATCGCGCGCCGCCCGGCTGGGCAGCTTTTCGATCCAATGCCCCAACTCATAACCCAGATAGCCGATCCATATCACCTGCGGATCGCGCAGCAGATCACGCAGCTCGGCAAACGGCTTGCCCTCACCGGGGGGTTGATCGAAGCGATAGAACCGATCGGGGGCCGCCACGTAGCTGTACCGGCTCCAACGCGGATGAAAACGACCCGAGTGCAGCATCATCAGCCGTCGATCGCCCGGCCAGCGGCGCAGCACCTCCAGCGGGGTCAGTGCGGCCCAGTCTCGTTCGGCGCGGGGCATGGCAGCATGTTACCCGGATTCAATCGTGAACCGTCCAGTCATGCAGCCGCTTGCGGCTTCGCGAAGCGCCACGACCAAAGGAATATCACGTACAACAACGTGTGGCTGGAAAGTGGTGTCAGCGCACTGGCAGGGCGGACCTGTCAGTGCGCGACTCCTCCATGACACCATCAAAATCACACCGGCCCGCCGGCAGCGGACGCACCGCGGCCCGGGCTGGGAAGTCGCTCAGCTTGCGTTGTGAAGTGGGAACGGCTCAAAAACATTTGTGAATTGCAAACCGGCCGCGAAGGGATGCACGTCAGAGTTAAGCAGTGGAAAGACAAATTAACTTCAGTATCAGAATATGATAAAGCCTTCTCCGTACCGCCCCGAAGCTTTCCATCCGGCTGCCATGACGTGCATCCCAAGGCGGCCGCAAGACTCAACCGAACCGTGCGGTACGTTCAATCATTGTAGTCTCTGAAGACGGCGCGTCCACCGTGGCGACGATTTTTTTCACGCCCCGTTTTCCAGACTGCGACCGGTCAGGTGCAAAAACACATCGTCCAGACTGGGCGGCCCCAGGCTGATACGCTGCACCCGCGGGCCCAACTGCTCGCTCAGTCTGCTGACCAGCGGGCCGGCTCCGTCGCTCTCGAAATGGATCATCCCCTCGCGCACGTGCATCGGCAGCTCACCCAACTGACCGCGCAGCTCATCCAGCACCGCTTGTGTCATCTGCGGCGAGGTCTGGATGCTGATCACCTGCCCGCCCAGGCCGGCCTTGAGCGCAGCGGGTGTATCCAGAGCCACGCGCTTGCCGCCGTCGAGAATCGCCACCCGATCACAGCGGTCCGCCTCGTCCAGCAGATGCGTGGTCAGCAGCACGGTCAGGCCCGTCTGCTGCCGCAGGTCATCGAGCAGTTGCCAGAGATTGCGCCGCACCAGCGGGTCCAGCCCGGAGGTCGGCTCATCCAGCAGCAGCAGCTTCGGTTCGTGCAGCAGGGCCTTGGCCAGTTCGACGCGACGCTGCTGGCCGCCGCTGAGTTTGCCGGTGCGTTTTTCGAGGATGGAAGTCAGGTCGAAGCGTTGCACCGCGGCGTCGATGGCCGACCGTAGCTTCGAGCCGGTCAATCCGTAAAGTCGGCCGTGGTGCGTCAGGTTCTCCCGCCCGGTCAGTTCGCCATCGAGGCTCGCATGCTGGAACACCACGCCCAACAGCCGGCGGACCTGGGCCTGTTGACTGACCAGATCGCAGTCAAAGATGCTGATCTTGCCCCGCTGCATCGGGAGCAATGTGGCCAGCAGGCGGAACAGCGTGGTCTTGCCGCTACCGTTAGGCCCGAGCAGGGCGAAGCTTTCGCCCGGGGTGACCTGGAAGCTCACCGCATCGAGCGCGGCTTTTTCGCTGCGCGGATAGCGGAACGTCAGATCATCAATCGCGATCGCTGCCGTCATGGTCGATCCAGCAACAGGGCGGCGAAGACCACCGGCAGGTAGATCAGGGAAGTCAGGAACAACCGCCTTGCTCGCAGGCGCGAGGGCTGAAACACCAGCGCCACCGCCGCCGCGGCAAACAGCAGTCCGCACGCCAGCGTGATGCCGTAGGACGTCCACCCGCTGACGCCCATCGCCGTGGGCAGCACGCCCAGCGGAATCAGCAGCATGGTGGTCATCAGGATCTGTCGAAACGTTCGTTGTCCGCTGGGATCGATCACCGGCAGCATCACCAGGCCGGCACGGGCATACTCCTCGCGGTACAGCCAGGCGATGGCTTGGAAATGCGGCAGTTGCCAGACGTACATGATCGCCAGCAGCATCAGGGCCGGTTCTCCCACCGCGCCCGCCGCCGCCGCGTAGCCGATCACCGGCGGCATCGCACCCGGCAGCGCCCCGATCTCCAACGCCAGCGTGCTCTTGCGCTTCATCGGCGTGTAGAGCAACGCATAGACCAGCACCGTCGCGGCGCACAGCGCACTGGAAAGCGGGTTGCAGCTAATCGCCAGCAACGCCACGCCCACGATCGACAGCAGCACACCCAGCAGCAATCCGTTGCGTGCCGCCACGCGCCCGGCGGGGATGGGTCGATTGGCGGTGCGCTTCATCAGGGCATCGGTCCGCCACTCGATCACCTGGTTGAGCGCCGCCGCTCCCGAGCAGGCAAGACCAACGCCGCCGATCATCGCCGCGAACCGGGGCCAGTCCCAGACCTCGCTTGACCCGAAGGCATAGCCGATGGCCGCGGTGATGACCACCATCAGCGTGATGCGCGGCTTGGTCAACTCCACGTAGTCCGGCCAGGAGGATGCCGCGGCCCGGTCATCGCCGAGAAAGATGGTGGCTGGTTCGTTGCCTGCTGCTTGGGTCATGGGGCAGTCGCGTTCCGGAGGTTTGGATTCCGGGGGTTTCCGGGGGCGAATTGTAGCCCAACCGCGATGGCTACGGCCACCGCCAGGATCAACGCCCCCACCGCCTGGTGCCCCGTGGCGATCTCCCACCGCTTGACCGACCAGATCACGCTCAGCCCCAGCAGCACCTGCAGCAGCAGCAGGGCGACCAGCCCCAGCAGCAAACTGCCTTGCGGCAGTGACTTACCTTCTTGACGCCACCCGGAAAGCCGGTAACCCAGCACAACCACCAGCACCGGGATCAGCAGCATCCCGATCACCCGATGCACCCATTGCAGCCACACCATGCCCACGGACGATGGCGTGGCGGGTCGGGTCGGCGCGTTCTCCAGCAGGTTCGGCGTGTGGTCGGCTTCCACCGCCTCCATGGGTAAGGCCGGCTCTTCGATGTAAACGCGAAAACGCTCGCCGAGATACTCGTGAAAGAGTTGATCGACCTTCTCCTGCGAGGTCGGCGGCAGGAGTTTGCCGAACACCAGCGGGGCATCGGGAATCGCCGAAGCCGCCTGCGTGTGCCGGAGTGTCGCACCTAAACCAAGTTGCACCAGCACCACGGCCACCAGCACCCATGCGGTCACGATGCCGCGCCCACCGGGATTGACCTTCCGGGGGCGCACCAGTGTGGACAGCACCACGGTCAGTCCCAGCACAATCTGGCCGTGGATCCCGTGCACGATGGCCAGCGGAATGGACTTGTTGGTCACGCGGATGCCGCCCAGCACGCCCTGGACGATGTAGAGCACCAGGATCAATCCCGCCAACAGCGTCAGGCGATGCTTCCAGCCGAAGCGCCTGCCCACCGCGATCAGGGCGGCGATGGCGATCAAACCGCTGACCGCGCCGGTGATGCGATGGTTATGCTCCAGGGCCACGCCGGCATCGGCCCACAGGCGAAGCGGAATGATCAGCCACTTGCCGAAACTGGTGGGCCAGTCCGGCACCGCCAGGCCCGCGCCGCGGCTGGTGACCAGACCGCCGGTGGTGATGAGAATGAAGGTGACCACCGCCAGCAGGCTGGTGATACAGCGGACGGCCCGAGAGTTGTTCCTGTCGGTCATGGATCAGCCCATTGTGTTGCGAGCAAGCATGGTTGTAAAGCGAACAGCAATTCGGGCAGTGGCAGGTAAGACGAGTTGCTGCTAATGATTTGCGGCCGACATGAGGTGATGGCTATGTGTTCGCGGAGCAGCAATATGGAAAGGATGTGTTTGCAGTTGCGTTTGCCGTTTCGATTACACCGTGTCTGTCAGATTGTCGCCCCACAGCAGAGAAACGAAATTTTACTGCAAATGAGAAAATGCTCAATCTTGATACTGGAAGTCTTGATTCTGTAAAAAATGTCGTAATAATTAAAAATATAAGGAGGACGCTCCAAGTCGAAACTGGCTGGTCACGTTAACTCACAATCAGGGTCGTGGGAGTAGAAGGGTGTAAGAGATGAAAACTTGCACGTGGAGCGCTTCCATTCTGGTGGCAGCGGTGGTGTTGTTTGCTGCGCCCGGAATTTCGCGAGCGTCATTGATAGGTCCGCCGCAGTCGCCAACCATTACCATATCGATCGAGGGCGTGTCGTCACAGTTCCAATCAACACCAGCCCTGAACCAATTCGCCAATCGGGGCGGCAATCGGCGGGAGCTGACTACACCGATCGCTTTTCAAGGTGTATTGGAGAACCAAGCTGACGTGGTCATCGAGCAGTTGGAGTTTGACCCCGATCCGTTTGTCGTGAACAACATCCTGATCACCAACCTCACCGGTTCAACGCAGGTTTACACGGTGGGCATCGCGCTGCCGACAGCATTCGCCGCGCCCAATCTGATCAGCGGCAACATCACCAGCAGCGTGATCGACAGCGGAGGAGTCCCCGGCGCCACGTTGGCATCCGTAGCCGGTTTCTCGATTTACTCAGCCCAGATCGACTTTGCCACGGTGGCTACTTTGCAGGATCACCCGTTCACTCTCATCGCTGCCTCGGGTGGATCCAATTCGTCACCCGCGTCCTTCGGACCTAATGTTAATGCCATTGCCGTCACCAGCAATATTGGCATTCAACTGCGCTTCAGCATCACGGCAGGTGATACCGCGTCAATCCTCAGCCGGTTTGACGTGGTGGACATTCCCGAGCCGGCCAGCATGATGCTGTTGGGACTCGGGGCGCTGGCGCTGGTCCGTCGCCGTCATTGAGCAGAGCAAACGCTCCGTCATCACCTTCACAGGCAATAGTCGGCGAGTTGCGTCTCGCCGGCTTTTTCATTGCGCTTCGAATCAGCAATCGCCTCAGCGCTGCCGGTACGCCGGCACGACGCCTTTTCTGATCATGATGTTGCCGTACTGGCGGGTTTCGCCGGTCATCACCACCACAAACGCGACGCGGGCCTGCTCGTAGAAATCAAAACGCTCCACGCGCGTGATCGGCGGCGCCTGCGGTTCGTACCGGTCCAACACGTTGCGATAGGCCGCCTCCACCGCCGGGTCGAGCCGGTCGCCCTGCACCGGCGCCATCATCACCAGCGGGGCTTCGACATACGTGTCCACCGGATACAGCGGCAGAATCGCCTCCAGCACTTGCGTGATGTTTAACCCGTCCGCCCGGATCACCGGCACACCCAGGCTGTGGCCGGGAAAGTGGGCGTCGGCCAGCACCAGCACGTCGCCGTGCCCCATGCGATACATCGCGGCCAGCAGTTCCGGCGAAAGCAACGGTGAAATGCCCTTGAGCATGACGGTGCCTCGAAACGCTTGTTGTTGCGAGTATATCACGCGCGATCATCCAGATGGCCCGGCCATCCTGGCCGGGTTCCACCCATCACGGCAGGGCGTCGGCGAAACGGTCGATCTGCTCCAGCGTGTTGTAGAAGTGCGGACTGATGCGCAATCGACCGGCCCGCAGAGCGATCTCGATCCGCTCCTGCTGCAGCTTCATCAATATGCGCTGCGGATCGATGGTGTCATCGGGCGGGGTGAAACTGAGGATGCCGCTGCGCTCGTGCTCGTGCCGGCGCGGGGAGAAGATGCGGTAGCCTTTGTCCAGCAGCCGCCGCTCGGCATGCGCGGTCAGCACCTCGATGCGGTGCCAGATCGGCTCCAGGCCCACCTCAAGCAGAAGCTCCAGGCTGGCGCCCAGGGCCAGAATGCCCGGGATGTTGTAACTGCCCGGCTCGAACCGCCGCGCGTCCGGCAGCAGGGCGAAGCGATAGTGGTCGTAGTCCAGCGCCTCCTCCATGCACATCCAGCCCACCACGTTCGGCTCCAGGCGATGGGCCAGGTCAGCCCGGCAATAAAAAATCCCGCAGCCCTCCGGACCCAGCATCCACTTGTGCCCGTCGGCCGCCAGAAAATCAATGCCTTCACTTTGCACGTCGATCGGCATGGCGCCCACGCTCTGGATGGCATCGACGCACAGCAATCCACCCGCCTGGTGCAGCAGGTCGGCGATGGGACGCAGGGCGATGCGGAAGCCGCTGGCGTACTGCACGTGCGACAAGGCCACCACCCGCGTGTGATCGGTGATAGCCTCCAGCACGTCCTCGACGTCGATTCTGCCGTCCGGCAGTTGCGGGACTTCGTACAGCTCCACGCCGCGGGTGCGGGCCAGGTTTTCCCACGGGTATCGATTGGCGGGGTATTCGACGTTGCTGATGACCACGCGGTCGCCGGGCCCGAGCTTGAGGCCGTTGGCCACCTGAGCCAGGCCGCTGGTGGTGTTGGCTACGAAAGCGATCTCATGCTCGCCGGCGGCGTTGATCAACCGTGCGGCCAGTTGCTTGACCTGGCGGGCCTGCTGATACCAGTTGCTCTTGATGTAAGCCTGTGTGGCAGCCTGCTCGGCGTAACGATAGATCGCCTCGGCGGCCGGGGCGCTCAGCGGCGCCACTGCGGCATGGTTGAGAAAAACCATGCGCCCCATGATCGGGAAAGAGGCGGCATAGTCGGCCGGGCCGGAGGGAATCATACATCGATCGTAACACAAACAGCGAAGTTCCAGCCACGAGGGAGCAAGGTGCCCCAACTCGGGTCCATCATGGCTAGTGGCTGATGGCTAGTGGCTTTTCCCGGCCGGCAGCTTGATCAGGTCGGGGTCGCTGTCGGACTGTTCGCTGTTGCGGGCTGCCTGCTGCTGAAGGCGCATGCGCTCGGCGAAGTCGTCCATCAGATACCACTCGCGCCAGGTCTTGATGCCGGCCGCTTTGGCCGCGGCGGGATCGAGCGTGCGGCCATCGGAGACTTCACCGGTCAGTGGATTATGTCGGCCGCTGCCGAGGGTGACGGGCTGCCCGGTGTCAAAGGCGGTCTTGTAGGCCAGTTCCGTGGTGCTCAGGGCGGCTGTGTCATCACCGGCAAGGCTGTCAGCCGGCAGCAAGGCCGAGGACATGGAGACGCGGGTGCTCGCTGATGCTTGCCCGTCGATGATGGCCGGAGACTCGGCAGGCTCGCTGCTGTTTCTGGCCACAGCCGCGGGAGCAGCAGGCTTGGCAGGCGCAGCGCCCTGAAGGCGGGTGTCCAGTTCGCTGCGGATCGCGGCCCGCAACTCATCCATGCTGGCGATGGCCTTGGAGCGCAGCTCGCGCAGCACCTGTCGCAGCACCTCGTCACTGGGGCCTTCCGAGCGGTTGCGCAGCTCGGCCAGCACCTGCTGCAACAGGTCGTTGGTCTGATCCGACTGCGTCGGCTGAGCGCCGGCCAGCTCGATCAACTCGGCCAGGCGGGCGTCGGCCTGCTCACGGGCGCTGGCAGCGGCGCGGATTTCATTGAGGATCGCGTCCGGCGTGGTGCGCTGAGCGTCGGCCAATTGCTGAAGTTGCTGACGCAGTTGATCGAGTGACTCGCTCTGGACGCCGGCCTGTTTCTCGATGACCGTCTGCAACGCGGCGGCCATCTGCTGCGGCGATGTCTGGGCGTCGAGCTTGCTGAGCACCTGGTCGAGCTTGTCGGAAGCGTCAGGCGGCAGGGCTGAGCGAATCTGTTCGACAGCCGAGGCCACGGCGGTCGCGTCCTGCCTGGTGGCCAGGTCCGCCACGGCATCGTGCAGTAGCCGGCGTGTCTGGTCGGGTTGAGCGGCCACCAGATCGCGCAGCTCGGTGATCTGCCCGGAAAGCTGGCGCTGATCGTCGAGGTTGGCCACGATCTGCTGCAGCAGCGAAGCGTTGGCGTCGCTGGAGGCCTGCAGTTGTTCGCTGACGCGGGTGGCCAGTTGCCCGCTGATCTGCTCAGCCAACTGGTCGGCATCGATCTGGGGCGCGGTCGGCTGCTGATCGAGGCGGGCGAGAATGGTGTCGAGTTTTTCGGCCGTCTGCGGATCGGCGGCCGGCTTGATGGGCTGATCCAGCCGGGCCAGCACGTGGTCGAGCTTCTGATCAGCCTGACGGGAAGCGGTCTGCTGCTGCTGGATCAGGTCATCGCGCATCGAGGCCAGCGTCTGCCAGTGCTGCGATTGCAGATCGACCTTGGCCAGCAGCGTGTCGAGCTTGACGGTGGGATCGGGTTGAGCAGCCAGCGCGGTGCGGATTTCATTGAGCACGGCATCGCGCTGCTGCTGATCGTCCAGCCGGGCCAGGATGTCGCGCAGCAGCGGGTCGTCGTTCTGGTTGATGGCCGCCAGTTGATCCTGCAACGAGCGGTTCATCACGCGGGCCTGGATCATGGAATAGACCACCAGGCTGGTGACGATGGTGAACGCGGCCGCCAGCGCCAGCGGCGCCAGCCTCGAGCGTGAATCACCGAACCCCGTGGCCCGCAGCGCTTCCTTTTCACTGAGCGGCTCGCCCAGCAGGTCCGCTCGCTCAGCCATGTCGCCGGCCATGTCGGAGTCGGTCACCTCCATCTGGCTGACGCCGATGCGTATGCAGTCGCCGGGGCAGACGGGCACGATGTCGTGTCCGATGGATTTGCCGTTGAGGTACGTGCCGTGGCGCGACTCCAGATCGCGCAGCATCCATCGGCCGTCCTCCAGCCAGACGCGGGCATGGCGGCGCGAAGCCTGGCGGTCAGCCAGCTTGTGCTGATCGCCCTGGCGGCCGAGGATCAGCGGGCGCTGCTCATCCAGTTCAAAACTGCGACCTTTGTCGGGTCCACTGGAGACATTGATAATCAGCACGGCAGGGGTCTCCGAGGCTTCCATGAGACTGTCGGGTGGGTCCCATTAAGTTACACAATGAACAGTGTTTCGGCAACATAAATTGCCGGCCGCGTCCGTGGACCGGGGGGGCTATAATCGCGGACATGATGCAGAGACGTAAAACCAGGCAAATTTCGCTGGGCGACGCTCGGGTGGGGGTGGTCAAAATAGGCGGGGACGCCCCCGTGAGCGTGCAGACCATGACGGCCGGGTACACCCACGACGTGGGCGCCACGGTGGCAGAGATCCACAAGCTGGCCGCGGCCGGAGCGGATATCGTGCGGGTGGCGGTGCCGGAGAAGAAGGATACCGACGCCCTGCGGCTGATCATCCCCCAGGTGCGGGTGCCCATCGTGGCCGACGTGCATTTTCATTTTCAGCGTGCCCTGGAGGCCATCGAGGCCGGGGTTCACAAGATACGCCTCAACCCCGGCAACATCCAGGACAAGGCCCAGGTCCGCGACGTGATCCAGGCCTGCAAGCAAAAAGGTCTGCCTATCCGCATCGGCGTCAACGAAGGTTCCATCATCGAGCGCAAGGACAAGCAGAAGCGCATGAAGGAACTGGGCGGCGTCTTCGGCAACTCCCGCCACGGCCACTTCCTGGCCATCATGATTGCCAAGCTGGAAGAGTACCTGGACATCTTCTACGAGAACGACTTCTACGACATCGCCATCAGCGCCAAGAGTCCCGACCCTACGCTGTGCATTGCCGCCTACACCGAGATCAGCAAGCGCTTCGATCACCCGCTGCACCTGGGCGTCACGCATGCCGGCCCCAAGGAGACGGGCACCATCCGTTCCATCGCACCCCTGGCCCACCTGCTTGCTTCCGGTGTCGGCGACACCGTGCGCATCAGCTATGCCAATGATCCGGTGTACGAAGTCGAGGACGCGCTGGAGCTGCTCTACTGCCTCGAACTTCGCCCGCGCAAGGGCGTGGACCTGATCGCGTGTCCCACTTGCGGGCGCATCCAGGTCGATCTGTTCACCCTGGTGCAGGACGTGCGCAAGAAACTGCGCGAGGAAATCGAGCTGCCGATCAAGGTGGCGGTCATGGGCTGCATCGTCAACGGCCCCGGCGAAGCGGAGGGCGCGGATGTGGCCATCTTCGCCGGTGACCGTCGCGGCATCATCTATGTTCAGGGCGAAAAGGTCGCCAACGTGCCCGAGGAACAGATCCTCGAAGCCCTGCTGGATCACTGCAAACAGTTTGAAGCCAAGGTCAAGAGCGGCCAAGCCAAGCTCGGCCAGAAGGTGGTGCAGATCGCGCCGCCCGACCCCATCGGCGAACTGGGCAGCGGCTTTGACAAAATCGCAGCGGGTCAGGTGGAGAAGCTTCCGGGGTTGACCGATCTGACGGTCAGTCGCTGATGGGTCCACAAGAGTTTGGGGCATGACACAATCGACAAACACAGCCCGGGCGGCATGGTGGGACTTGATCCTGCCGTTGCTGGGGGTGTTGTTTGTGCTCTACGTCTGCGTGTATGGCAATCAGTACGCGGCAGGTACACGCAATGACATGAACCACGTGTTCGGCGTCGGTATGTCGGCGTGCTTTTTTGGCGTACCAGCCATGATGCTGGTTACCGCTGGACAACTTGCCTGGGTCATGGTCAGTTGGTTGCGGCGCAACGACTTGGCGCGTATCACCGGTGTCGAACGCTGCTGACGTTGCCGCTCGCGGTGGTACTTATCTTCGCGCTGAATGGAGGGCAACACAGCTACATGGATGGCTTCGTGCTCTGGGCGAAGCAGAACGCCAATGCCGCCATGCTGCAAAATCTTCGCCCCGCGCTGGTGCAAGCGGCCGCGGCGCAACCAGCCCAGAGCAACGAGCCTTGCGTTAACCTGCCGCGTAGTTCGTGGCCGGCACCGATCGCCGCTTTGCAGCCGAGCTATGTGTTTGTTTATCCCGATGATTCGATCGACTTGGTTTGGGGCGGTGGTTTCGGGCATTGGGGCTTGTATCTGCATGGCAACGGGCCGCCACAGAGCGTCATGCTCAGCAACTCGTTGGTGTGGCCGGTCGAGCCTGGGCTGGATGCTTGGTCGGGGCATTGAGCGTGATATTCTTCTGAACAAGACCGCCTCCGCGGCGAATTTTGGAGCCGTCTGGTATTCACCTATAATGCATCCGTTGAATCACACGGTTGAATGACGCTAACTTCCGAAAGGGGCGGAACATGAAAGTCATCATGATTCTGATTGTGCTGGCTATCGCGGTGGTGGTGGGGCTGTACTACGTCGGCGGCGTCTCCACGCTCGATCCGGCCCAGCAGGCCACTGAGTTTTACAACAGCCTGCAGACCGGCATGTCCTGGGAGCAGGTGGTGGCGATGAAGGCGCCCAAAAAGTTTTTCCTGCCCAACCCCGATGCCATGGGCGGCCGCACGCAGCCGCAGGAGTACAACGAGCAGGTGATCCGCGAGGCGATTCAGAACGATACTGTGCCCGGCGGGTTCATGTTCGACTACATGTTCACCGGCGACCACGCCTGGACGCTGAACTTCGACAGCCAGGGAAGGCTCACCGGCACGGAGCCGATCCTGACTACCAAGCAACTGTTCGAGGGCAAAGCCTTCCAACAGTGAACCTTCCGGGCTGACCAGCAATGCACGACGATACGATTCAATGTCCCGACTGCGGCACCCGCTACAAATGGCGGCCGAGCTTCGCCAACAAGCAGATGCACTGCCGTTGCGGTTGTGTCTTTATCGCCAAGCCCCCGGTCGGCGCACCCACCGACGGCACGCCTGCGCCTGAACCGGCCGCTGAACCGAATGTCAATAATCCCTTTTCCACCAGCACCAGTCCCATCCAGCAGGCCCTGGATCAGCGCGCGTTTGACGCCAAGGCTCCGGTGATCGCGGACAAGGTGATGCCGGCCGTGATACTGGGCGCGGGCTTCCTGCTGGGGGCGCTGCTGGCTCTGACGGTGACGGACACCTGGCTGCAGTGGCTGGGCGCTCTGGCAGGGCTGGTGGCCTTCGAGGTGGTGGTGGGTGTGCCCGCCATGCTGGGGACTATGGCCTGGATGGCGCAGATCTTTGATGAGGGCTTCGGCTCGCTGGGGCAGGTGCTGTTCAAGCTGGCGGCTGTGTGCCTGGGCACGGGCATGATCGCCAACGTGCTGTTCGCCTACATGATGGTCAACCTGCACCTGTACGGCCAGGATTTCGGCAACACCTATTTCGCCTACACCGGCGGATTCTGTGCCGGGCTGGCTCTTTACGTCTTTTTCCAGGGTCTGCCCCTGTGGCCCATGTTCCGCAGCGGCGCGGCCATGACCGTGTCCGTGGTGGCCATCAGCTTCATCCCGCGCTTCGGCATGTTCTTCGTCGCCTACTTCGCCCTGCGCGACCTGTGGAAGTGAGCGGAAACTCGAAATTCGAAACTCGAAATAAATCCCAAATCTCAAATCCACAGTTGATCGACGGCTGGCATCAGTTTCGAGTTTTGAGTTTTCTGTTTATTTCGAGTTTCGAGTTTCGAATTTCGAGTTTTAACCGTTACACTCTTGCCCATGACGATCCGTCCGCGCGATGTCTATCGCTACGGCCTGCTGGCGCTGCTGCTGGCGATCCTCGCCGCCTTCCTGCTGCTGCCGATCTGGCAAACCGTCCAGGGCGCGTTCGTCAATCCTGACCCCGGAAGTGGTGGCGGCTGGACGCTGCGCTACTTCATCGGTGACGGCGTGGGTGTGCTGCGCGATCCGCTTTATCGCCAGGGCCTCTACAACAGCCTGCTGATCGCTTTCTGCACCACGGGTCTGTGCCTGCTGATCGCGCTGCCGCTGGCGGTGCTGACCGTGCGCTACGACTTTTTCGGCAAGGGCGTGCTGGGCAGCCTGGTGCTGGTGCCGCTGGTGCTGCCGCCGTTCGTGGGCGCGATCGGTATGCGGGCGCTGCTTGGTCGGTATGGCGCCATCAATGCGCTTCTGGGCTATGACGGACCGGGCATTGATTTTTTAGGTGGCGGCTTCGCCCCCGGAAGTGGCGGCCGCCTTCCGGGGGTGATCCTGATGGAGGCGCTGCACCTCTATCCGATTCTGTACCTGAACGTCACCGCCGCGCTGGCCAACCTCGACCCGGCGCTCGATGAGGCGGCGATCAACCTCGGGGCCGGGCGTTTGCGGCGATTCTTCCGGCTCACCTTCCCCCTCATCCTTCCGGGGGTCTTCGCCGGCGGCACGATCGTGTTCATTTGGAGCTTCACCGAACTGGGTACGCCGTTGATGTTCGACTACTACGACGTGACGCCGGTGCAGGTGTTCTGGGGCATCAACGAACTGGCGGAGAGCCCGCGGCCGTATGCCCTGGTGGTGGTGATGCTGGCGGTGGCGGTGCTGATGTACGTGCTGGGCAAGTGGCTGCTGGGTGGGCGGGCGTACGCCATGCAGTCGCGGGCCTCGATCGCCGCCCAGACCAGGCGTTTGCGCGGACTTCCGGGTGTCGCTGCCATGGCGCTATTCGCCATCGTCACCATCCTGGCCATCATGCCGCATGTCGGCGTGGTGCTCGAGGCGTTCGCCAAAGAGGGGAGCTGGTTCAACAGCGCGCTGCCGAAGGTGTTCACGCTGGATCACTTCCGGGGGGCGCTGACGCATGACCTGGCCACCGACGCGATCACCAACAGCGTGATCTACGCCCTGACGGCCATGCTGCTGTGCAGTATCGTGGGCATGGCCATCGCCTACCTGAACGTGCGGGGCAAGGTCAAAGGCGCAGGGTTGCTCGATGCGTTGGCCATGTTGCCGCTGGCGGTGCCGGGCATTGTGATGGCGTTCGGTTACGTGGCGATGACGCTGCACTGGCCGTTCGGCGATCAGGGACCGTTGGGCAGCTTTGTCAGCGTGCTGGGGCAACATCCCAATCCCGTGCCGCTGCTGGTGATCGCCTATGCCGTGCGGCGATTGCCCTACATCGTGCGCTCCACCACGGCCGGGCTGGAGCAGACTTCCGTGCAACTGGAAGAAGCGTCGCTGAACCTGGGTGCATCGCTGGCCACGACGCTCCGCCGTGTGGTGGTGCCGTTGATCCTGGCCAACCTGATCGCCGGCGGCATCCTGGTGTTCGCCTTCAGCATGTTGGAAGTCAGCGACTCACTGATCCTGGCCCAGAAGGCGGAGCACTTCCCCATTACCAAGGCCATCTGGGAGTTCTTCAGCCGCCTCGGTGACGGCCCCTACATCGCCAGCGCCATGGGCGTCTGGGGCATGGCCCTGCTCACCGTCACCCTGGTCGGCGCCAGCGTGCTGATGGGCCGCAAACTCGGCGCGATCTTCCGCGTGTAATGTTATGTTTCAAGTTTAGCGGGCGAGCTTGCTCGCCTAACACGGAGCAAACTCCGTCGCTAAACAGGGGCCAATCATGGACGAATCACCACGCACCATCGAAGGTCCGGTTCCGTGCATCCGCTGCGGCTACGACCTGCGCGGCGTGGCGGTCAATGGCACGTGTCCCGAATGCGGCGCTACGGCCGTCGAATCACTGGCGGCATCGCGCAGTATCACCAAGCGTGAGGTGGCGGAGCTGTTCTGTCGGATTTTAGCCGTGTGGATGGGATTTTATGGTGGTATTCAATTGGTGCAGAATGCCATTCACTTCATTTTCAATCCGACCATTAACATTGGCGCATCCTTGCTGATTCGCATCTGGGTGGGCGTAACTGCTTATCCTTTGGTAGGGGCACTGTTATGGTGGATGTCGCCCTGGATAGCCAGGCACACGATCTCACAAGATGGTCCCGCCATACCGTCTGCTACTTGGACCGGCAGAGACCTGATGGCCGTTGCGGTCTGCCTGTTGGGCTTGTATCTGATTGCCACCGGGGCTGAACAGTTGATTGGTAACTTTTTCGGTGAAACGATCGTTAGCATGGCAGGTTACAATCCATCCGGCTCCGTGAAGATCAGCAGCACGGTGCGCCTGCTGGCGGGGCTGTTCATGATCATCGGCCGCAAGCGTCTGGCGCGATGGCTGCACAAGGTGCGCACTGCGGGGAGGCCGCAGGGGTGAAAATTGACGGCAATACATCGGGCGGGAAGCCACCCGGCCAAATGGCCGGGCTATATGGGGTATCGCGCCAACGGTGTCATATAGCCCGGCCGTTTGGCCGGGTCTTGCCCAATCAATACGATCAGTCCGATATCACGTTGCCGGCTCGATGGTCACCGTCAGGTTTCGCCGCGCGAATTGCAGCACGTACAACTCCGCCCGCTCCAGGTGCGTCGTCAGCAGCAGGCTCAGGCCGCGGCGGTGAGCTTCCAGCATCTTGGCGGCTGCATCGCGCAACGGCAGTGGCGTCAGTGAGACGATCGTCTGCACCACGTACAGCATCTCGTTCTGCTCGTCGTTGTGCAGCAGCACCCGGTAGGGCGGAAGCTGCTTGCGCTTCGGCTTCAGCGGCAGGGTCTTGAGGTCGGCCTTGTCATCCGTTGGCCCGCTCATCGCACACTCCTTGTGCAGAGATCTTTCTGATCCCACATTGTTCCAATGCTGAGTATAGAGCCAGCCGCAGCATGGAGCAAGACTTTTCCGCTAGACTGATCAGCATCCAAAACAGGAGCTGAGCTTGCGAACGCACACCCGATGTTGCGGGCTCGGGAGGGCAGCGCTGACGGCTGGCGCGGTGGCTGTCGGGCCGACCAGTGCCGCGATCGCACAGGCCACGGAACCACCAGCGCGGCCAAATGTCGTTTTCCTGCTGGTTGACGACTTGGGCTGGGCTGACCTTGGTTGCACCGGCAGCACGTTCTATCAGACTCCCAACGTCGATCATCTCGCGGCTGAGGGCGTGCGCTTCACCAATGCGTATGCCGCATGCCCCGTCTGTTCACCCACCCGGGCCAGCATTCTCACCGGTCGCTATCCCGCACGCCTCAACCTCACCGACTGGATTCCCGGCCACGATCATCCAGAAGCCCCACTGGTCGTCCCGCAGTTCAATCAACAGTTGCCGCTGGAAGAAGTCACCATCGCTGAAGTGCTGCGCGATGCCGGCTACGCCACTGCGGCCATCGGCAAGTGGCACCTAGGTGGCAAGGACTATTTCCCGCAGCATCAGGGCTTCGACCTCAACGTGGCCGGCAATCATATGGGCCAGCCCGCCAAGGGTGGTTACTACGACGCCAGCCTGATCGAATCCATGCCGCCCGGGCACGAAGGGCAATACCTCACCGATGCCTTGACCGACGAGGCCTGCAAGTGGATCGAAGCCAATCGCCAACGCCCGTTCTTTCTCTACATGAGCTACTACGTCGTGCACACGCCCATCGAGGGCAAGCCGGAGAAGGTCGAGAAATACAAAGCCCTGGCCCGCGAGGACAATCCCCAGCACAATCCCGGCTACGCTGCCATGGTCGAAACCATGGACGACTCGGTCGGCGTCATCCGGGCCAAGCTCGCTGAGCTGGGCATTGCTGATCGCACCATCGTGATCTTCATGTCCGACAACGGCGGCCTGTCCCACGTCACCAGCAACGCACCGCTGCGCGATGGCAAGGGCTGGCTCTACGAAGGCGGCATCCGCGAGCCGATGATCGTTTACGCACCCGGTGTCACGCGGGCGGGAACGCTCGAAGACACGCAGGTGATCAGCACCGACTTTTTTCCCACGATTCTCGACCTGCTCGGTCTGCCCCTGCAACTGGACTTGCACCTGGACGGCATCAGCTTCGCGCCGTTGCTTCGTCGCACGGGAACGCTTCCCCCGCGACCGCTGTTCTGGCACTACCCGTACTATCACCAAACCACGCCCGCCGGGGCCGTGCGCTTCGGCGACTGGAAGCTGATCGAGTATTTCGAGGATGATCGCGTCGAGTTGTACAACCTGGCCGATGACATCGGTGAGCAGAACGATCTGTCCCAGCAGAATCCGCAGAAGACGCAGGAGCTTCTGGACACGCTCCATCAATGGCGACAGCAGGTGGACGCCAAAATGCCCACCGTGCGCCAGACACAACCGGAGCCCTGACATGCAAAGCGACCTGACCCGTCGGCAATTCCTGGCAAGATCCGCGGCGAGCGCGGCATTGGTCCTGACCGGCTTGCGAGGCCGCGCACGTGCCATGCAAAGCCCGGATGGCCGGCGGCTCAACATCCTCTGGATCTTCGGCGACGACCTGGGGCCCGAACTGGGCTGCTACGGAAATCCGCTGGTGCACACGCCCCACATCGATCGCCTCGCGGCCGAGGGCGTGCGCTTCACCCGTGCCTTCACCACCGCGCCGGTCTGTTCCGCCAGCCGCTCCGCCATGGCCACCGGCATGTACCAGACCGCCATCGGCGCTCACAACCATCGCAGCCATCGCGACGACGGCTATCGCCTGCCCGGCGGCATCATCACGGTGGCTGAGCACTTCGCTGCGGCCGGCTACTTCACCTGCAACGACAAGGACACCGAACTGAGCGGCACCGGCAAGAACGACTACAACTTCCAGTGCGATCAGCCCTTCCTCGGCACCGACTGGCGCCAGCGGGCGGATGGTCAACCCTTCTACGGGCAGATCAACTTCCACCCGCCGCACCGCAAGTTCAAGCCCGATCCGCAACACCCGATCGATCCTGACCTGATTCAGCTTACCCCGTATTACCCCGATGATCCGATCGCCCGCCAGGATTACGCGCTCTACCTCGAGCACGTGCAGAACCTCGACCACCTGGTCGGCCACGCCCTCGACCGTCTCGAAGCCGACGGCCTGGCGCAGAACACGGCGGTCTTCTTCATCGGTGACAACGGCCGGCCGCACTTCCGCGACAAGCAGTTTCTCTACGAGGGCGGTTTGCACGTGCCGCTGATCGTGCGCTGGCCCGAACGCATCGTCCCCGGTTCCGTGCGCGATGACCTGGTCAGCGCCATCGACATGACCGCCAGCAGCCTGGACATCGCTGGGCTCAACGTGCCTGACACCATGCACGGCCGCTCGCTGTTCGCACCCGATCGTCAGCCTCGCCGCTACATCTTCGGGGCTCGCGATCGCTGCGATGAAACCGTCGATCGCATCCGTTCCGTGCGCAACGATCGCTACAAGCTCATCCGCAACTACATGCCCGATCGTCCTTACATGCAGGACAACAGATACAAGCAGCAGCAGTACCCCGACTGGGAACTGATCAAGCAGCTCAAGGCGGAGGGCAAGCTGACCCCGCAGCAGGCCTTGTTCGCTGCCGATTCCCGTCCGCCGCAGGAGTTGTACGACCTGCAGACCGATCCGCATGAGTTGCGCAACCTGGTGGATGACCCCCAGTATGCCCCGGTGTTGTGGGAGCTACAGACCGTCCTGGATGAATGGATCGAACAAACCCACGACCAGGGCGCGATACCTGAAGAATCAATGTCCGCGACGACGTAGCATCAGCACGCAACCAAGGCCGGCCAGCGCCAGGCAGCTCGGCTCGGGGATCGATATGCCCAGCGATGCCAGCGCCTGATCGAAGCTGAAATCTGTGGCCGCGCCGTAGCCCCAGTTGTCACCGATGATCTGCAGGTCCGCCAGGTTCACGTTGCCGTCGCCGCTGAAGTCAGCCTGCGACCATGATGCGGATGCGGATTGCCAGTTGTCGCCGAGGATTTGCAGGTCCGCCAGGTTGACAAGCCCGTCACCGTTGGCGTCGCCGGCATGGATCACGGTGAGGCGGAAGTCATCCAGCGCCCCTTCCAAGGTGGTGCGGAAGAACTGGAAGCCGACGTTGCTGATGTTGGGCGTGCCCAGGTACGCCACGTTGGTGAGGACATTGATGCCGTTGACCACGAGGCTGACGGTGTCGGCCGCCGAGTTGTAGGTCAACTGCACATGGTTATAGCCATCGGCGTCGGGCGAGCCGGGGATGGCGGACTTGATCATCGTGTTGTCCGCGCCCGTGCCGCCTAGGGCGCCGAACACGGCAATCTCATCGGAGCGGGTGGTGTCCTGGCGCATCAGCAGCCATGTGTCACCGGCCGCATAACAGGAGCCGGCACTGTCGAGAAACCCGATGGCGATCCAGTTGTCGATGCCATTGGAGTTAAAGGATTTGATGCGGGCTTCGATGGTCGCAACTTCGCCGGTGTTCATGTTCAGCGGCAGACTGGCGTAAGTGCTGAGGCTCGTGAGGTTGGTCGAATAGACGTAGCCGTCCGTGCCGGAGCCGTTCTGGCCCAGCAGGTAATCGCCGGTGCCGAGCCACAGTCCGCCACCTTCTTCGGTGTACGTGCCCGCCAGCGGATCGCCCGGATCGCGCGACGTGTTGCCGCCGGCATTATTGACCGCGAAGCTGTCGTAGTACTGACTGGACGGGGGAGGGAAAGGATTGTTGTTGGTGATGAACGTGTTGGCCATCAACTGGGCATAGGGCCCGTACTGATCCGTCTCCAGGTGCCAGGTGTCGCGGCGGATGTAAGGGCGGCTGTCCACCGCCACGCCGTAGTTGAAATCCAAGCCGATCTGCGTCTGCACGTCGCGCAACTGGTTGACCAGCACCTTGTGGGCCTCGGTGAGATTGTTGTTAATCCCGTAATCGATGATCGACATGCAGAAGTCGATTGGCGCGCTGAGGCCCAGGTCCTGCTGCAGCATGTCCAGCATGCCCAGATAGCGTCCGCGATAGGCGCTGACTTCGCCGGCGTAATCCGTGTCGGATTCGCCCTGGAACCAGAAAAATCCTCGGAAAACCGGGGTATCGCCGTTCTGAATCACCTGTGCGATGGTTTGCTGCAGCAGGCCGGTGCCCGAGGGATTGTAAAAGTCGTTGAGGTAGTTGATCTGTTTGCTGTAGCTGCCATCGCTGGCTTCCAACACCCAGTTGGCGATGGTCTCGCCGGGGTGGCGGGCGTGAACCAACTGCAGGTTCTGGTAGTACCCGCTGCCAGCCAGCACCGACAGGATGTTGGTGGCCCAGGGATCGTACACGGCATTGGACTGGCCGCCGGCATAGAAGATATCGACGTTGGACGCCGTCGCCTGTGGTGCGGCGGCCAGCAGCATGAAGCACAAGCCGAACATGAATGCCACAAAACGATACCCATACTGCGGTTGTTGCATGTTGCGTGATCCTCGAATGCCCATCGGTCCCAACCCGTTACGGTTGGAGGTTGTAAATAGTTGAACAACGGTAAAGGCGGCCGGACCTTTCACCGTCCAGCCGCCGGTTCCATCACGACTCAATCGTCATGTGCACCGCGGCGGAACACCAGCAATCCGCCCAGGGCAAATAAGGCCATCGCGGCCGGCTCGGGCGCCGGTGTCACGGTGACCTTGAAGTCATCCACCGCGCCTTCCACCGTGTTCCTGAAGTGCTGGAAACCCACATGGGTGATGGTCGGTGTGCCGAGGTTCGCCACGTCAGACAGGAGCGTCTGGCCGTTGATGACCGCTGTGACCGTGTTGGCACCCGAATCGTAGGTAAGCAGCACCACGGTGTATCCATCGGCATCCGGCGATCCGGGTGTGGCGGTTTTGATCAAGGTGTTGCCGGCACTTGTTCCACCCAGTGCGCCCAGTACGACGATTTCGTCCGTTCGCGTCGTGTCCTGGCGCACAATCATCCAGGTTTTACCGTTGGCGAGCAACGAACCCGAAGCGCTGGCATAGCCAATTGCGGTCCAGTTGTCGGTTCCAGCCGAGTTGAACGATTTAATGCGGGCTTCGACGGTCACCACATCGCCCGCGTTGAGGGATAGTGGCAGGGCCGCATAGAGTGACGTGCTGGTCGCACTGGTGGCATAGACATAGCCATCGGTGGTGGCGCCGACCTGGCCCAGATTGATGCCGGCGCTGGTGGCCCACGTGCCGCCGCCGATTTCCGTAATGGTGCCCGCCAGTGGATCACCCGGGTCGCGGGCGGTGTCACCACCGGCATTGTTCACGGCAAAACTGTCCTGATACACCACCGCGGCTTGAACTGCGGGTTGAACCCAGCAAGTCGCTGCGGCCACGATGACCGAAGTTAAAAGTTGCATTCTCATCCTGCGATCTCCTCTCAGAAAAAGTAAGGACTCATATCATTGAAACAGTTGTGACTCACACAGTCGTCCGCCGGCGAACCAGCAGCAGGCTGCCGACACCCAGCACCGCCAGGCCGGCTGGCTCGGGGATGGCCAGACCCGCCTGCTCCAAAGCCTGATCCAGGGCGAGGTCCGGACCGGCGCCGAAGCCCCAGTTGTCGCCGAGGATCTGAAGATCCGCCAGGTTCACCGTGCCATCGCCGGTGAAGTCAGCTTCAGCCCAGCCGGCGGTGGTGGACTGCCAGTTATCGCCGAGGATCTGCAGATCAGACAGGTTGACCAGCCCATCGCCATTGGCGTCACCTGGATGCAGGCTTGACATGACGGTGACTCGGAAATCATCCAGCGCACCCTCCACCGTGGTTCTGAAGAACTGGAAGCCGACGTGGCTGATGGTCGGTGTGCCGAGGTCCGCCACCTGGTCCAGAACGGTTTCGCCGTTGACCACGAGGGATACGGTGTTAGCGCCGGAGTCGTAAGTGAACTGCACCAGGTTGAAGCCGTCAGCGTCTGGAGTTCCCGGGATGGCGGATTTGATCAGTGTGTTGCCGGCCCCCGTGCCGCCCAGGGCGCCGAACACCGCGATCTCATCCGTGCGGGTGGTGTCCTGCCGCATCAGCAGCCAGGTTTTGCCGGCGGAGTAGCAGGAGTTGGCATTGTCCAGGAAGCCGATGGCGGTCCAGTTGTCAGTGCCGGCATTGTTGAACGACATGATGCGGGCTTCAATCGTGGCCACATCGCCGGGATTCAGCGTCAGCGGCAGCGCCGCATACGTGTTCAGACTGGTGGTATTGGTGGAATAGACATAGCCATCGGTGGTGGCTGCGACTTGCCCCAGCAGATAATCCCCGGTGCCTGCCCAGACGCCGCCGCCGACTTCCGTGGTGGTGCCCGCCAGTGGATCGCCCGGATCGCGAGCGGTGTCGCCGCCGGCGTTGTTGACGGCGAAACTGTCGATGTACACGTCGGCAGCATGCGCGGTCGATGCGAGACTCAGAGTAACCACAGTCGCAAATCCCAATACGGTGTGACGAACTTGCATGGCATGATCTCCTCAAAACGGTGTTGCAAGTGATGGAACCTGTGAACGCTGCGAGGGGTTGACGGGGTTGTCAGGGCAGTGCGTTAACCCAAATCCTCCAGTTCTTTTCGCACTTCCAGCGGTAACGACAGCGGGAAACGCTCGCTGGGCTCGCCTTCACGCTGACGCAGATCGAAATCAGCCAGCGCCTCTTTTTGACTGATGCGGATGTGCCGGCTCATCCAGAACCGGGCGCTTTCCGCTTTCTTCTTTTTTAGTTCCCTCAGAATTCGACTGTGATAGAGATATGTGCCGCAGATGAACCACAACGCATACTTGTGATAGCGCGACATGCAGAGAATCTGCGTCAGCACCCGCGATCGCTCGACTTCATGCACGATCTTCTGATTGCTGGTGGCACAGAGAATGACCATGTGAAACGCCAGGTCCACGGATAAAGCTTCCTCGATCATTTCCTTGCTGAGGGTGGCCTGGCCGCTCTCGCGGAACTTCACCGCGATCTGGCGCAGCCGCTGGCACATCCGCTCCATCAGCTCCAGTTCCTTGGGCTTGATGCGGTCGATGGCCAGCAGAATGGCGTGGTTCTCCAGGGCTTCGCGATACTCGTACAATTCGATGATCTGGCGACGGGAGGGTGTCCGCACGATGGTTCCCACGCGGGGCACCTGTTCCAGAAGGCCTTCAACTTCCAGCCGTCGGATGGCCTCCCGCACGGGGGTTTTGCTGATGCCCATCTCATTGGCCACGGAGATTTCCGACAGCCGCGTTCCGGCCGGCAGGTTTCCCGACAAAAGACGGCTGCGGATGTGTGCGTAGGCTTGATCTCTTAAAGGAGTTTGCGTCATGGATGAACTTCTATCTTCACGGAAACATTAGTCAAGGTGACCACGGTAGCAGGATGCGGTCTGTGCGACCCGGCATCAGCATGTCGAGCAGCCGATCGTCATTGCCGGCCAAGTTAGAAACGCTGCCATCCACGAAGGCGAAATTTCCCGAGCTTTGCGCCCTGCGGTCAAGCGGTGTGACCAGGTCGATGTAGTAGGTGGCTGCGAAGGTACCGGGATCGGTGAAAAACTTGCGATCCACGAAGGTGTACCCCTGCAGGGCCTTGATGTGATTGACTTTGGTGCGACTGAGGGCGTCATAAACAAGATGGTCACCCAGCATCACGCGCATCTTGTGACCTTCGTAGGTCCAGATGTCCTGCGATTTGGTCCAGCGTTGCTCCTCGTATGCCCCGTTCTTATAGCTGGACCATCGCCCGGGGATCATGTCGAAATCCACATACACGTTTTTACCTGCATTGGCGGGAATGGCCGCCGGAGAACGATCCCAAAATGGAAGCAGACCGCAGCGGTAATAGTTGGCGTCCACGTAGTACTTCATCAGTAGGCGCACATCCTCGGGCCGATTTCGCAAGGCGACCGCGTCGGAGTAGAGCCCGCTGAACCCGGGTAACTCGCTGAGACTCAGCGTCAACCGCCCCTCATCCACTTCATAGGCCAGCATCCCGGCAGCGACCTGGCGCTGATTTGTCATACAGACTGCTTCATTCGCCGCTTCCTTTGCTTTACTCAGGGCGGGCAGAAGAATGGCGATCAGCAGCGCAATGATGCTGATGACCACCAGCAACTCAATCAGCGTGAAACCTTGGGACTGCTTGTCGGTTGGCACATAACTACTCACGTGCGGTTGCATGCGAGGACTCCTGTTGGTGGTGTGCACATCGTGAGCATGTCGATGCGAGAGAGCCAAAGGCGAAGCTGGTCATCCGGTTGCTGATCGCTTTACCGCTAAACATGCTGGCATTCTTGTGGAGTATCACTGGAATATCAGTTTAATGCTGGAGCCATTACCAGTCAATACAAGTTAACAAGTCGGTGTGAAAATTTTATTAGCTATGCAATATCAGTATTTTACAATTTTTTGTAATCGATGAGTGAGGTCTTGATGTTGCCAATAGCGGTATGGGTATACTGGGTCTGCTCCTCCTGATTGCACGCCTGGTCAGGAATCGCAGTCAGAATCAGACTGCAACACTTCTGGTAGCAGTGAGCTGGAGCCTGAGCCAGCTAAGATCAGTTGCTCAATTGGCGACCCTTGGTGCTGCTGCACGAATATGGCATCGGAACATCAGCAAATGCTGATTCCCGCGGGACGGGCGTATCGAAGTGGGCCAACCGGAATTGAAGCGGTGACCTCCTGCTTGCAAAACGCCTCCATGGTGCAGTTTTGAGCCAATATCGCTGTTTTTCGTTGCATAGTCAACGCTGTTTTGCATCGATTGCGGTCAATTGCGCGGTAATTACCGCATTTTCAGTTGCAAGTGGATCGAACTTACACTGCTTTCAATATGTGTTTGGTCAAGTCCCAGTTATGCTGGAAATTCGTGAAGGGGTTTGGCTTGAGCAGGGCCCGTTCGCCGAAGGCGGGGGCATCACCTTGGTACGACGACGCTCCTCCTCGAAGAGGCGCTCGAGCAGGTTGGTGGTGCGGATGGCTTGGCGATGGCCCAACGGGAAGCGCAGGTGGATACGCATGCCAAGCTCCGCGGCGCCACCCTTGAATCGGTCCGGCACAGCATCGTGGGGGAGACGCAACCGGCAGGATGCCATAAACACCAATAGCGAAAGAGCCTGTGGGGCCAAGCCGAGATGCAGTAGGGGTAATTCTGCAAAACGAAGCCAAAACGAAGGCATGCTCGTCGCCTCAAGCTGGCGAAAACGGCACTCAACTGAACTGAACATGAACTACCAGGGCGGTGATGTCTTTGCCGCCAGGTATCGCAAGACAGGCGGCGACAGCCGGGTCGGCCTCTACACGAAAGTCATAGGTGATAGCTCATGGCCCGACACAGCAACAGTCAGTTGATCCAATGCAGCCACTGGTCCCCCCCGCCCCCGGAAGGTCAAAACCAGGGATGGCATACTTCCGGGGTGTGCGCGATCAGCAAGTACCGCAACCCGGTCAGTCTGGGAGTGTGTGCCTGAAGGCCTGCTCGCTGGGTCCGAAACTCACCCACATCACGATCGAACGTGCAGAGCCAGTGCGACATGGCACAGATGGAGCGGATCAAAGGGTTGCGAATGTCGGAATCGAGGAAGTCGCGGCGAAAGGCTTCCTTCAGGCCGGCGATCACGTGGGACAGCAGGTCGCCGTCCAGCGTATGCCATTGATGATCGCGCAGATCAGGGATGTTGAAGGCTCCCGCGCCGACGCTGTAGATGAGTTTGCCGGTGCCGGCATCACCGTGGACGTAATCGGGCGGGATGTCGTGGCGAGTATCGAACAGGTGAATGCCGAACCAGTAATAGTCGCCGAAGTGCGCATCGCCGGGGTCGAGTTTCTGGATAGTGAAGTAGATATTGAACTGGCTGCCGTGGATCCTGCGATCGAAACCGGGCTTGATGTTGGGATCGTCGTGAACGAGCTTGGCGTTCAGATGGAACTTAAGTGCTCTGACCTCTGAGAGCCAGGGGACACGTTTGGCCCATTCACCTCCGGGGGCGGCGATGTTCTGTTCCACCAGCAGATGGGCCCAGGGTTGGCCGGTCTTGCGATAGACGCCGCCATATTCATGGTCACCGTTGACCGCCAGTTCCAGCTTGTAGTCAGCAACCGCGGTCGGGCCCAGGATCACGTGCTTCATCGGATCGGCCCACTGGTACATGTCGTCGTCCAGCGGCTGACGATCGGCATCGGCGAGCGTGGTTTTGCTGTTCCACTGGGCCAAGGACCAGAGCAGAGGGGCGCGAGTTGCCCCGGGGAATATCAACGCACCTTGTACCTCGCCCCCGGCGGGTTTTTTGACCTGCACGCCGCGCTGGAAGGAAGGATCGGGGATCAACTGGACATCGCCCGGCGCCGGTGCGGCGAAGCTGCAGGCCACTATTGCGAACACCTGGCCGATCAACGTGGCGTGATTCATGAGAGAACCGCTTCCAATCAGGATGGTGTTGTCATGCTTATCGTGGATTTTGCTTGGGGCATCAAACTGCCGCCTTGGCAGGGATGAGGGGGCTGCTGGAAATTGTCAGATAGGAGAAGGCGAATATTGCTCGACACGCCCGATGCCGCCCGATAAAATGGACAGGCAAGTCCGACTCGAACCTGATCCATGGGGGTGGCACATGCGCTTGTCACGGTTGCGGATCCTGCTGATGATTGTGGCTTTGATGACGCCCGTGTTCTGGGAGGCGCAGCACTGCGCCGGAGCCTGAGGCGGCGCGTCGCGATCGAGTTTCTCGATCCGACGTTCGACCTCAGGGCAGGTCACCACCAGAAAGTTGACTCAAGCCGATCGCGACCGTTGCGAGCAGTTGTTGAAGTTGGTTGAAAGCATGCTGCTGCAGGGCCGCCTGGAAATGGCCTATCGTTACGCGGTGCTGGCCGATTCGGTGGCAGGTTTCGATGCCGGTATGCGGACCAAGATCAAGGCCACTGCCGCCAAGGTCACCGAGGCCGCCAACAAGGTGATCAAGGACGCCGATCAACTGAGCAGCGAAGGCAAGTTCGCCGAGGCCATCGACCTGTACGCCAAGATTTCGGGCCTGAAGCACATCCCCAGTTCCAAGGAAGCTTTGCGCAAGCTGGCAGACCTTCGCCGCAATCCCGCGGCGCAATCGAGCCTGCGCCAGATCCTGGCCATGCAGAAGCTGGAGCAGGTGCTGCATGCGATCGACCTGGAAGTGCTGGGCGTGGAGGTCGTCACCGAAGAACCGCAGCAAGGCGATGATCCAGCGAAAACGCCGGAGGCGGTCGAAGCGGTCACCGAGCCGGGCTTCGATCTCAAGACCACCGTCGCGGCCGCCGAGGTGATCGCCACCGAGCAGAACGAACAGACCGATCAGGTGGAAGATGACAGCCTGTCCGAAGTGGATCTGGCACTGTTGCTGGAAACGCCCGACCGCATCAAGTTCATCGACGGCCTCGAATCGGTCGTCACCCACTACGGCGACACCAGCGCCGGTCAGCGGGCCCAGACTCTGATCGAACAACTGCATGCCTGCGATCTGTTCATGAACGGCCTTGAAGAGTTTCGCATCAACACAAAAGTCTTGGAGTGCCTGTCCATGGCCCAGCAGTACGAGGGGATTGGGATGATAGACCTGGCGATCGAGCAGTACCGCATGGCCTATGAGACGGCCCCGGACAGCGAATCAGGCCGGGCAGCCCAGGCGGCCCTGGCGCGACTGAAACGTTGATTCGGCGCGGCTGCCGGCCACGCGGATCACATGGAGTTCAATAACGGATCAGATTGTTGTGCTGCGCGCATGATCAGCAGCCAGCAGCGCCGCGCCCAATGCGCCGGTCAATTGCGGTTCGGGTGACAGCGCCAGCGGATGATCGATGGCTTCACTGAGCACGCGCCGCATGCCGCGGGTCCGCGCCACACCGCCGGTGAACACAACCGGGCAGGTCAGACGTCGGCCGGCCATGGAGGCGATACGCCGGGCGATGGCCAACTGCACGCCGGCGGCAATGTCGCAGGGTGCTTGACCGCCGGCCAGCAGGCCGATGATCTCCGTCTCCGCGAAGACGGCACACATGCTGGAGATCGTGGCCGGTTGCTTGCTGCCCTCAGCCAGTTCGCCAAGCTCGTTCAGATTGACGCCGAGTCTGCGCGCCACCAGCTCCAGGAAGCAGCCGGTCCCTGCGGCGCAGCGATCGTTCATGGTGAAATCCTCAACACGTCCCTGCGCGTCCAGGTGAATCACCTTCGAGTCCTGGCCGCCGATCTCGATGATGGAGCGCGTGTTCGGCAAATGCTTCTGCACGCCGCGGGCATGGCAGGTGATTTCGGTGATGGCCTTGTCAGCGAAATCAAGCAGGTGACGAGCGTAACCCGTGGCGACGACGAAGCCCACGTCCTGCATCGTGTGCCCGGCCTCCTGCAAAACACGATCCAGCACCCGCTGGGCGTGGGCGGCCTGATCGGGGCTCGAATCTTCCAAATCACTGGCCAGCACGCCGGGTTCCGTCCCATTGTCAGTTGACAACAGCACCACCTTGACGGCTCGTGACCCGGCATCGATACCTGCAACAATCATGATCGCCTCCGGGTATGCACGATTTCCATCAGGGCTTCCAGGCGCGTCCGCAGCGCAGGCTCCACCGTATCACTGATCGGCGGCACTTCAATTTCCAGGACGGGCAGCCCAAGCTCTCGTCTGATCATCTTCCCGATCACGTCGCCCTCGTAAGCACAATGGCTCGCCCCCGGAATGCGGCTGATAATCACTGCTTCACTGCCGAAATCCTTCGCCTGTTGACACGCGCGCTGTCCGCGATCGCCAACCGTGCCCACCATTGGATCGCTCAGGGCACAGCGGGCCAATGCCTCGAAAGGCTCGAGATCCTGGGGGATCGGCTCCAGCGCGTGACAGAACATGTAGTCGCTGCCGGCGATGCGGCCGCCCACCTTCTCCAGCAGGTTCATCACACGCAGGTCGGCCACGGGATTGATCCAGAACACCCGCACCGCATCCTTCTCCAGGACACCCACACCTTCCTGCGCCCGCTGCTGCACCTCGTCCAGCAACGCCTCCAGCACGGCCAGCGACTCCGGCTGATCCGAGCAGAAGTGGATGGCCAGCATTTCCGCAATCAACATCTCGAGGGCCGGCAATGGACAGGGATCAACCGTGTAAGCAAGCCGGCGCAGTTCGTGGAGCGTTTGTCGCACTTTGTTGGCTTGTTGAAAGCCGCGTTGCAACCGGGTCGCATCGAGGCGCTGGCCGGTCAACTGCTCCAAGGCTCGGGCCACGCGACGCAGCTCTCGGCTCACGAATGCCACCTGCTGCGGCGACACCGTGAAACCCGTCGGCAGCAACACGGTCGGCTCTCCGGGCGCGGGCGAGCGCCTCGGCGGCATCTCCCACCAGACGATCGGATGACCAAGTCCCTCGATCCGCTGGGCAATGGCGGAAAAATCATCACACACCGCGCCCACGCTGCACAGCAGCATGTCGGGGATGGGAAAATGATTGCCCGTGACAAATGCACCGGCCATGGCCCGCACGGGGCAGAACGATTCATCCAGTCCCAGCGAATCCGCCACGCGCAACAGTTTATCACTGTGCCGCATGACGCAGGGTGTCCACCACGCGCCGTCGGGATAGAAAGCCACGACGTTATCGAGGGCATAAGCCAGCACCGGCACGGTGCCCAGGTCTTTCATCGTGCCGACGATGCACTTGCCGGCCATGCGGGCGTCGTGCAGCCGATCTTCTTCGCTGAGCAGAAAATTCCACAGGCGCAACGCAGCCGGCGAGTTGTCGAATTGCAACTCGCACAGGCGCAGGTCGCCATCCTGGACGTGGCGGCCGAGCGGACCACCGTAGGAAGGCTCCATCATGCCCGCGCGGCAAAGCTCGCCATGGCGGCGATCCCACTGCTGCAGCGAGATGACGGCCGGGGCGCCCATCAGTGCAGCATCTCCATGAAGGCGGCAATCCGTCCCAGCGCACGTTGCGGGGCACTCGCATCTACGTCGAGGTCAAGGTCAAGCACGGGAACACAGGCCGAGGCTTTGATCCGAGCCACCTCCGCATGCCACAGATCGCACCAGAGGTTTCGTCGCAAAATCAGACCGCGCACGTGGCGATGCGCCATGCGCTCGTGCAGCCAGTGAAACAAACCGTCATTGGGCCGCTGGCGAACGTGCGGCATAGCCAGATAGGCCGCGGCCAACGCTTCCAGGGGATCGTCAGCCAGCAATTGCGCGTCGAAGGGCCTCGGCAACCCGCGCTCGCCGTAGTCGGTGGCGTCCAGCACCACGCGGCCTCCGTGCTGTTCGATTGCGTCGTACAACCACCACTGATAGCGCGGCACTGTCGAGCCGAGCAGGGCGATGGGGGTATGGGAGGCTGACTCATCCGTGGCGTGATCCGGCGCGGCAGGTGAGTCATCTTCGGTCATGTCCCCGTGGAGTTTTGCAACTGCATCAGCGTGTGGTCGGCCGCGCAGGTCATCGAACATGGCACGCATGGCCTGACGCTCGCGGTCGTAATCCATCATGTTATGTCGCAGTTGCTGCGGCGTGGGCGATTGGCCGCCGATCTGTTCCAGGAAGCGTCCCAGGCGGAGCAATTCATCACGATAGCACTGTCTGGCGGCGCTGGTCTGCCACGTGGCGGGGACATGAAACAACAGCACCGGCGGCGAGGAAGGATCGATCAACCATTCGCTGACGCGGCGGATCTGGTCACAGACGGCAGCCACCACGATCCCCACCACATCCCGGCGGCTGGATACTTCCGCCACGAACGCCCGTGCGCAGGAGCAGCAACCGTCTTGGGAAACACCCTCACGCGTTGCCGCATCAGAGATCCGCAACGTCGGCCGCCACGGCTGCAACTGATGCGCGGCGATCCACTCCGGCGGAACGTATGCCGAGTTGTAGCCGACGCATGGCATGACAGTCTCGGGATCAGGTGTGGGCGGTCTGAGGCCGACTCTGGACCGTCTCGAACAACGCTTCAATGCGGACGGCGATGCGGGCGCTGTCGGCGGGTGCGTAATCGGTCATGATGCGCAGGTAAGGCAGGCCCAGTTGCTCTTCGGCCAGTTGTTTGACCAGGGCCGACTCGATGTCGTATGTCAAACAACCCTGCCAGATCAATTCGATGACGCACCGAGGGCGATACGCGCGCGTCAATTGCCGCAGCAGGTCGAAGCGGTTCGTGTTGGGGGTCATCACCGAGCAGGGCAGATGGAAGTATTTGGCTGCGATGGCATCGATGGGATCACCGCCAGTGGCGACGTCCTCGGTGATTGGCTTTAGCCCGGTGCAGTTTTCCATGGCCACCACGCAACCGCCGTGGCTTTCGATCAGATCGATGACCCGCTCCGCTCCATGGACGGTGGGCACGCCGGTCATCAGCACGCGCACAGGAGACGGGGCAGTGTGTGATTGTTTGTGGTCACGCAGATGCTGGAGGATCTGTTCGTAGGCCTGCAGGTCGGAGCCTATCCCGCTGATGCTGCTCTTGAGGTTCAGCAGTTGTCGGCCGGTCAGTGGCGGGTGCTCGCGCCGCATCAGTTCCGCCAGTTGTCGCCGCAGACTGCGCTCGCGGTTCATCAACGTGATCGCCTGGCGCAGCTTCTCGTCGGTGATCCGCACGTTGAATCGCTGCTCCAGTTCGGTGCGAAACTTGACCAACTCGGCCCTCCAATGGAGCAGGGCGTCGGGATCGTTCGGTTTCTGCGGCAGCTCCAGGATGTAGACCGGACGCTGCTGGGCTAGCAGTTCGTACATCTTTTTCTTGGCGTCGCAGGTGGTCTCAGCCACGATCAGGTCCGCCATCTCCTGGAACGGATTGTTCTTAAGCAGGTGATAGCCGAACGTGCTGCGGATCAGCGGACAGATGCCCGGCGAGAGCACGGTCTCCGCGGCTTCCGCGGTCTTCTGCGAACCACCGCACAGGCACACGGGCACCGCGCCGGCCGCCATGATCAACTCCCGTGGCGTGAACTCGCACATGATGCCCACGATCGGCTTGCCTTGCTCCTTGGCGCTGCGGGCGTAGCTCAGACAGTGCTCGATCATGTGGTCAAAGTGAGACAGCAGCCCGGCCGCGCTGGCTGGGCAAGGCGTCTTCGTGCTGCCACAACAGGTGTCCTCGGCGGAGCCGGTGCATGGTTCATTCAAGGGGCGACCTCCCTTTTTCGAGCAATGAATCGACCTTGGATGAGCTTTCTGTCGTGGGCCAGTTGACGGACGAAGTGCAGCTCAACGCCAAGCTGGGCCAGCATGGATTGATCGAAGCCGATCAACTGGAGGGCGTCAAACGTGAGTTGCTTTTCGACCATCTGGATGTAGAGATCGGCGTGTTCAGGGAATCGCCCCGTGTCGGCCGCCTCGATCACATGGCAGCCGGCATCCTGAAGCAGGCGGCGATAATCCTGCAGCGAGGCCAATGAAGGGAATTTCATGAATGACAGGAAGCGCTTGGCCTGCTCGTCGTTCAGCGGGCTTGGTCCTTGGCACCAGTCGGTGAACGCGATGACGCCACCGGGTCGTACCAGTCTTGCCGCCTCGGCGATCAGTGCGGGCTTATCCGCCACGTAGCACCAGGCGTCCTCACCCCAGACGAAGTCAACAGCACCGCCAGGCAGGCCCGTGTCGATCGCTTCGGCCAGCACGAATTCGATGCGGGTGTCCAGTCCTTCAGCTTGACAGCGACTGCGGCCGAGATCCACCCTCTGTGCGGTGGCGTCCACACCCTGCATCGCAGCCACGTTGCGGAAACGGACCAGAAACCGCATGCCCGCGCCGGTACAGCAGCACAAGTCCACCCCGCGACTGCCTGTTTTGATGTGCGCTCGCTCCGCCAGATCCTGCGATGAGCACAAGCCGCCGATGTGAATCTGTTCGCCCATGAGCAACTCCCACAATCGACCTTCTGCACCGCTGTAAACGCGTTGCACATCGGCCAACGTGATCGTGACGAGTTGATGCATGAAACCTCCCGGCATGTTGTGTGATGAGGCGATGTCTCAATTGTGAAATTGTACCTTGTTTTGCGACCCGGAGGCATTGCTGAGGCGTATCGGCTTCTATATAATCAATGCTCAACAGTCAGGAATGGCTCCATCAGCAACGAAAGGGGGTACCCGTGAAACGTTCGCAAAAGTGGGACAGATTTGTCCTCGCAGCGGCGCTCGTGTCACTGTGCCTGTGTCCGGTTCCGGCCCGGGCGGATGAGCCGGCAGGCGGTGACGGCACGACCTGGCTCAGTTACTGCCAGAGCAGCGACACCAACTCGCTATTGCGATATGTGAGCCGTCAACAGTTAAAGATCGAAAAGGATCGCCCGGCCGATCTGGCATTGCCCGCGGCGCTGGGTGAGCAAGTGCAGGTCACCCGATGGACCACGCCCATGGACGCGGCGGGGTTCCGCCGGGTTGCCTTGTCGCGCAGCGCCGCCAGTGACCTGTGCGACCAGTTGGTGATCGACAGCAACGGTGACGGCCGCCTGGACGACGAAACGATTTGCCAGCCGCATGACCAGCGGCAATACGGCTCGGGCCAGGGCCAGACGATGTTCGGCCCCGTCGCCATGCACTTCGACAGCGAGGACGGCCCGATCCTCTATCACCTGAACTTCACGGTTTACAGCAGCGGTCTTAACGAGGATTACTACGTGATGGCCACGACCGCCTGCTGGTATCAGGGGACCGTGGTCCTCAACGACAGGCCCGTGACGTGCCAACTGATCGACTACAACGCCAATGGCACGTTCAACGACGTCTGCGACCAACAGGAGTCAAGCTACGCATCGGCCGACCGTGTGCGGTTCACCGACAATGCCGAGATCGAGCCGATGTTCGCCGGCCGGTACGTGCGTGACGGACAGCAGTTGTACGAGTTCAGCGCGGCCAAAGATGGGGCCTACGTGACGATTCGTGAAGCTGAGGGCCCTGCCACCGGCTTCATCAAGCCGCAGGACGGTTTTTATCAAGTCAAGGTCTATGGCCCCCAAGGCTCCTTTGTGATCTCGAAGGAAGACGAGCAGCAGGTGCCCGTCGGCCGATACAAGCTGGCATCGTGGCAGCTCCAGCCCACCCCCGTCAGCGGAAAGCAATGGCAGTTCACGGGTGCAGGCTTTCCCGAGCAAAGCGGGGTGGACGTTGCCACCGATGCGGTGGTCGAGTTGAACCTGGGCGGGCCATGGACAGCGAAGTTGGAGGATCAGGTTCGCAATCGCCAGCACACGTTTAATCAAGTGGTCATCGGCCGTTACGGCGAGCATGTGAACGTCGCGTACGCCGACGGCAGTCAGCCGCCGGCCCCGCGCCTGCGCATCGTCAGCGATGACGGGAAATACGACAAGACCTTCAAGTTCGAGTATGGCTGAGGCGGCACCTGTTCGCTCTCATGGCGAGAGCCCACCAACGTCAAAGGACCCTTCACCGCCACGCTGCTGCTGGATTGTCCGGTTGAGTTGAAGCAGGAGCCGCAGAAGATCGGCCAAGTGACTGATGCCGATAGTGCGGCTCCGCGCGCCGCCAAGGCCGGCCAGTGACAGGTCCGCGCCTGCTGTCATTGTGCCTGCCGCGATGAGTGTGTCCTGTTCTATTGCCGTATTACTGCCAACAGGAAGGGGCGTGCCATGAAATTGGCTCATCTGTTGATGGTCAGCTTCCTCGTGCTGATCACGATCACCGCGCTTGTGTTCGCCCAGGAGCAGGCTCCGCTGCCGGTAGCCCTGGATGGCAAGGTCGTCAACACGCTCGGTGCACCGGTTCCCGAAGCGGACATCGTCGTGTACGGGGCCCGCCAGGATAACTTCGTCGGCTGGATCAACACGTTGCTGGCTCAGGCCAAATCAGACAGCGAGGGGCAATTCCATATCGAAGCCCCCAATCTTCCTGATTACGACCGCGTCCTGGTGGTGTCACGGCATGACGGACTTGCCCTGGGATCGTGGAACGGGGCCATGGCCGAGTTGCGCTACCCGGTGATGCTGCGTATGGACGAGCCGCAGCAGATCAGCGGCGTGGTGGTTGACGTTTCCGGGCAGCCGGTGGCCGGGGCCACGATCAAAGCGATGCTGCAGTGGCACACCGACGGCCGGCCGCACGTCGTGGTGGGAGACAAGTTGATTCCGGAACTGATGGTCAACAGCGATCAGCAGGGCGGCTTCGTGATCAACGCGGTGCCCAGGGGTGCTTTGGCATCGCTTGCAGTCACCGGCCGGGGATTTGCCGGCATTGTCTGGCCCAACAGGACGCCCAGTATCCCCGCTGGATCGCAGGATACTTGCATCGAGTTAACCAGGGAGGCGACCATCAACGGCGTCGTGCAATGTCACGAGCCCGGGCAATCTGTTGCAGGCTTGCAAGTAAGCGCCCTGTTTGCGACCAGCTTTCTCAACCCCTGCCGGACGACGACAGATGCGGACGGGCACTTCACCGTCACGGGATTGCCCGCGGGCTCGGTGCAACTGGTGGTGATGTCGGAGGCACAGGACCAGGAACTGCCCCGGGTCGGCCAGGCTGAGGGTTTGACACTCCAGGCCGGCCAGGCGATGGACAATGTCACGATCGAGCTTCAGCGGGCTGCGCTGATGGTCGTATCGGTGACCAGTTGGAAAGATCAACATCCCCTGGCGGACGCGAAGATCAACGTGCGCGCGGCCAATAACAGCTACGGTTTTGCCTGCCACACCGATCCGAATGGCACCGCTCGGATTTTCGTACTGCCTGGAAACTACCTGCTCGGCGCTGAGCATCCCATGTGCTCGCCCACAAACAGTCAGCAACTGTGTCAGGCCACACCCGGCCAGACGCAAGAGGTGTCGCTTATATTGACCGACGCCATGATGCTGCAGGGTGAGGTGGTCAATGCTGAGGGTCAGCCCGTGCCTGATGTGGAAGTCCAGGTGGTGCCGCAAAACGGCGAGCGCTCGGTGCGCACAGATCCGCAGGGCCGATTCAGCATGCGCTGGCAGCCGGCTGAATGGGTCGAAGCCGGCACGTCCATGCTGGTGGCGCGTCACGAGGCCAGCAACAGCGCCGCCGCGGTCGTGATCGAAGATCCCGCCTTGCCCGTGAATGTGAAGCTCGAAAGCGCCTGTGCGTTCACCGGCCGCGTGCTCAACGATCAGGACCAGCCGCTGCACGGTGCGAACATCATGCTGATGATTTACGGCAGTCGCTGGGGCGCACCCCTGAGTGATCAGCGATCGATCCAGACTGATGCGGATGGACGATTCCAGCTTGCCGTGCTGCCGCTGGGCATCGAGTATCACATCACCGCCAGCGCCAACGGTTACGGACAGAACAATTGGCAGCAGGAAGCTTTGGACGGCGGCACAATCGACCTGGGTGAGGTCAAACTACCTCGGGCTGATCAGAAGATTACCGGCCTCGTGGTTGACAGTGCCGGCGAACCGCTGGCCAATGTGCAGGTGCAGATCCACGGCGAGCAGCAGCCCTATCGTGATGCCACTAGCGACAAAGACGGTCGCTTCACCATCACCGGCGTCTGCCCCGGGGGCGCCAACCTGTATGCCCACATTCAGAATCCATATCGTTACGGCCAGACCTATGTGAATGTCGGCGGCGGCGATGAAGTGAAACTCATCGTCTCCTCCAGCGACTTATCGCAAAGGCCGGCCGCCAAGCCGCAGCCCAAGCCGTTGACCGGCCGGCAACTGCCCGACATGACCACGCTCGGCCTCGAAGCAGCGCCGCAAGGTAAGCCGGTCCTGCTGCTGTTCTTCGACGCTCGGCAGCGGCCGTCACGTCACGCAGTCAAGCAGATTCAGGCCCAGGCCGCCGCCTCGACCAGCGCCTACTTCGCTCTCGTGCAGGTGGGACCGGTCGAAGATTCGTTGCTGGAGGGCCTTCACATCACGCTGCCGCTGGCCAGGGCCACCGAGGCGGTGGATGAAACCTGCCTGCAATGGGGTTTGCCCGCCCTGCCCTGGTACATCCTGGCCGACCCGACCGGCAAGGTGATCCTGTCGGATTCGACGTTGACCGCCGGTGCGAAAAAGTAATTGCTGGATTCGAGTCTTCTCGGGCCAACTTTTTCCGGATCGAAAGCCGCCGATGCGGTAACATGGTTGTGCCGTTGGAGGTCCGAGGTGGGTTCAACGATCCAGAAAGACTTGTTGCGCAGCTTGCCCTCGGTCGGCGAATTGTTGGCCAGTGCCCGGGCAGCGGCCTGGCTGCAACAACAGCCGCAGACGCTGGTGGCGGACTGCCTGCGGGCGGCGGTGGATCAACTGCGACAGCAGATTCTCAATGACGGCGGCGGACGATGCGGGCCGCAGCACGTCAACGCCGATGCGGTGCTGGACCGGGCTGAACTTGAGTTGAAGCAGCGCACCCAGCCGCGCCTGCGGGCCGCCATCAATGCCACCGGCATCATTCTGCACACGGGGCTTGGTCGGGCGGTGCTGCCCGGTTGCGTGGTCGAGAGCATGGCTGCGGAACTGGATGGTTACGTGACATTGGCGGTGGATCGCCAATCGGGGTTGCGCATCAATCGCGATCAGATGGTCGAGCCGTTGCTGTGCGAATTGACCGGAGCGGAGGCGGCCACGGTGGTCAACAACAATGCGGCTGCCACCATGCTCGTGCTCACAGCCTTGGCGGCGGGGCGCGAGGTGATCGTCTCGCGCGGCGAGCTGATCGAGATCGGCGGGGCGTTCCGCTTACCTGACGTCATGGCCCAGAGCGGCGCGCAGATGGTGGAAGTGGGCACGACCAATCGTACGCACCTGCGCGATTATGAATCGGCCATCACCGAGCAGACCGCGCTGCTGTTCCGCGCCCATCCCAGCAATTTCCGAATCATCGGGTTCAGCAGTGCCGTGCCGGTGCCGGAACTGGCTGAGTTGGCTCATGCCCGGAAACTGGTGCTGGTCGATGACCTGGGGGCCGGTGCATTGATCGGCTTGGAGCATTTCGGTCTGCCGCATGAGCCGACGATGGCTGAGTCGATCGCAGCTGGTGCGGACGTGGCCTTAGCAAGTGCCGACAAACTGATCGGGGCCGGGCAGGGCGGCATCATCGTGGGCAAGCGCGGGCTGATCGAGAAAATCCGCAAACACCCGCTGGCCCGGGCGTTCCGCGCGGACAAGACCTGCCTGATGGCCATGGAGCGCACGCTGCCGCTGTTCCGCGACATCGAGCGGCTCAAGCGCGATCATCCGCTCTATCGCATGCTGGCCACCCCGATGTCCGAACTGAACCACCGGGCTGAGGCGCTGGCAGCCCAACTGAAGCAAGTTGCACCCGCAGCGGAGGTCCAGGTCAGCGACGACGTCGGCTACCTCGGGTCCGGCTCACTGCCCACCGAAGCATTGCCCACGCGCGTGGTCACCATTCGCAGCGCAAATCTCAAAGCCGATCCCCTGGCCAAAGCGTTGCGATTGGATGAAACCTGTGTATTCACCCGCCTGGCTGGCGACGCGGTGGTCATGGACATGCGCACCATCACCGACGCGCAGATCGAGCTTATTGCCGCCGCCGTGGCTCGTGTACTTTCAATGTGACCAGCCAACGTCATGGCGCGAAAAAATATCATGCTGGGCACCGCCGGCCATGTCGATCACGGCAAGACGGCCCTGGTGAAGCTGTTGACCGGCTGCGACACCGATCGCCTGGCGGAGGAAAAACGCCGCGGACTCACCATCGAACTGGGTTTCGCTCCCTGTCGCATGGCGGACGATCGCATCGTGGGCATCGTCGACGTCCCCGGGCATGTCTCGTTCATCCGCCAGATGGTGGCCGGGGCGCACGGCGTTGACGTGATGATCCTGGTGGTCGCGGCAGACGACGGCGTGATGCCGCAGACGCGCGAACACCTGGACGTACTCACCTTCATGGGCGCCCGGCACGGCGTCATTGCCCTGACCAAGATCGACATGGTCGATGCGCAGATGCGCGAGCTGGCCGTGCAGGATGTGCAGCAGTTCGTGCAGGGCACATTCCTGGCCGACGCGCCAATCTGTCCGCTGTCCAACATCACGGGCGAGGGATTCGATGGTTTCTTCGAGGCACTCGGTCAACAGGTACAGGCGTGTCAGCCGCGCGTGACACATGGACCGTACAGGCAGTGGGTCGAACGTTCGTTTACAGCCCACGGCTTTGGTGTGGTGGCATCGGGGGTGCCATGTGCCGGGCGGGTGCAGGTGGGTGATTGCCTGCGCGTGCTGCCGGGCGATCGCCGCGGGCGGGTGCGATACCTACAGGTTTACGGTGAAAATTCCGATGCAGCCCAGGCCGGCGAATGTGTGGCGGTCAATCTGGCGGACCTCGAACTTGACGACACGCCGCGCGGCGTGCTGCTGACTGACTCGCCGACACTTGGTCTGGTGCAGCGCTGTGCGGTGCGTCTGCGCCTGCTGGATCGCATGCGCCGGCCGATCAAGGATGGTGCGGAAGTTCACCTGCATGTGGGCACCGCCCATTGCCAGGCAACGCTGGTTCCGTTGGAAGCTGATCCGTTGGCGCCGGGCGCTGACACGCTGGCACAACTTCGCCTGGATCGACCGCTGCCGCTGGCGCCGGGGGACCGCTTCGTGGTGCGCTCTCATGTGGAGGAGGAGGGCGGGCTGACCACCATCGGCGGCGGGCGCGTGCTTGACACCTCGGAAAGAAGATTCCGTCGCCAACGTGTGGAAACGATTTCACCATTGCTGGAGCGGGAAAAAACAATCGATGACCCCCCGTTGTGGTGCCTGACTATGCTGATCGAGGCCGCCGGGCCGCGGACGGTGCAGGAGCTGGCCTCTGCCGCGCATCTGTTGCCCGATGAGGCAGACACCCACGTGCGCCGACTATGCGAACAGGGACAGGTGGTGCTGCTCGACAATAAACGCTTCATGGCCCAGCGCACGATTGACCAGACCATGATGCGCATGGCCGATCACCTTAAGCAGGCGCACCAGGCTCATCCCGAGCAACTGGGGGTGAACGCCGGGGAACTGCTCCAGGCGCTGGCGTGCGATACGGCGGTTTTCGATGCGGCGGAGTCTGACCTGATCAGGCGCAGTATGGTGGTGCGACAAGGTGAACTGTTGGCCTTGGCCGAGCATCGGCCGCGCATGGATGAGGGCGAGCGACGCCTGCTCGAACAACTGGCCGAAGCGTTTCGTAAGGATCACAGCATGCCGCGGCGTCCGGCCGATCTGGCCGAAGCGCTGAAACAGCCGGAGAAGAAGGTGCGGCAAATGATCCAGGTGCTTGCCGATCGCGGCGATCTGGTTCACCTGAGCGAGCAGATCTTCATGCACCGGGATGCGGTGGCTGCCGCCGAGGCTGTGGTGAGAACGCTCTTTGCACAGGCGGATTCCGGGCATTCCGCAACTTCCGGCACTTCCGGGGGCGGGGGTGAGGGGCGATTTACCACGGCTGAGTTTCGCAATGCCTTGGGTGCCAGTCGCAAATATGCCATTCCATTGCTGGACCATTTTGACCGCACGCGGTTGACGATCCGTCACGGCAGTGTGCGCACACCGGGGGTTTTGGTGCGAAACAATTCGCCACAATAGGATTGTGCCGCGCAGCCTGTGCAGTAGAATGGACGGGTTCGCAGCGAGGTGTTTCACGCCCGAAGCCCGCAGCCTGTCCGGTGCAAAACATGACCGTGGATATCCAAAAACGCCGTCGTGTCATGGCTCGTTCCCGTGAACTTGGTCACTGCATCTGCGATCCGCGGAGACCGTGCCCGTGTGACGTGTTCACTTCGCAGGGCATCTGTCCCTGTGCCGGCGAGCGGCCGGATCCGGTGCCCGCCGAGCAGGTGCGCTTGACGGAATTGGTGCGCAATGCCGGCTGCGCATCCAAGATCGCGCCGGGTGATCTGGAGGAGATCCTGTCGCGCCTGCCAGCGGTGGATGATCCACGCGTGCTGTGCGGCGTGGCGGCTGGTGACGATGCGGGGGTGTATCAGCTTGACGGGAAATGCCTGGTGCAGACGGTGGATGTCATGACGCCGTGCGTGGATGACGCCCGCACCTTCGGACGGATTTGTGCCGCCAACTGCGTGTCGGATGTGTATGCCATGGGTGGCACACCGTTGACCGCGCTGAGCATCTTGGCGTTTCCCAGCGAAACGATGTCGAGCCAGATCATGTACGAAATGCTGGCCGGGGCAATGGAAGTGCTGGCTGAGGCCGAGGTGGCGCTGATCGGCGGGCACAGCATCAAGGACGAGCAGATCATGCTCGGCTTCGCCATCACCGGCACCGTCGATCCGCAACACGTCACCGAGCGCGGCAAGGCGGCCGTGGGCGATGTGCTGGTGCTGACCAAGCCGCTGGGCAGCGGCGTGCTCAACTTCGCCAAACAGATCGGCCGCGCTCATGAAGCGGGACTGCGCCAGGCCGAGCAATCGATGGCCATGTTGAACCGCGTTGCTTCACAGGCTATGACCCGCTGCAATGCCACGGCCTGCACCGATATCACCGGCTTCGGCCTGTTCGGGCACCTGGCGGGTATGGTGCGGCACTCGAAGGTTACTGCTCGCATTGACGTGGAGCATTTGCCGGCTTTCGATGGGGCACTGGCATTGCTGGCTGGCAACGTCATCCCCGGAACGATTGAACGCAACAGTGAATACGTCGGCGATGACCTGGTGCGTGAACCGGGCACCGATGAATCGCACGTGCTGCTGGGGCTGGACGCTCAGACCTCTGGCGGCCTGCTGATCGCCATCAGCCCAGCGCGGGTGGACGAACTGTTGAATCTGCTGGCCGAAGGCGGTGTCAGCGGCCACGTCATCGGGCGCGTCAGCGAAGCTTCGCAGGGTCGTATCATCGCTGCCGGCAGTGGGGCGGTGGTGAGTGAGAGAGTGATTGCTCGTCGTGAACCTGCGCCGGCAGTCGTGCCGGAAGCGGCCGGTACGAGCATTGCGGAGGCTCGGCGTTCGTTCGGATCGCTGATGCGCAGCACGGCTCAAGCGGGAGCGGTGGATCAGAAGACCAAGGCACTGATCAATATCGCGCTGGTGACCATCCAGCGTTGCGGGCCATGTTTGCTGTCGCATCTGGCCAAGGCGCGCACATTGGGCATTGCGCAGGAGCAGATCGACGAGGCCATCTGGTGCGCCATCGCCATGGGCGGCGCGTGCGTCAAAGTGTTTTATGATGAGCTGATGCAGTCGCAGGCCGAAGCCGACAAAGGCACTGGCAAATCCTGCTGTTGACAGGCAACGCGATCAAGCTTCGGTAGCGGAGGCAGGCAGGTGCTTCTGCGGCGATTCCGGTTCGCGCCCGGCGATGGTCACCGTGATGGCGGGGCAATTGGTGCATTCCAGGCAGCGCACGCACGAGCCGTTGTTGATCGACTGGTCCAGCTTCACGTCGTACTTGCACCGGCTGCGGCAGAGATTGCATTCCGTGCAGCGGCCGGCGTTGTAGTGCAGGTAAAGCAGGCTGCCTCGATTGAACAGGGCAAAGATCCCGCCCAGCGGGCAGAGCACCCGGCACCACGGCCGATAGGTGAACAGGGCCAGACCCAGAACCAGGATCGTCACCGTGATCTTGATGGTGTTGGGGATAAACAACTGGCCGCGATAGATTGACTGGCCCATCGCCCCTTCAAGGGCCCCGGCTGGACAGACGTTGCAGAAAAACAGCCAGTGCTCTGCGCCCAGCAGTACCGGCACGATCAGCACCAATCCGATCAATGTCAGGTATCTGCCATGGCCCATCCACGACGGCAGCGAAAACTTGGGCGTGGGAATCCTGGCTAGCAGATCCTGCATGAAGCCGAAGGGACATGCCCAACCACATACGGCCGTGCCCACCAGCGCCCCGACCACCACCAGCACGCCGATGGCCATCAGCGGGATCACGTGCACGGCCGCGAACTGAGCCATTAGACCGATAGGGCACGCCACTGTCGCCAGCGGGCAGGCATAACAGTGAAAGACACAGCCGGGCACCGCGTGCCAACGCAGCATCAGGGGATCGAGCCACACCGCTAGAAAACCGGTCTGCACCCATGGTCGGATGCGGGCAAGGTTCCAGCGTCGCTGTTTTGTGATATTTGCGATCATTGGTCTGGCCATGGCACGCATGACCCGAGGATTACTTGACTCACGTCGGGCAAAAGTCATCCTGGGTCTGATCGTCATTCTTGAACGCGGCTTGAGCATCGCCGTCATTCTGATTATTCAGCAGAGACACGATGGTCTGATCCAGAGCAGACGGGGCCGGCTCCGTTCGGCGCGGCCCGCCCACCGTGACCGCCTGATTCAAACGCCATTCCGAGATCTTCACCGAGCCATCCCGGAACACATCATGCACACGACTCGGCGCCACGCCCGCCAGCAGCAGCCCCAGTCCCGCCAGCGCTATCGCCAACCACCAGGGACGCCGCCCCGTGGGATGAGCCCAGCGATCGATCGGAGGTTGTGGTTTGATGCGCAGACGTTTGCGGGTCATCCGAAATCCCTTTTCAACTCACCATTGGTCGGCTCGTATTCGGTCCACCGCGCTGCGGGAACGGAGGTGCATGGGAATCGAACCCACCCGGGACTCATTCAAGCCCCACACTGGTTTTGAAGACCAGGAGCGTCACCAGACCGCCGGGCACCTCCAGCAGATCGGCTTCATGATACCACCCTGCTGCAGAATCCGTTTACTTATCTCGTCGTGACCTGACGAACTGCGACTCAGTATCTGAGAGTCGCAAATCTGCATCGGTGGAAGATAAAAATCAGAGTGACGACGCTCAGCAGCAAGATGGCGGCGCTCGGATCGGACACGGGTATGCCGGCCAGGCGCGGGGCTTCGTGGAAGGCCAGGTCGGTGTTGGTGCTGAATCCCCAGCGGTGGCGAAATAGATCACACACGTCGGGAAACGTCAAGCATGAACTGACATCGGCTGTGGTTTATTCGGCTACCGCTCCATCACTTCTGCCCTGGTCATCTGCCGCATTCGGTTCTGGGCGAACAGACTGTTCCACATGAAGTTGTAGAGGGCCATGGACATAGCTTCAGCGTTGGAACGTGCGGTAGCTGACGATCGAGATCAGGTGGCATCCCGCACCATCTCCAGTTGCATGGGTGTGAAACCTGCTGCGGACGTACTGCCGTAGAGCTGACGCGGGATGCGGAGGGCTGACTTTATGGCCTGCACTTGACCCGGGCAATGGTAGCTGCTGGCGTGCTTCCAGTAGGCCAGGATCAGTTCGCCAATGGTTGAGCCACCGTCGTCATCCAGTCCGCTGGGGCGATTCAGCTGTGGCAGCCGCCGATCGTTGGATGCCCAGGCTCTGACCAATCGAGCATACCGCTCGTGTGATTCCGGTTCACCCCAGGGGCCGCAATAGAAATCGTGCCGTCGGCCGGTGGCAGAATCGGTCAACGTGACCACGGCTCGCCCGGATGCTTTGTGCTGTCTGAGTAGGGGTTTGCGCTTCGTCATGTGAGCATTTCCGGTAGGTTGCGCGGTAAATTACCGCGCAAATCTTGGGAATCCTGCTGCACCGTCGAAGCGGGTTGATGTGCTAACTTCACATCACAGCACGAGTTGTCGAAGTGGAGCCAACCGGGATCGAACCGGTGACCTCCTGCTTGCAAAGCAGGCGCTCTCCCAGCTGAGCTATGGCCCCGATGGGGAACATGATAGCAGGGGATACGGTGTAGGGGGTAGAGCCAGGTCCTCGGGATTGATTCTGCTTTCTGATGCCTAACAGCCTACCACCTGCTCTTTGCACGCTTCCTCTATACTTGCCTCATGCTCGCAGACAATGCTGGAACATTTCGCCTCTTCCGCGTCTTCGGGGTCACGGTCTATCTGCACTGGTCGTGGCTGGCGGTGGCGTACATCCAGTACCTGTTTCTGCGGGATGCCCACCTGCTGGAGCACTTCGCCCTGTACGGGTCGCTGTTCGGCATCGTGCTGCTGCACGAGTTCGGCCACGCCCTGGCCTGCCGGTCGGTGGGCGGACGGGCGGAGAAGATCATTCTCTGGCCGCTGGGCGGGATCGCCTTTGTGCAGCCGCCGAGAAGGCCGGGCGCGGTGTTGTGGTCGATCGCCGCCGGGCCGCTGGTCAACCTGGTACTGGTGCCGGTGACGGTGGGGCTGGTGGTGGGTGCGGCCGTGATGCTGGGCGATGCCCTGCCCGCGCTGCAGGATTACCTTTACTGGCTGACGGCCATCAACGCCATCCTGCTGGCGTTCAACATGCTGCCGATCTATCCGCTCGACGGCGGGCAGATCGTGCAGGCGTTGCTGTGGTTTTTTGTCGGCTACACCAGGAGCCTGCTGTGGAGCGCATGGTTCGGACTGATCTGTGCCGTGCTTTTAGGAGTCAGCATGTTGTGGATCGCCGTGAGCCAGGCCAGCGAGCAGGCCGCGTGGCTGGTTGTCATGGCCCTGTTCGTCGGGTGGCAATCCTGGCGCGGGATTGTGATCGCGCGGACACTGGCCCAGTACGAGCAGCAGTGGGGCCAGTCGGTCTAAATGGCGGACCGTCGCGGCAGGTCTGACGGCTGATCGAGGGCGTTCAGCTTGAACTATCAGGCGGGTGGACGAGCGGGCTGAGCATTACAATCGCGACATGAATGACGATGCCTGGCCCAGTTCGATTCCGGTGTTCGATATCGGAGCCGCGCCGCGGCATGTGCCGGAGCCGGCGCCGGAGCGGGCCTGGGGGCCGTGGGCCACGGTGGGTTGGACGGTGCTGGCGATGCTGGTCGGATCGGTGGTCTGCCTGGCGCTGGGTCTGGCGGCGGGGATCGTCATCGGGATCATCAGCGTGGCGACGTCACGCATGGACCTTGATGCGGAGCAGGCGGTCAAGGCTCACGAAGGGTTGATCCAATTGCTGGCCTACCTGCCGATGATGGGGGTGACGCTGGCGTTTCTGGTGATTCCGGTGCGGATGCGAAAGTTTGGATACGGCTGTTACATGGGCCTCACGCGGACGCGGGCCGGGTGGTATGTGCTGGGGCTGGCAGCCATCGTGGGATTCCTGTCCCTGGAAGAAGGGGCGATGGTCCTGGCCGATCGGTCGGCGCCGCAGTGGATGAGCCAGGTGTGGGCCACTTGCGACTCGGTGCTGCTGCTTTGGGCGGTGGTGGTGATCGCGGCCCCGCTCAGCGAGGAGATGTTGTTTCGAGGATTTCTGTTTCGCGGGCTGGCTCAGTCACGGCTGGGGATTTGGCCGGCGATTGTGATCAGTTCGCTGCTGTGGACGGGGGTGCACGTGCAATACGGACTGCCGGAGTTGACGTCGATCTTCCTGTCGGGGTTGATGCTGGGCTGGATCCGCCACGTCAGCGGCTCAATCGGGCCGGCCATCGTGATGCACGTGGCGATGAATCTATTCGCCATGGTGCTGTTCGCCGTGGCTTACTCCTGAGTGGCCGCGTTGCGGGTGGCGCGGGGCAGCGGTACACTACTCCGTTTCCCCGCAAACGCCCAGTCCCGGCCACCGCAAGGCGCAAGTGTTGACTCGGAGCCAGGGTGTCATAGGGGATCATGGAGTACCTCCGTGCAGGAAGCGATCGCCAAGGCAGCCGCACTGGTTGAAGCTCACCAGTACATTCGCTCATTCCGCGGGCGGGTGGTGGTGGTAAAGATGGGCGGGTCATTCATGGATGAGCCGGCCGACCTTGCTCGCGTGGTGGGCGACATCTGCTTCATGGCCGCGGTGGGCATGCGCCCCATCATCGTGCATGGCGGCGGCAAGGCGATCAGCTCAGCGATGAAACAGGCGGGCCTGGAAGCCCAGTTCGTGCAGGGCCGCCGTTACACTGACGAGCCGACGCTGGCCATTGCCGAGTATGTGCTGGTCAACCAGATCAACAAACAGATCCGCGACCTGATCCAGTCCGACGGTCATCGGGCCATGGGGCTGCACAGCCTGGGCAGTTGCGCGGTGTTCGCCAAGCGCATGTTCCTGGGCGGCGAGAACGGCCGCAAGATCGACATCGGCTACGTGGGCGAAGTTGATTGGGTCAATGCCGACCTGCTGGGAGCGGTGATCGAGACGGGCGTGATCCCGGTGATCGCGCCGATCGCCCGCGACCCGGCCGGGGGCAAGCTGAACGTCAACGCCGACTCCGTGGCCGGTCACGTCGCCGCCGCCGTCAAGGCCGACAAGCTGGTGCTGATCAGCGACACGCACGGCATCCGCACGGACCCCCGGAAGGATGATCTGGCCACCCATTTGACCAAGGGCCAAATTGAGAAGCTGATCGACACGGGCGTGATCAATGAAGGCATGCTGCCCAAGGTGGAGGCAGCCGTGACGGCTTTAGAGGCCGCAGTCACCAAGGTTCACATCATTGACGGGCGCATCCCGCACTCGCTGCTGCTGGAAATCTACACCGCCAAGGGCATCGGCACGGAAATCGTGCTGGGGTAAGGGGATTTTTGATTTTGGATTGAGGATTTTTGATTGGGGATTGTTGTTTGGAAATAGAGGACGCGGAATGTCTGAAAAAATCAAAAATCCTCAATCAAAAATCAAAAATTTTCTATCCCTGTCCCAAATCAACAGCGATCAACTGCGCCTCATCCTCGACAAGGTCTTCGAGCTGCACGGCCGGCAGTGCGATCTGCTGGCGGGCAAGACGCTGGCGATGATCTTTGAGAAGCCGAGTCTGCGCACGCGCGTCAGCTTCGAGCAGGCGATGTACGAACTGGGTGGGCAGGCCATCGTGATCCGCCAGGACGAGGTCGGCCTGGGCAAACGCGAAGCGATCAGCGACGTGGCCCGCGTGCTCGGCGGCATGGTGCACGGCATCGCGGCCCGCGTGTTCGATCACAACGTGCTGGTGCAACTGGCTGAGTTTTCCGGCATTCCGGTGATCAACATGCTCTGCGACGACGAACATCCCGCCCAGGCACTGGCGGATGTGATGACGCTGATGCAGGAGTTTTCGCCGGACCATCATGACCTGGCCTGCCGCAAGCTGGCGTGGATCGGAGATGGCAACAACGTAGCCCGCAGCCTGGCACAGATCAGCAAACTGCTGGGCATGAAGATGATGCTCGCCTCGCCGGCCGGTTACGAGTTGACCGACGCGGCGCAGTGGGGAGCGACACAGGTGCGCGATCCGAAGCAGGCGGTGGCGGATGCCGATGCGGTGGTCACCGACACGTTTGTGTCCATGGGCCAGGAAGCGGAGAAAGCCAAGCGGCTGGAAGCATTCCGCGGTTACCAGGTCAACGACGAACTGCTGGCCGCAGCGCCGAAGCATGCGGTGGTGCTGCACTGTCTGCCGGCCTATCGCGGCGTGGAGATCACCGACTCGGTCATGGACGGGCCGCGCAGCCGTGTGTTCCGTGAAGCGCACAATCGTCTGCACGCACAGAAAGGTCTTCTGGCGGTGCTGTTGAGTTGACCCGAGCAACAAGCCGAGCCGGACTCTGTGAGTCCGAGCTTGAGGATAATCCGGGGACACCGGACTCATAGAGTCCGGCTCAGAAATGAACCATGCGTTCGCTCCACCCTTGCCATACACTATTGCCACACGATGAATATCGCCCTCTCCAGGTTCCTGTTGATCGTCAGCCTGTTTTGTTCAACCGCCTTCGCCCAGTCGCTGGACGAAACGGGCCAGTCGGCTGCGTTCCTCCTGCACGAAGCGGTCACGCCCAGGCGCGACGGCGGCCATGAGGCCCTGCTCGAATCGCTGCGCCACATGCGCGATCCCCAGATGCGTCCGCTGTACGAAGCCCTGGCCAACGCGGCCCAACCTTCGCTGCAACTGCACGGCCTGCTGGGGCTGATCGAGACCGATGAATCGCACCAGGTCGATTTGGAAGCGATCGGCCAGATGTCGCTGGCCCCGCTACAGGCGGAGCTGATCGCCCGCGCCCTGGATGAAAAGCTGATGAGCACCGAGGTTGCCGATCAACTGCTGACCTGGCCAGGCATGGAGCCGGCGGTGAAGCTGATCGTCGCCACACGACTGCTGGCCCAGGGACAGTTCAACGATCCGGAGATTCCCGCGGCCGCCATGCAGGGTGGCAGCCTCGGCCGCCGCGCTTTGGCAGCCCTGTTGCTGGCGCAATTGCAGGACCCGCGCGGAACTGAGGCGCTCAGCGCCTTGAACGCCTCAACCGAGCCACAGCGCGACACCGTGCGGGCCGAGATGCTCCAGACCGCCATGCGTCACAAGTTCAACCAGGTGGCAGCCTGGGCCTACTCGATCGCCACCGAGCCGCAGGTCAACGGCGAACTGGAGATGCTGGCACTCAACACCGGCCTGCGTTTCGGTCACGTGCCGTCCATGCAACGCTGGACGAAGCAGTATGAGGCCCTGGCTGACAATCTGCCCCGTCGGCGGCGCATGGGATTGCTGGCACTGACGGTGGCGCCCTACGTCAAGGCTGACCTGTTCGACGTGATGATCGCCGACAGCGATTCGATGCTGGCAGCCACGGGCCGTGCGGGCCGGGCCATCGCCTCCGAATCGCCCGAGGCCGGCGACCGCATCGCCGAGTTGATCGAATTGCAGCATCCACTGTTGAACAAATGGGTCCTGCGCTATGCGGAGCACGAGGCTTCGCCGCAGTCGGCCCAGTTTGTGCTGTTGGGATTGATCGTGGCGTTTGAAAAAGGCGAAGTCTCCGATCGTTTGTCGCGGCTGGACGACGCGGCCCAGGCTGCCAAGCTGCTGATGGACATGGACCCGCAGTCAAGCGCCAAGCTGCTGCGGCCGATCCTGGCGTCCGACGGTTCAGACGACGTGCTCAAGCAGGCGGTGCTGCTGGGGCTGATCCGTTGCCAGTTGCCTTCGGTCAGCGATGTGATCGACGGCTTGACCTTCAACCAAAGCGACACGCGCACGCTGGCATTGCTGCTGCGGGCTCGCGATGGTCAGAAGCTGGACGGCCGGGATCTGGAGGATTTCAAGCTGATCGTGCAAGGCGGCAGCCGCCTTCAGGACTCGCTGCGCATCCAGGCGGCATGGGCGTATCTGAAAATGACCGACCAGATCCGCGCGGGCATCGACCGCGCGTTGGAATTGTGAGATGAGCAAAGGCACCAAGGGACCGAGGCACCAAGGAACCGAGGGATCGGCAATGGATACCCTTGCTCATCCCTTGGTGCCTCGATGCCCTGGTGCCTCGGTCCCTTCAGGATAAAACCATGAGTGAAATCCCCCTCAGCAGCCCCGACATCACCGACGCCGAGATCGCGGCCGTCACGTCGGTGCTGCGCAGCGGTCGCTTGAGCATCGGGCCGCGGCAGGACCTGTTCGAGCAGATGGTGGCCGAGCGGGCCAAGCGGCGTCACGGCGTGGCGGTCAGTTCCGGCACCGCAGGCCTGCACCTGGCGCTGGCGGCCCTGGGCATCGGGCCCGGCGACGAAGTGGTCACCACCCCTTTCAGCTTCATCGCTTCAGCCAATTGTATCCTGATGACCGGCGCCAAGCCGGTGTTCGTGGATATCGACCCGGTGAGCTTGAACATGGACCCGGCCAAGGTCGAGGCTGCCATCACACCGCGGACCAAAGCCATCCTGGCGGTGGAGGTGTTCGCCAACTGCGCCCACATGCAGCGCCTGGCCCAGATCGCCCAGGCCCACGAGATACCGCTGGTCGAGGACTGCTGCGAAGCGTTGGGGGCCCAATATCACGGCAAGCCGGCCGGTTCATTCGGGCGCGTGGGCGTGTTCGGGTTCTATCCCAACAAGCAGATCACCACCGGCGAAGGAGGCGTGATCGTCACCGATGACGACAAGTTGGCCGACGCCTGCCGCTCCATGCGCAACCAGGGCCGAGCCGTGGCTGTGGGTGAACCGACGCAGGGCGGCCCGCACGGCAGTCACATCGGATCGTGGCTCATGCACGAACGCATGGGCTACAACTACCGCTTGAGCGAAATCAACGCAGCCCTGGGCGTGGTGCAGATGGAGCGTCTGGATGAAATCCTGCAGCGCCGCCGCAACGTGGCGATGATGTATCTTCGCCGGCTGCTGGACTGGGACCAGTTGATCGTGCCCACCGTGGAGGCCGGTTGCGAGCAAGAGGTGTCGTGGTTCGTGTTCGTGGTGCGGATGATCAGCCAGTACGGACAGGTGGAACGCGACCGCATCATCTCCGGGCTTCGCCGCCACGAGGTGGGCAGCTCCAACTATTTCCCCTGCATTCACCTTCAGCCGTTCTACCGCCAGCAGTTCGGGCACGCCAAGGGCGACTTCCCGGTGGCGGAGAGCATCAGCGAGCGCACCCTCGCGCTGCCATTCCACAACCGCCTCGACGAGACGCATGTGGAGCTGGTCTGCCACACGCTCAAGATCATGGTGCAGCGAGAGCAGTTGCTGAAGCGCAATTAGAAAATGAATGACTAATGACTAATGTCTAATGTCTAAACCTCTGTCATCAGCATTAGACATTAGTCATTGGGAATCTTCCCCTTATGTCCGTCCACGTCGCCATTCTCCTGCCGCGCTACGTGGACCTGATTCTGCGCGGGGTCAAGACGATCGAGAGTCGGCTGTATCGCAACCAGATGCCGCCGATCGGCTGCGCCAAAGTTGGCGAGCGGATTTACCTGAAACAGTCCGGCGGCCCCTTCCGCGCCATTGCCCGCATCGCCGCGGTCGATGAGCATCGCAACCTGATCCCGCGCGATGTGAACGAACTGGCCCGCCGTTACAACGAATCAGTCTGCGGCGACCCTGAATATTGGAAATCCAAGCGGGGCAGCCTCTTCGCAGCATTCATCACGCTGAGCGACGTTGAGCCGATTGACGTCGGGCCGAGCTATGCAAAATCCATGCGTGCGTGGCACGTGCTGGCCGACGATTCGGACGTGATCCATGATTTCATCCTCACCGATGGCGCGATTCGTAACCGTTACGCTCGATTGTCCAACGCCCGGGGAGTACGTTTCACACTGCTGCTGCCCGACGGCCAACAGGTGGACACCGACCTGGTGCGAGGCAACATGTTTCGCTGGCGCTGCTGGGGTCGCTACTATGATCAGCACAAGTTGCGACCCGGCGACCGCGTGCGGCTGATCGCCCTCGGCGGACGAAGCTACCGGGTCTGCTTCGTCCACGCAGATCAGAGCCGTACTCTGTGAGTCCGGTCGGAGAACTGACCATGCCTCGCCTCGACGAATTTGTCAGCGATGACGCGCTGGATCAGTTGATCGCCCTGGCGGTGCGGGAGGACATGGGCTGGCAACGCCGCGACCTGACCAGTGAGGCGATTATCCCAGTCGATGCCAGCGCAACCGCCCGCATGGTCAGCCGCTCACCCGGCATCGTCTGTGGATTATCAATGCTCCAGCGCATCGCGGCCGCGTTCGATCCGAAGCTGGCCGTCAAGTTGTACGCGGCCGACGGCGATGCGGTGACCCCCGGAAGTTGCGTGGCTGAGATTACCGGGACGTTGCGATCCATCCTTGCAGCCGAGCGCACCGCGTTGAACTTCGTCTGCCACCTGTCGGGCATCGCCACCTTCACCAGCCGCTTCGTCGAGGCCGTCGCGGGAACCAGGGCCAAAATCTACGACACGCGCAAGACCATTCCCGCTTACCGGGGCCTGGCCAAGTTTGCCGTGGTCTGCGGCGGCGGCTGTTCGCACCGCATGGGCCTCCACGATGCCGTACTGATCAAAGACAATCACCTGGCCTACACCGCGATGGACGAACTGGCCCAGGCCATCGCGCGGGCGCGCTCCGGGGCGGCGTTCGTCGAGATCGAGGTCGATACCCGCCAGCAGTTGCAGCAGGTGCTGACCATGGGCGCCGACATCGTGCTGCTGGACAACATGCCCCCGGAAGTGCTCAAACAGGCGGTGGACTTGCGCGATCAGATCGCCCCGCAGGTGAAGCTGGAAGCCTCCGGCGGCGTGACGCTGGACAATGTGCCGGTCATCGCCGAAACCGGCGTCGATCGCATCGCCATCGGCGCCCTGACGCATTCGGCGCCCGCCTTGGACCTGGGCCTGGACATCGAGCAGGCATGAGTGAGTTGAACGTCAAGCTGTTGTGGCGACTGTTGCGCGAGACGGAGCCGATCGCGGATGTGCCGGCCGATCAGTTGCGACTGCTGCGCCAGAGCGGGTGCAAGCTGGAAGTGCATCCAGCCCACGGTGTGCGCCTGCTGGAGTCGGGGCTGGGTGTGTGGGCGGATCTGCTCGAGAGCGTCGTGCCGCAGGCGGTGGTGTACGGGCGGACTGCCAGCACGCAAGACGTGGCCCGGCAGATGTTCGAGCAGCGCGGCAAAGAGGCTGACAGCTGCGTGGCGACGACGCATGAACAGACGCGCGGCCGGGGCCGACTGGGCAGAACCTGGTCCGCACCGGCGGGAAGTGCCGCGATTTTCAGCCGCGTTTGTTTGCTCAGCGAGCGTGCCAACGCCGCCACGGACCGCATCACGCTGGCGGCGAGCGTGGCGGTGGCGCGGGCGATCGAGCCGATGCTGCACCGATCCGTGCGGATCAAGTGGCCCAACGACGTGATCGTGTCCGATCGCAAAATTGCCGGCATCCTGGTGGAAACCGCACAAGCCCGCGGCTGCCTGGCGGCCATCCTCGGCATTGGCATCAACGTCAACATGCCCCCGGAAGCGCTGCCCGTCCCCACCGCCACCAGTTTCACCGCGTTGGGTGAGCGTGCCGACCGCCTGCTGGTGATCGCCGAGACACTGCGCCAGCTTGACATCGCCCTGCACAGCGACGCCGATGACCTGCTCGATGAGTGGCGGAAGCGAAGTCTGCTGCTGCACCACCAGGTCGAACTACTGCACGACGGCCGGTCGGTGCGCGGCGAGGTGATCGATCTGGACCCGCTGGACGGTCTGATCGTGCGCACGGGTGACGGCCGGCTCGTTCACCTGCCGGCTGCAACGACCACGGTGGTCAAGTAGGCCGTTCTTTTTTGCGACCTTCCCGGTATCATGTAACTCATGGGGCACGTCTTTCCATCCGGCGGCAGGCTGATTCTTTTGCTTATCTTCATGCTGTCGGCCGCCACAGCATCAGCGGCGGAACGCACGAGCAAGCAGAACAACGGCTGGGAGTGGGCACCGCTGGATATCGAAACCATGCGCGGCATGGCCCGGTCGATCGAGCAGCGCGATCGGGGTTACCTGCTGGCCGGGGCTGGCTGGTGGGTCTGGTCGGATGTCTCATCGGAGTTCACCGTGCAGGTGGCGTATTACCTGCAGCGCTTCGAACAACTGTTCAGTCAGATCGCCCCGCTGGCCGGCCGCCCGATTGATCCAGCCATTCCACGGGTGATGTTCTTCGAGCGACAACTGGCGTACAAACAGATGATCGCCAACCGCGACGCCAGCGGGCATGCCGAGTATCGCTGGGACACCGACCGCATCACGGAGATCGGCTTCGCCACGCGACTCGATCAGTACCAGCAGAAGGACTTCGATCGCCTCAACCGCGCCACGCTTCAGCACGAGGCGGTCCACTGCCTGCTCCAGAAATCGCTCGGCCCACATGCAGCCCCAAGCTGGTTCCACGAAGGTCATGCTGAATACTTCGAGCGATGGGACCCGCGACAGACCGTGAATGAAAACCGACACAGGCTGTTTCTGCGCAACGCTACCGGACCGGTCGGTGTTGAGTTCCAGCGCAGCGGGCAGTTACCCTCTATCATCGAGGCGTTGAACCTGCAACAGGCCAGCGACATGTTCGGCCGCGATGGTGGGCACGACAGTCACTACTACTACGATCTGACGCGCAGCCTGATGGAGACTCTGCTCAACGACCCCGAAGGCATTGCCCTTTATCAGAAGCTGTTCGAGCGCCTGCGGCAGGATGAGCCGGTGTTGATCACGCAGGAAGAGGCCGCCACGCTGCAAACCCGCTGGCACCAGCGCCTCAGAGATGCCATCCGAGCCGCCGAACAGGAAAAAGCACAGGAAGACAAGCGACGCTGAGGGTGTTGCCGTCTGTGCGGACGCGGGAGCACTCAGCCCTGAGCCAGATCGACCAGCACATCCAGCCCGGCCGCCAGCATATCGTCATCACAGGCGTAGCTGATGCGCAGATGCGTGTCGCGCTCGCTGAAGACGCCCCCCGGAATCACCAGAACATTTCGGGCTATGGCCCGCTCGACGAATTGCGTGGCGGTGAGTTTCAGCTTGTCCGGCACCTTGGGAAATGCGTAGAACGCGCCGCCGGGGGTGACCAGTTCGAAGTGCCCTGACAGCTTGTCGATCAGCATGTCGCGCTTGCGGCGATAGTCCGCCACGTGCTCGCTCATGTCCACGTCCATCGCGGCGACGCCGGCCACCTGCACCATGGACGGGGCGCAGACGAATGAATACTGCTGGAGCTTGGTCATTTGCTCGACGATGGGCTGCGGACCAGCCACGTAACCGAGGCGCCAGCCGGTCATGGCGTATGTTTTGGAGTAGCCGCGCATCAGCAGGACATTGGGGCTGAAATCGGCCGGAGACGGCAAACGGCCGTTTACTTTCTCGTGACAGAACTCGTCGTAGATTTCATCCGACAGCATCAGCAGCCCGCGTTGATCGCACAGTTGAGCCAGGTCCCTGCACACTTCCGGGGGCAGCACGACGCCGGTGGGATTGCAGGGTGAGTTGACCATCAGAAGTTTGCTGCGCGGAGTGAGTTTTTCAGCGACGCGCGCAGCTGTCAGTTGGAAGTCGGGGTAGGTGTCAACAAACACCGCCTTGCCCCCGGCCAGCGTGACCAGGTGCTTGTACATCACGAAATAGGGATCCGCGATCAGCACTTCATCACCGGGCCCCACGCAGCACATCAGCGCCAGCAGCAATCCGCCGGAAACGCCGGAACTGATCAGCACGCCGCAGCCTTTGCCGTGCGTGTCAGGAAACTCCGTGGCGAGCTGGGCGCGGACCCGTGCGATCAGGTCGGCAATGCCCTGGGTCTGCGTGTAACGGTTGAAGCCGGCGTTGATGGCCTTGATGGCGCGTTCCTTGATCGCCTGCGGCACGTCGAAGTCAGGCTGGCCGATGGAGAGATTGATCGGCTTGTCCAGCTTGGCCGCCAGATCGAAAACGCGGCGAATGCCGGAGGCGTCGATGGCTCGCAGGCGATCGGTGATGAAGCTGTCAGCATTCCACATGGCGCGTGATTATACGACCCGGCCGGCGCTCCTGCGTCATGCGCACCAGGTGTCGGGACAGGTGGACACGACGGCTGGTGTTGCGTAAGTGGCGAGCGAGGCATTAGCGGTATGGGCGGCGGATGACAGGTTGACTGGTGCAGGTCAGTGTTGAGACATGAACCGTTGCGCGGGACACAACGGCCATCATGGGTGGATGGCGTGGTGAACGGCTGCGGGGCTGCGCGTGGTGTTGCTTGTGTGACGCGGGGTGAGGTTACTTCTTCTTGCCGCCGGCTTTGGCGCCGGCTTTGGCGTCGGCTTTGGCGACGGGAGCGGCGGCAGCAGGCGCGGCGGCGGCGGGAGCGGCCGCTTCGGCGCCGGGGGCGGCGGCCTCCTCCTTCTTCTTGGCCTTGCCGCCGGTGACCACCTTGCGGTTGGCGACCTTGGGCAGGCCGAGCGGATCGCCGGCCACGCGGTCGAAGCTTTTGCGATGGGCAAGGCGTTCGATGCGCTCAGCGCGGGACAGGACGTTGCGATGGCGGGCCAGGTTGCCGGCGGTCTTGAGGCTACGGTCGATGCTCATGTGATCCTCAGTTCAATTAATGATTTCCTGATTGCGGGATTGCCTGAATGGTTTCAAGTCTGAGCAGGCAACTGATTTCGTTTTCACACGCCCATTCGAGCAATCAGGCATTCACGCAATCTTTCATTCCATTCACTCGTACTTGTCCCACCAGATGGAGCTGAGGTCTTCGCCTCGCCCGCCGTTCTGGGCTTTCCATTCCCGACCCAGCCGCTTGAGTTTGGTTTCATACTCTTCGCGGGCCGCCCGGAAGCCGCCATCGCCCCGCAGGCCATGCAGGCCCACGAGGTGGTAAAGCTCCTCATTTTTACCGGAAATGATGAAAGTATCAACTCCCCCCTGGGCCAGGAAGGCTCCCAACCGCTTGGCCTCGGGCAGGGTGCAGTAAACCAGGATGGGGTAATTGAGGCCTTTTTGCCGGGGATCCGTAGTCCTGGTCACGGCTGCGCCCCCGCCCCCGGAAGGTGCCCTGGAGCTTGCCCCGGCACCGGCACCGTCTGAATCAGCGGCCGTCGGGTCCACCACCAGGGGAGCGGCTGAACTGCGGTAGTCCTGCACCGCCTGCATCTGCTTCTGGTAGCGGGAGTCAGCAGCAGCGCGGCCCCGTGACTGGCCCACCCAGTAGGCGATCATGATCAGCAGCAGCAGGCCCGCCACGATCAACAAGGCCATGCCCTTGGGCAGACGCAGCGACACCGGTTCGCCGCCGGTCAGCCAGTCGCTTAGCGAGAACTTTCCGCCCTCCTCAGCCTGCTCGCGCGGACGCGGCGAACGCCAGGCATGATTCGGCTGGCGCATGGCCTCACGACCACCCGGCCTCATGATCTCGTACGGCGGGATGTCGGTCTTGCGAGGGGCCATGGTTAGTTTCAAGTTTCGAGTTTTGAGTTCCGAGTTTCGAGTTTCGAATTCTTTGTTTCGGTTCCGCAGCGAAAAACTCGAAACTCGGAACTCGAAACCATGCCTTTTATCGGCCAACTCCGATGGCACTTGCCACCGAATGCGTCTGAATGTGGCTGAGGCTGATCCACCATTCGCTGATGCCAAGCTGCTCGGCTTTTCGGGCTGCCTCGCCATGCAGTAAGACGCTCGGCTGACCCGAAGGTTCGCGCAGCACTTCCACGTCGGTCCAGTGGATGCCACCCGACCAGCCGGTGCCCAGCACCTTGAACACCGCCTCCTTGGCGGCGAAGCGACCGGCCAGATGCTCGACGCGACGGGGATTGTTGCGGTCGGCATAGGCCTGCTCGGCTGCGGTGTAGCAGCGATCGAGAAATCGTCGGCCGTGTTCCTCGAGCATCTGCCGCACCCGTGCGCTGTCCACCAGGTCGATACCGTGGCCGATGATCCGCATGGGGGGTATTGTAGTGAGTAGGCAGTAGGGAGTAGGGAGTAGGGGTGATGGCCTTGAGAGCCCTCGAATGCGGAACCCTACTGCCTACTGCCTACTCACTACTCCCTGTTCCCCCTACAATGCCCCCATGGACCAGGCACTCGCACCCATTGCCCGCAAGGTGGAAGCCGGCCAACGGCTCAGCGCCGAGGATGGCCGGGTGCTGTTGCATGCGCGGGACATCTGGACCATCGGCGAGCTGGCCAATCTCGTTCGCCGACGCAGGCACGGCGATGCGGCCTACTACAACATCAATCGGCACCTGAACTACACCAACGTCTGCGCCCTGTCGTGCAAGTTCTGCGGCTTTTATCGCAAGCAGGGCCAGGATGGGGCGTACGAATACGCCGTCGAGCAGATCGCTCAAGAAGCCCGCAAGGCATCTTCCGGGGGGGCCACGGAAATTCACATCGTCGGCGGGCTGCATCCCTATCTGCCGTTTTCCTACTACACCGACATGCTGCGGGCGATCCGGGCGGCGGCCCCGAAGATGCACATCAAGGCCTTCACCGCGGTGGAGATCGTACACCTGGCCCGCATTGACAAACGCCCCCGTGAGATCGGCCAGGTGCTCGCTGATCTCAAGGAAGCGGGGCTCGGTTCACTGCCGGGCGGCGGCGCGGAAGTGTTTGACGATCGCGTGCACGATCAGGCGTTCAAAGGCAAAATTCGCTCCGGCCAGTGGCTGCAGGTGCATCGCACGGCTCACGAGCTGGGTCTGATGTCCAACGCCACCATGCTCTACGGCCACGTCGAGTCGCTCGAAGATCGCCTGCACCACTTCATGCTGCTGCGCGACGAGCAGGATTACGCCCTGGAGCATCAATTGCCGGCGCGGTTCCAGGCCATCATTCCGTTGCCCTTCCTGCCCGACGGCAGTGATCTGAAGCATCTGCCCGGGCCCAGCGGATTGGAGAACCTGCGCCTGCTGGCGGTGGCGCGATTGCTGCTGGACAACTTCGATCACGTCAAGGCGTTCTGGATCATGCAGACGCTGCCGCTGGCCCAGGTCATGCTCGACTACGGGGCCGACGACATCGACGGCACCGTGGTCTGGTACGACATCACCAAGGTCACCGGTGGCACCACGCATCAGCAGGTGGATGTGCCCTCGCTGCGGCGGGCGATCGTCGAAGCGGGCTACCGCCCGGTGGAACGCGACACGCTGTACCGGCGAATCGAACGGCACGGCGCCGACTGGCGCGTGCTGGAGGATGAACCTGAACTGCTGATATCAAGTGACGCCAAGCCCTGAGCAGTCCGCGACGAAGGGCTGGATCGTCTGTGACGTGGGCGCGCGACCCGACCTTTCGCCCGCTGCTCGTTGAGCATCACGTCCAGCATCAACGTGGGCGCTCAGTTGACGACGCTTTCGAACTCGTATTCCTCCAGGTCGGCACAGGCGATCGCAGCAAGGTCGTCCTGCTCCAGGTCGCGGCGGGCCGGTGCGTTGTCGCGTCCGCACAAGGTCAATCTTCCACGCAGTAGTGCAGGGGCTGCCAGTCATCCTCATCATGCTGGACCGTCAGCGACAACCGGCCGCAGACCATCTCCAGCCGGTCCGTGCCCTGCGGCAACCGGCAGCCGCGCTGGGCAGCGAACTGGCGGATGGCCTGGATCAGCTCGCGCTTGCTCAGCGTCACCGCAACCGAGCAACGGCTGCCCAGGGCCTGGCTCTGGCCCGGCATCCCGCCGCCGCGGCGTCCCGAGCTGCAGGAAATGTCCACCGCTCGCCATCCCTTCTCCTTGGCTGTGAGCCAGTATATCATATATGTTCGTATTCTGATAGGGTATTTTCTAATCGATTCCTGACCGTGCAGAATCTGGTTACCCCCTAGCCGGCGAGCCACGTCTCGCCGGACGTACCGCCGCACATCTCCCGACCGCCACAGCCTCACCAACCCCCGTTTGTCCAGCCGCATGCAATCGGCTAAAATGCGTGGCTCGCCCGGCATCCTCACCACTGGAGCCCTTGGCTATGATCGAAGCCCTCAAGGATGACAAGGTCATTAACGCCCTCGGCGGACGATTCCAGTTCACCAGTCTGGTGCAGCACCGCATCCGCGAGCTGATGGAAGGCGCTCGCCCATTGGTTGAACGCGCCGGCCGCACCGATTTCGAAGTGGCCGTGCAGGAAGTGGTTGAAGGCAAGATCGCCATCGGCAAACCTGTGGACGCGCTGTCCTCGCTGTCCCAGGAGGGCGCCTCCGATGTCGCCCCCGCGGATACTTCGGCCGCGGAAATCTGAACCGGCCCCGTGGCAACCGGCCGCGCCCAATGCGGGCTGACGCATGGCTGATCCCCTGCAAGATCGTCGTCTGTTGGTCGCACTCAGCGGCGGTATCGCCTGCTACAAAATCGCCACACTCGTCAGTCGCCTCGCTCAGCGCGGGGCTGACGTCCGCGTCATCATGACCGAAGCCGCCACCCGCTTCATCACCCCGCTCACCCTCCAGTCGCTCTCCGGTCACCCCGTGCTCATTAGCATCTGGCAGCACGACGACCGCCCCGATGCCCAGCACGTGGGACTCGCCCGCTGGTGCCAATCCTTCATCCTCGCCCCCGCCAGTGCCAACACCATCGCCAAAATCGCCCACGGCCAGTGCGACGACATCGTCTCGCTCACCGCCTGTGCCCTGCCGCAGCAGACCCCCAAACTCATCGCCCCCGCCATGAACGCTGAAATGTGGGCCAACCCCGTCGTGCAGAAAAACATCACCACCCTGCGCGACGAACTGGGTTACACGTTGATCGGCCCCGAAGAAGGCTGGCAAGCCTGCCGCACCAGCGGCGCCGGGCGGATGAGCGAACCCGAGGCGATCCTGGCTGCGATCGAACAAGCTTAAAGGCAGACAAGGCGACAAGGTGATTGCGCCAAGTTCGTCTAGGACAACGATCTCCTTGTCTCCGTGTCTCCTTGTCTCCTTGTCTCTTCTCCGGCCCTTCGCCGATAACCCATCATCGCCGCAGGCGCCAGCACGATCATCGCGACACCGAAGCCGAACAGCACGCTGCGGATGCCCATGCTCGTTGCCAGCAGCCCGGCGGTCAGGTTGCCCAGCGGCATGCCGAGGCGGAAGCTGAGCACCTGGAAGCTGGCGACGCGCCCTCGCACTTCATCCGGGCTCGAATGCAGAATGGTCGTGTTGATCTGAATCACCGCCGCGACAAACACCGCGCCGCCCAGCGCCACAATGCCAGCCGCCAGCGCGAACGGCCCATGCCAGCACAACGCCAGTTCACATACGCCCAGCAGCACGTACAGCGGCACCGCTCGCCACGGGTTGGGTTTCTTGTGACTCTGCAGCGCCATGGCAGCCGCTCCCAGCACCGCGCCCAGACCGAACGCGCTGACCAGTTGCGAGTAACCAACTGCGCCCAGATGGAAGATCTCCTGGGCCACCACCGGCAGCATCTTGCCCGTGATGGGAGCAAACAGGAAACCGCCCATCGCGATCAGCACCATCATCATCATCAGGTCCGGCCGGGACCGCAGGTAGCGCACTCCGCCGCGCAGCGATTCGCCCACCGATTCTCGCCCGGGCAACGCGGCCGGCACGTTCCGCATCATCGCCACCGCCGCGATCACCGCCAGGAAGCTGGCCGCGTTGAACGTGAAGCTCCAACTGACGCCCAGGCTCACCAGTGACACGCCCGCCAGCGCCGGCCCGAGGGCCCGCGAGATGTTGAACTGGATCGAGTTGAGCGACATGGCGTTGACCAGGTCATCGCGCCCGACCAGCACCGGCACCAGCGACTGCGTGGCCGGGACGCGGATGGCATCGCTCAACCCGGTGCCCACCGACAGGGCGACGATCCACCACACGCGCTGGGCCGTGAGAAAATCCGTGGCCGCCATCACCGCCAATGTCGCCGCCATCAGGGCGCTGACCAGGTTCGACCAGATCAGCAGCCAGCGCCGGTTAAGCCGATCCGCCATCACCCCGCCCAGCGGCAGCAGCGCCACCACCGGCAAACCACTGGCGAAAGCATCAATGCCCAACCACGTGGCCGATTGCGTCAGGTCATAGATCAGCCACGCTTGGGCGACGTTCTGCATCCACGATCCGACGTTGCTGACGAAGGCGCCCGCCCACAGCAGACGATAGTCGGAATGCCTAAACGCCCGCAGCGCCTTGGGCCAGCGTGCAAACCGCGGCAGCGCCCCCGGCCCGATACCACCGGCCACACGCCCTTCACCGATGATCGGCGAAATGGCATCGCCGTTGTCCTCCTCCGTCTCGGCTGGATCGTCGGTTGTCGCAGATGTTTTTGATTCAGCGGCAGGATCACTCATGGGGCATCGTGGTCCCATGATAGCGGGGAGAAAGGAGTGAGGTTTGAGGAATGAGTCTTGAGACCCAAACCACGCCGAGCCCTGAGGAGGAGTCCGCGACGACGAAGGGCCGGATCTTGACGAGTTTACACCTTCAACCGCCTGGCAATGCGTGAAAGCGCTTCCTCGACGTTCGCCCGGCTGTTGAACGCGCTCAGTCGCAGATAACCTTCACCACTCTTACCAAAACCGCTTCCGGGGGTGCCGACGATGTGGCAGTCGGTCAGCAGCAGGTCGAAGAAGGCCCAGCTTGTCATCTGGTTGGGGGTGCGCAGCCACAGATACGGAGCGTTGACGCCGCCATAGACGGTGATGCCGGCGGCGGTCAGGCCTTCGCGCATCAGGCGGGCGTTTTCCATGTAGAAGTCGATCAGCTCGCGCACCTGGGCACGGCCGGCATCACTGTAGAGCGCTTCAGCCCCGCGCTGCACGATGTAGCTGACGCCGTTGAACTTGGTGTTTTGGCGGCGGCTCCAGAGTTGGTGCAGTTCCACCTTGCTGCCGTTGGCCGCGCTACCGGTCAGGCCTTTGGGGATGACGGTATAGCCGCAGCGGGTGCCGGTGAAACCGGCCGTCTTGGAGTAGCTGCGGAACTCGACCGCACACTCGCAGGCCCCCGGAATTTCGTAGATCGAGTGCGGAATCTCCGGCTCGGTGATGTATGCTTCGTACGCCGCATCGAACAGAATCAGCGCACCGCTCTGCCGGGCGTAGTCAACCCACTTCGCTATATCCAGCCGGCTGAGCACCGCGCCGGTGGGGTTGTTGGGCAGACAGAGATAGATCATGTCCACGTGCTTGTCGGGGATCGGCGCGGTAAAGTCGTTATCCGCGGTCATGGGCAGATAAACAAGCCCATCGAACTCACCGCGTTCGTTGGCAGCACCCGTGTTGCCTTCCATGACGTTGGTGTCAACGTAAACCGGATAGACCGGATCAGTGACCGCAATCACGTTGCCGCCTTCACTTCCGGGGGCGTGGCCGGACCTGAAAATGTCCAGGAAGTTGCCGGTGTCGCTCTTGGCCCCGTCGGAGACGAAGATTTCCGATGCGTCAATCTCGCAGCCGCGCTGCTGGAAGTCGAAGCGGGCGATCTTGTCGCGCAGCCAGTCGTAACCCTGGCTGTCATCCATGTAGCCGCGGAAGGTTTCGCGCTTCGACTGGTCATCGACCGCCTTGTGCATGGCCTCGATCGCAGCCGGGGGAAGCGGCTCGGTGACATCGCCGATGCCGAGCTTGATGATCTTCGCCTGCGGGTTGGCCGCCGCAAACGCCCGCACGCGGCGGCCGATCTCGGGGAACAGGTAACCCGCCTTGAGCTTGAGAAAATGATCGTTGATTCGGGGCATGATTCGATCCATATTAACCGCAGAGACGCAGAGGACGCAGAGGAAGGCAAGAGCATGAGTTGAAGAAGGAAGCCAGGAAGCCATGAACCGGATGGTGCGAATTGAAGTATGCAATTCCTGCTTTCTTCATTCCTGCCTTCCTGGTTTCCTTCTTAATTTATGTCTTCCTCCGTGTCCTCTGCGTCTCTGCGGTTCAACCTGATTTACCAGTTGCAAACGTCTTTGCGGTTTCCAGCGCCTCGTCGATCTTGCTCGCATCCTTGCCTCCCGCCTGGGCCATGTCGGGTTTGCCGCCGCCGCCGCCACCGACGATCTTGGCCACTTCACGCACCCAGTCGCCGGCCTTGAGGCCCCTGGCGATCATTGATTGCGGACAGGAGGCGACGATTGCGACTTTACCATCACTTGAAGGCGATGCCAGCAGGATGGCGGCCTCGGCGTGCTTCTTGCGCAACACGTCCACGGCCGTGCGCAGCATGTTGGCGTCCGCATCTTCCAGCCGGGCCACGATCAATACACCGTCGGCCGACTCGGCGATGGCCTGGGCCTGCTCGACCACCTGCTGCTGCTGCTGCTGCGTGTCAGCCTTGGCTTGCTGCTTGAGCTTCTTGCCAAGTTCCGCCACCTTGGCGCGGGCGGCAGCTTTGACCAGCAGCGGCAGTGTGTCGCTTTCCAGTCGCCTGGTCAGGCGCTCGATATCCTCGGCGAGTTGATCGTCCTTGACCGCATCCAGGTCGCGCAGCAACTGCTGGCCGTCGGCGATGGCCTGTCTGGCTTTGGGGCCGGTGAGGGCGGTGATGCGGCGAACACCTTTGCTGACCGCTTCCTCGCTGATGATGGCGAACGCTTCGGCCTTGCCGGTCGAGGGCAGGTGCGTGCCGCCGCAGAACTCGATGGAGAGGTTCTGCCACTTGGGATTTGACGGGTCTTTGAGCAAATCTTCCGGGGGTGCGCCGATGCTGACCACGCGCACGTTGGGCGGATACTTCTCGCCGAACACCGCCCGCAGGCCGTTGATCTTCATGGCCTCAGCCTGCGGAGCATAATCCCAATACACCTTCAGGTCCGCTGCAATGTCCGCGTTGACCTGCTGCTCGACCTTTTCAATCGCTTCCGGGGGAACCGCCTTGTTGTTGGAAAAGTCGAAGCGGGTCTTGTCGGGATCGACCAGCGAGCCTTTCTGATCGGCCTCGGGATTCACGTGATCGCGCAGGGCGCGGTTCATCACGTGGGTCATGGTGTGGTTGTTCTGGATCAACGCCCGGCGGGAGGCGTCAACGGTGGCATTGACGGCCGCTGAAGCGGCCTCCGCCGGGAGGGAGCCTTGCGTGACTTTGCCCAGATGGAAGAAGACGTCGCCGATTTTCTGGGTGTCGGTGATTTCGATTGTGGCATTATCGATGACAAGCGTGCCGGTGTCGCCGACTTGGCCGCCGGACTCGGCATAGAAGGGCGTCTGCCCCAGCACGATCGCCACTTCGCGCCCGGCCGGGATCGGCTCGTCAGTCACCTTCAATCGCCCACAATTACGCCCCTTGCGGAAGGCACGCACACTGGTTTCGCCTTCAAACTGCGTGGTTTCGTAGCCGAGGAATATGGTTGCGTCGAATTTGTTCTGCTGCACCAGCTCGGTCAGTTGAGCATGAACGCCCCCGGAAGTGCCGCCGTCGGCGCGGGATCGCTCGCGGGCTTCGTCCATGAGCTTGTTGAAGCCATCGACATTCACACTCATGCCGCGCTCGGCCGCCATCAACTGGGTCAGGTCCAGCGGAAAGCCGTAGGTGTCGTGGAGTTTGAAAGCGTCGGCGGATGAGACTTGAGGCTTGAGGCTTGAGGCTTGAGTCGCTCTTGCAGCCGCCTCGTTGAACAGTTCAATGCCGCGATCAAGAGTTCGGCCGAAACTCTCCTCCTCTTCGCGCAATTCCGCTTCCACTTCCGCCTGTTTCTTGACGATCTCCGGGAACACATCGCCCATCTGCTGGACGACCACGTTCACCAATTTATGGAAGAATGGTTCGTGACAGCCCAATGTCTGCCGCCCGTAGCGCACGGCCCGGCGGAGGATGCGGCGAAGCACGTAGTTGCGGCCATCGTTGCCGCAGTGGGCGCCGTCAGCTAGGGCGAAGGTCAGGCAGCGGATGTGGTCGGCGATCACGCGGTAGGCGATATCCTCCGGCTTCTCCAGTTCACCCGTGTAAGGCGCCGCTCCGGTGGCTTGGGCGATCGCAGCGAAGTAGGGAGTAAAGACATCGGTGTCGTAGTTGGAGTCCTTGCCCTGCAGCACGGCACAGAGGCGTTCGAAGCCCATGCCGGTGTCCACGTGTTTGGCGGGCAGGGAGGAAAGTTTGCCTGGCTGGCCTTGACTTCCGGGGGCGCGGTTGAACTGGATGAAGACCAGGTTCCAGATTTCGATGACCTCGGGCACGCCGGCGTTGACGAGCTTGCCGCCGGACTTGTCCACCGTTCGGTCGTAATGGATTTCACTGCACGGGCCGCAGGGGCCGGTGTCGCCCATTTCCCAGAAGTTGTCTTTCTTGTTGCCCGGATGCACGCGATTGGGCGGGAGATACTTCAACCACAGCGTGTGAGCTTCATCATCGGGCGCCAGACCTTCCGCTTCATCGCCCTCGAAGTACGTCGCATGCAGGCGATCCGGGTCCATCCCCCAGACGTTGACCAGCAGATCCCAGGCCCAGTCGATCGCTTCCTTTTTGAAGTAGTCCCCGAAGGACCAGTTGCCAAGCATCTCGAAAAAGGTGTGGTGATAGGTGTCTTTGCCCACATCTTCCAGGTCGTTGTGTTTGCCGCCGGCCCGGATGCACTTCTGGGTATCGACCACACGGTGACCCACTTCCGGGGGTGGATTCTCGGTGCCCAGGAAGTAGGGCTTGAACTGGTTCATGCCCGCGTTGGTGAACAGCAACGTCGGATCGTTCAGCGGCACCACCGGCGAGGAGGGCACGATGGTGTGCCTGGCCTGCTGGGCGAAGTAGTCCAGATACTGCTGGCGAATGTCACGGCTGGCGGGCATAGAGGATTCCGGGGGTCCGATGATCCGGTTGGAGCGGACATTGTAGGGATGGGGCGGGAGCGGGCAAGATCGCGGTCCTGATCCGAGCCGGACACTGCGTGTCCGGTTTCCGGGGGTCCGGGGTCACAGACCCTGGCTCTGCAACTCGCTGCGCAGCAGTGTCAGCAGGTCGCGGGCGGCAATCAGGTCAAACGGCCGCAGATAATGGCCCGTGTCATCAAAGTCGGCCGGGTCGGTGTCGCCCACGTGCTCGGTCATGGAAAAACTGGGTACGTCCAACTCCTCGAACATGGGTGCGAACATCGCCTTGAGCTGCCCGTCCTGCTGGGGATTCTCATACAGCAGGATCAGCGGCCGCCCGCCGTCAGCCCGCACCTCGGTGACAAACCACCGCACCAGCGCGATGGCCACGCGCCGCGTCTGCTCGCTCTGTTCACCGTCGAGCCCGTAACGCTGCGTGCGCTGGGCAAAGGCTCGCTGCGTGACCGAGCGCCGGATCAGCCGCGCCACCGCCGAGCGATCCAGCGGCGTCTGCACGTAAGCCCACGACGTGTAAAAGGCGTCGCGCGCTGACAACTGATCGCGCACCTGCTGCCACTGCGACGGCTCATTGATCCATTCCTCGAACTGCGCCAGCGTGTCATAGGGCGGATCCTCGCGCACCAGTTCGCCCTGCTCATCCAGCACAAAGCGCGGATAGGTGTGCGGTGAGGCGTACTCGATGTTCCAGGTGGCGTGGGCCATGGTGTGAATCATGGGCAGGCACTGTGCGAGAATGCCCATCACCACGAAGTCCGCCTCGGGCACGCGATCGCGATGGGCGAGGAACTGGTTGAAGGAATGGTTGATGGTGGAGGATGGCCCACCGTAGATTTCCGCCTGCGCGTGCGGATCGACCTGGGACAAAGCGTGCAGCGTGCGGAAGGTGAAAGACATGCCGAATCCCAGGACGCGGATGGAATCGGGCGGGCTTTCGGCACGTGGGGGCAGAGGATGAGACGCCAGATCGGGCGATGCCCAGCCGGTGGTCAGCAGCGACTGGAACGGGTGATGGCGCGGATCGAGCATGTCACGCATCTTCTTCTCAGCCGACTGCCCGTAGTAGAAATACTTGTCGAACTCCCCGGCACGAGTAGGACCTTCCGCCGGCCAGGCGAACACGACATTGACCGCCACGTCCGCAGCCGCCAGCCACAGCAGCGTCCAAAGCGCCGCCAGGGCCATGCCGCGCACGGTGACCGGCCGCTCGGCCAGCGCGTCGTCAGAACTGGAAATAGATGAACTGTCCGCCGGCATTGGTCAAACCCATCAGGAGGAAAAAAAGGACTGCCGCGTAGTACCAGGCCCGAATCGGCAGGGGAATTCTCCGGTAAAAAAGCTGTTGATCGCGCAGGTATTGCTGAGCTTCCCAGACCAGCAGCAAGGACAGTCCGAACGTGGCCGAGAAGGCCGGCCGCTGCGGGATGCTGATCGTCCAGTCGCCCAGATCGCGCAGCAGCGTGGCGCTCATGGTTACGATCTGCTCGAAACTGCGGGCCCGAAACAGCAGCCAGCCGTAGCAGGTCAGCAGGAAGAAGCCAGCCATGTACAGCAACTGCCGGACACCCCGGGCCGGTTCAGCGTTTCGTGGCACGATGGCCCGATGGACGCACAGCAGCAGGCCGTGGAAGAATCCCCACAGCACGAAGTTCCAGGCCGCCCCGTGCCACAAGCCGCCCAGCAGCATGGTGATCATCAGGTTGCGGTAGGTGTTCCAGTTGCCGTGCCGGTTGCCGCCCAGGGGAATGTAGAGGTAATCGCGCAGCCAGGTGGAAAGCGAGATGTGCCAGCGGGTCCAGAACTCGCGCGGGTTGGAGGCGAAGTAGGGCAGGTTGAAGTTGAGCATGATGTCGATGCCCATCAGCTTGCCGCAGCCGCGGGCGATGTCGGTGTAGCCGGAGAAGTCGCAGTAGATCTGGAAAGCGAAGCAGACCACGCCCAGCGTGACATCGCCGAAGGTCGGATCATGCAGGGCGAAGACCGCATCGACGCAGGGCGCTAACCCGTCAGCGATGGCAACCTTCTTGAACAGCCCGAACAGGATGAGAAAGCAGCCGCGTGCGAACTGGTCCGCATTCAGCGTGCGCTTTTCGAGCAACCGCGGCAGCAGATGACTGGCCCGCTCGATGGGGCCGGCCACCAACTGCGGGAAATACGACACGTACAGGGCGAAATCCAGAAAGCGATCCGTCGGCTCCAGCTCCCCGCGGTACACGTCAATCGTGTAGCTCATCGTCTGGAACGTGTAGAACGAAATGCCCACCGGCAGCAGGATGTCCAGCCGCGGCGCCAGCACGTCCAAGCCCACGCTGTGCAGCGCGGTGACTGCCGAGTCGGCGAAGAAGTTGAAATACTTGAAGAACCCGAGGATGCCGAGGTTGCCCGCCATACTGAAAAACAGGCACCACCTGCGGCGACGCTGCTCCTCCATGGCCCGCAGGCGCGGATAAAACAACCAGCCGACAACGATCATCCCCGCCGAGCCCGCCACCGTCCACACGCCCAGAGCCCCATTGACGCTCATCGTGCTCCAGTCGATGCCGACGAACACCACCGCAGCGCCCAGCAGCCAGCCCGCGCTCCAGATCGCGCCGCGGCGATCCACCCGGCCCCGCCCGATCAGCAGCCCGGTGAGAAAGTCCAGCACCGTGGAGGCGGCAATCAGATAAAGGAAACGCATGTCCCACCAACCGTAGAACAGATAGCTGGCCGCCAGCAGCATGTGGTTCTGTCCGCGCAGTTTCAGCAGGTAATACAACCCCAGCACGCAGGGCAGAAACACCACGAATGCCAGGGAATTGAAGGTCAAAGGCGCAAGCCCTCAAGACAAGTGTTCAGTCGGCATTCTAATCACACAACCGAGGATTGCCTACAATTCCCCCGCCATGAATCGGAAAAACAAGGCGACAGAGCGGCCGCACGTGGTGGTCATCGGCGGCGGCTTTGCCGGCTTAACCTTCTGCAAACGACTGCGCGGCAACTGCCGGGTGACGCTGATCGACAAGCAGAATCATCACCTGTTTCAGCCGCTGCTCTATCAGGTCGCCACGGCCGGCCTCAGCGCCGCTGAGATAGCCCAGCCTTTGCGCTCCATCCTCCAGAATCGACCCAACGTCACCTGCATCATGGACGAGGTGACCGCCATCGACCGGTCCGCTCGCTCGATTCATCTGGCCGACGGCGACGAACTGCACTACAACTGGCTCGTCTTCGCGGCCGGTGGTCGCACCAGCTATTTCGGGCATGACCAGTGGGCCGGCCGGACACTGGGGCTCAAGACGATCGATGATGCACTGGCCCTGCGCCGCCGAATCCTCAGCAGCTTCGAGCGGGCGGAAATCACGGACGATCAAGAGCAGCGGCGGAAGCTGATGACCATGGTGGTCGTCGGCGGCGGACCCACGGGCGTCGAGCTGGCCGGGGCCCTGGCGGAGCTGGCCAAAGTGATCTTTCGCCGCGACTTTCGCCGCATCGACACCGCGCAGGCCCAGGTGCTGCTGATCGAGGGCAGCGACGGCGTGCTGGAGTCCTTCCCCCGCAAGCTGCGCGACAGTGCGGCCGATCAGTTGCGCAAGCTCGGCGTGCAGGTGCACCTGGGGCACCGCGTCACCGCCATCGAGAATGACCAGGTGCGCTTCGGCGACAGGATCGTGGAGTCAGCCAACATCTTCTGGACGGCTGGGATCGAAGCCGTGCCGCTGACCGCGCAACTGGGCGGCGAGCAGGACCGGGCTGGTCGCGTAGTGGTGCGCAGCGACCTGACCTTGCCCGATGACGATCGCGTGCTGGTGCTGGGCGACGCGGCCAGGGTGCAGCGGGGCGACGGCTCCCTGGTGCCGGGCATCGCGCCGGCGGCGATCCAGATGGGCAAGTTCGCCGCCCGTCTCATCAGCGCCCGTTTGCGCGGTGAACTGGCCCCGATGAACTTTGTTTACAGGGATAAGGGAATCATGGCGACTATCGGCCGCAAGGCGGCGGTGGCGCGGATCGGACGCTGGCAGCTCAGCGGTCCGCCGGCCTGGCTGGGCTGGCTGTTCATCCACCTGCTGTTTCTGATCGGGTTGCGCAGCAAGATCATTGTAGTGACGCAATGGGTCTGGGCGTACCTGCGTTACCAGCGCGGCGCCCGCATCATTTTCGGGCAGGATTCCGAGAAGTCTTCTGCTTCATGAGAACGATTTCGATCGGACGACAGACTTGTCGGATCAACAGGAGGCATGCATTTTCGCCCCCGTGAATACACCGGGGGCGCCCCGCGTGTATTCACGCGGGGCTAAATGGAAGCACCGCCCGACCGTTGCTTTTCACACCCGCCTTGCAACGCACGGTAAAGGCGTCACAATGGAGCGATGGCTGCGATTTGTTTTTACTTCCAGATGCACCAGCCCCTGAGGCTGCGCCGATACAGTGTGTTCGATACCGCCAGCGATTACTTCGATGAGTCGATCAATCGCCAGATCATTCACAAGGTGACCCACAAGTGCTACCTGCCGCTGCTGAGCCTGTTACGGAAGCTGGTGGACGAGACCAGCGGACGCTTCGCGTGCAGCCTCAGCGTGACCGCGGCCCTGCTGGATCAACTTCAGCGCTACGAGCCGACGGTCGTGCATCGGATGGTGGAATTGGCCGAGACGGGCCGCTGTGAGTTTCTCAATGAAACCAGTCATCACAGCCTGGCCTACTTCCACAGCCGCGATGAGTTTCTGCACCAGGTGGAGACGCACGCCCTGATGATCGAGGACGTGTTCGGGCAACGTCCGCGCGTGTTCCGCAACACCGAGCTGGTCTATCACAACGAAATGGCTGCCTTCATCGCCGAGCACACCGACTGCCGCGGCATTCTGACCGAGGGCGTCGATCACCTGCTGGCCGGCCGCTCGCCCAATCACATCTACACGCCGCCGGGCATTGGGCAGATGGCGCTGCTGCTGCGCCATTACAAGCTCAGCGACGATATCGCGTTTCGCTTCTCCAACCACAACTGGCCGGGCTTCCCGCTGACGGCGGACAAATACGTCTCATGGCTGGCCGATGCCGGCGAGGTGGTCAACCTGTTCATGGACATGGAGACCTTCGGCGAGCATCAGTGGAAGGAAACGGGCATCTTCGACTTCATGGCCTACCTGCCGCGCACCGCCCTGGCGGCCGGGCACGGGTTCGTGACGGTGGGCGAAGCGATCGACAGCTTCGAGCCGGCAGGCGAATACGATGCCCCACGAACGATCTCCTGGGCTGACACCGAGCGCGACCTGTCCGCCTGGGCCGGCAACGCCATGCAGGTCGGCGCCCTGACCGAGCTGTACAAGCTGGAGCCGCAGGTCAAAGCCACCCGCGATCGCCGCCTGATCGCTGACTGGCGCAACCTGACCACTTCCGATCACTTCTACTACATGTGCACCAAATACTTCGCCGACGGCGAGGTGCACCGCTACTTCAACCCCTACGAATCACCCTACGACAGCTACATCAACTACATGAACGTGCTCGACCACCTGCGCACGCGGGCAGCCGCGGCGGCCGTTACGGCGAAGAAGTAGGGCGCGGGGAAATTCGAATGACGAAATTCGAATGACGAATTAATGACGAATGCTCAAAGGACGAAGGAAGAAACTCGACAACTTCGTCATTCGGACATTGTTTCGTCATTCGAATTGCGTGATTCGAATTTGCTGGCATACGTGCTCGATGACCGCCGGCAGAAACAGCGCGGCCGTGTAGTGGTCGCAGTCGTACCACAGGTGATGCTCTTGGTCGAGCCCGATGGCGTCACTCAAGGCGGCGGTGCAACCGGCGGGGATCACCTGATCGGCTTTGGCGGAATAGAGATACGTGCGCTCCGGGTCGAGTCGATCGGCCAGACGCAGCGGATCGACCGGCGACAGCTTCTCTCGCATCTGCTGGTCGTCGTAACCAGCCCGTAACAGGCGCTGATGCTGCCACTCGGCGTCGAACTTGCCCTCGGTCAGCACCGTCATTACGTCCCCGCCGCAGAATGCCAGAAACACCAGCTCGAACGCTCCGTCCATGCCCGCTGCCGTGGCCGCCACAAATCCACCGAGGCTCGTGCCCTGGATCACGATCGTTGCGGTCTCGATGTGCGGCAACACCACGATCGCATCGCGGGCACGCCGCACATCCGCGATGCCTTGCTCAGCATGCAGCAGGGCCGTGCTGCCGGGGTCGAGGCCGGACTCGTCCACGCGGTCGCCGTAACCGGGCAGATGAATAAGAAAGGCGTGAATGCCCTTACTCGCCAGCGTTGCCGCGATCTGCTGGGCGAACGGCATGTCCGGGTGCAGTGTGTGCACCACCAGCACGGCCGGTCCGTCGATCGGCTGCCCCTGTTCGTCCCTGGCGGCGTACCACCACATCGTCACGCGATCCAGCGTCGCCACGCCGCTTGGCCGCGGCGAATCGAACTGCACCACGGCGCTGTACACCCCGTTGCCCGGCGAACAGACGACCGCGAATCCTTCCGGGGCCGGTTCCCATGCCAGGTCACGCGGCGCTAGGTCCAGGTCCAGCGTGTCGGTGGCGGTGAAAGTTTTGCTCTGTGCGCAAGCCAGCACAGGCATCAGGACAAGCAGCACGCCAATCGACAATTGGTGCTTTCGAGTGGTCATCGCGGCCCGCATGATACCGCCGGCCAGGGCGTGGCGAGCGCAAAAAAACCGCCCCGGGCCGTTGAGACACGGGGCGATAGCGACGATCGCAGGCGGCAGACGAGTGTTAGCGTGTCCGCCGTGGGGTCAGCATTAAGCCAGCCAGAGCGAGCAGGACCAGACTTCCAGGCTCAGGAAGCACCTGAACGTCCATGGCCACCGTCTCAACTCCCCAGCCGGCCCGACTGACAGTGATACCGAAGTTATATTCACCCAGCGCATTGGGATCGAAGCTGCCCGCAGGCGGGGTGATCACGCCCGGAATCGGCGAAGCCAGGAAACCGAACATCAGGTTCTGCGAATCCTCCAGCAGAGTGGCGGTGGGATTGCTGCCCAGCAGGGCATTGGTGACGTTGATCAGGCCCAGCGAGCCGATCGGCGTGTCCAGTCCGGTGTCGAAATCGTAGTAGAGATTGATCTGGTAGTCCGTCAGCACGGGCGTGGCGCCGTTGATGCCTTCAACTTTCATGTAGTAGTTGAAGTTCCATTTGGCTCCTTCGATGGCGCTTTCGTTGTTGCCGCCGAAGTTGCTGCCGGGCGTGGCGAAGTAGGTGCCGGCACTGTCGTTGGTCAGGGCCGGGTTGGAGTAGCGCTGCGTCGCGCTCATGGCCACGGTGATGATCACGTTGCCATCGAAGAACTGCGATGACACGGCGACTTCGTCGTTGGGAATGCCTTGGCCGCCGAACGTGGCTTGCGGCAACGGTCCGAACGTGTCATAGATCGGCGTGGCCTGAGCCGAAAGGGTCATCACGGACGCAGCGATAACTGTGAACAGCGCGGTTCTGACTTTTCCGTAAAGCATATCTTTCTCCTGCTTTTACGAACAGAGGAACGTATTGTCGCTCCAAGACCCCCTGGAGCTTTCTAGACGTGTACTATACCGACAATACAAACGGACTACAAGTGAAAAATATTAACGTATAAATAGGCAATTCAGCGGAAGAGAAATTATCGTTACCTTTGCTGTGGCAGATACTTGTGGTTGTGTCTGCTTCGGTTTTGCCCGGGCTATCAGAAATCTCAGGGACGCCGAAACAACAAGGAGCCGACACTGATCCCTGCCAAAACCGCCGCTGTCGGCTCCGGTAGCAGGCTGCCCCCGCTGAAGTGCATCAGATCATCGATGTAGATCGTCGCGTTGGCGTGGGGTCCGAAGAACTGCAACGAGTCGAGCGTGAAGTCCGGCGTGTCGATCGCACCGTTGCCGCTGACCCACGCCTCCCACAGATCATCATCCTCGAGGTTCCACTCATACAGGTGCCACTGACCGTCGGCGATCAGCGTCTTGCGCGTGCTGCGGTCGGCGGTGACGTTGTTGGTGTCATCCAGGGCCAGCGCCACTGAAACGCCGGCATCGCTGGTCATGGCCCAGAATCCGATGTACCCACTGCTGGGGCGCGCATGATTCTGCGTGCGGTTGGCATTGCTGCCGGACAGGTGTCGCACAAACCACCCGCCGCTGGGGTTCTGATCGCTCCCAGCCGCAGGATCATTGACGATCTGCAGGCGCTGCGACCACTGCCCGCTGTGAGCGATGCCCTGCACGGCCGCGCTGGTGGAAGCCGCTTCATTGATCCCCTGCGTGCTGCCCGAATAGCCCGGTGACTGCGTGAACAAGCCCTGATCAGCCTGCTCGAAATCCGCAAACACATACCGGCTGGCCTGCGGCTGGGCGTGAACCGCGGCATACACGCCGAAGTTGCAACCCACGTTGCGCTCCGTGCCCGGCACATTGCTCACGCCCACCGGCACGTTCACCAGTCGCGGCGCAGGATCGGAAAACACCAGCGTCGTCGATCCACCCCCGTCCAGATTCATCGCTTCCACCGCCCCGTAGCCGATCAGCACGTCCGCCACCTCGCTGGTGGACATGCCCAGGCTGTGCCCGGTATTGCGGCCATCGACCGCGAAAAGCAGCAGATGCCCGGCCGCCGTCACCCCCATGGCCGAGCGCGGGTGCAGCCCGTCAGCCCAGGTGGCGATGTTCTGACCGTTGTGCACGATGTGCTCGTTGCCGCCCACCGCGTTGTACAGCGGCACGTTCGGATTGGGGGCATAGCCGCTGTAATAGTCCGGCGGATCGTGCGAGATGTTGCCCGCCACCGCCTGCACCATGTTGACCTGATTGTTCTGCGTGATGTTGATGCCCGGCCAACCGGCGTAGAACGGCGAGTACACATCGCCATTGCTGGCTGCGATCCCCAGCACGTCCATGTACGGCGCCGACGGCGCATACGCGGTGAAGTTGGCGTTGAGGCCGATCTGAAGGTTGTGCTGCGTCACGAACCCGCTCGTGGTCTGATGATTGGTTTCACCCGGCGATGAGCCGTTGGACGGCGACACGAAAAAGTCGATGCCCGCCGCCGTCGGATCGATCTCGACAATGTGAATGTCCACCAGCCGCGGGGCTGTGGTCACGATGTGATGATGCGTCACGCCCTGGTATGGCGAATCGGTTTCCGTGCTGGCTGCGAAAGCCTGCGCGCAGCACAACCACAACACCATCCCACACCCGCAACAAAAACTGAATTTCATTGTCCTTCCTCTATCCACCCGCGGACCCGCCAGCCGCTGCTCCGATCACCGCGACTGAACCCACACACCCCGCCACCATTGCAGCGAGGAAGTTATGCTCAATTTAATCGTTTGAGCAGGCGAATAAAAGAGAAAAATCGCCCGAATGGGCTATCAGGCAAAAGATATTTGGATGTCTGAATTGGTTCTAAATGTCGCTAAACATTTTAGCAGCCGTCAGGTTCACCATGTTCACCTGTTGCGTGACGAAACGCGATCCGCAACAGCCGGAGAATTACGCCTCGCCGGTTCGCCCGTACCCCATCACTCATCCTGAAAACTGAACGAATACAGCGTCGCCTTGCGCAGCTCGAAGCGCAGTCGGATGGCAGTGTCACCATACGTTGCGGGGTCGTTCGCATCGTGCCACGGCACCCGGCCGTCGCTGACCGTCTTGGTGACATCCTGCGATTCGATCAGGTAATTGCCCGCCTCGTCCAGCACCGCCACCCGCACGAAACCGCCGTCCTCCACGTCCGCGCTGAGGCACAGCGCCCGTTTGCCGACCTGCAGCGGCATCGTGGTGATAAACGCGGATGCGTCGTCCACCACCGGCTCGTAACCGGCAAAACCATCCGGGCGCAGCGTGGCCAGGCACAGGTAACCCTTGCGCCAACTGGTGTGCCGTCCGTCGCTGCCGCTGTAGTACAGGCGAATCTCATCGGGCAAAAACACCGGATAGGCCGCGGCATACACGCAGCCCCAGTCGTAAGCGCCAGGCTCCTCGGCGTTGCCGATCAGCGGCACGCCCGGCAGCACGCGATGCCAGGTGATGGTGTCCGCGCTCCACGCCAGCTCGGTCCACACCCGGTCCTGCTGCTGATCGTGTATCGCCACCAGTCCCAGGTAGATGCCCCCGTGATAAAACACCGGCATGGCATAGGTCTGAAGGTTCAACTCCAGACCTTCCAGCACAACTTCTGCCTCTGACCAGTTCACAAAATCGTTGGAAGTGATGCGGGCTACCTGCCGGCCTTTCTCTTCGCTGCGGGTGCGTGTGATGCCGACGTAATGGTTCAGCGTCGGGGCCCACAGTGCGTTGTTATGCGTGTCGCCGCGCACGTCAGCGCCCTGAGCAAGTTGCGCTGCCGACCAGTGCAGACCATCACCTGAAAACGCCACCGATAGTCCCGTCTCCATGTCCTTGAACAGCATCTTGTATCGCCGTTGCGGGTCCGGGTCGCGCTGGTCCCTGTAAATCCCCGCCCCGTGCGGACCGCGCCGGATGAGGTTGTTACTCGTGCTGCCGTCGAACTCCACAAGCCCCAGATCGGGTTTTTCCCATGTGATGCCATCTCTGGAGATCGCGTAACAGATGCCCATCTCCCGGCCGCTGCGGGGATAGTTCACACCTTCACGTTGCCCGGGCGGATACTGCGTGCTGCCCGGATCGACGATGAACGGGCTGTACCAGCACTTGTAAATCTGTTCCTGCTGATCAAACAGCACGTTGGCATAAAGATTGTCGAAGCGCGGCTCCCAAGGCTTGTCCTCTCCGAACAACGGATTGCGCGACTCCTTTTTCACCTGGCCCAGCACCAGCTTTGCATTGATCGCCTCGGCCACGATCCGCTCATCCAGCAGCAGGAACCGATCGCGCGGCCCGGCCGCGCCTGGGTTGACGGCCGCTTCCTGCGCCTGGGCCGCGGCAGCAACCATCGCGCCGAATACCAGTGCAAGCAACAGCAAACCGCCCACGAGAAGCGATTCCCACAGTGAGGTTTCTGCGGTATTCATCCCGTGGATATTACACCAACCACAAGACAAAGTGCACCCCCACGATCCCGTCCCATTCATACCGTCCACCCGGCGAGGCCGCCGCCCCCGGCAAGTCTCAACGTTTAGCCGCCGCGACCACGCGGCGTTGTTTCTCAGCGTCAATGGCGACCCGGACGTCGCCGTTTGATTGAGGATTCTTGATTTTGAAATCCCTGAATATCCACCCAATCAAAAATCCTCAATCCTCAATCAAAAATCACCCCGCTGGCGCATGACGGACCCGATCGGCCCAGACCCGCCACGCGCGCAGCAAGGCGACACCACGTCGTGACGCACCGCTGGCGCAGTGAATCACTTCCGGGGGGGAAGGCCAGTTTCGCCGAGGCCCCGTAGAGCCGGTAGGCGACGCGCCTGTCAGCCTCCGCCCCCGGAAGTATTTATTTCAACTTCCGGGGGGCGGGGGTTTCTGAACGCTTGTGATCCGGGCACGGGCGGACGTACGTCAAGCCGATGGCGTCGAAGCAGCACTCACTCACTTGGGCCCGGTCGCGTCCGTGCCGAACGTTTTTTTCCGTTCAGGCGACTGGGGGTAATCAAGCAATTGAG